>NZ_LIQR01000192.1:0-30780 GCF_001418575.1 Peterkaempfera griseoplana
CACGTACTACAACGGGGCACGACCCAACGTCTCCGGCTACAACCCGATGAAGAAGCAGGGCGCCATCATCCTCGGCATCGGCGGCGACAACAGCCACGGCGCCACCGGCACCTTCTACGAAGGCGTCATGACCTCCGGCTATCCGTCGGACGCCACCGAGAACGCCGTCCAGGCCAACATCACCGCCGCCGGGTACGGGTCGACGACCGTCCCGTCGAACACTGTCACGGTGACCAACCCCGGCGCCCAGAGCGGCACCGTGGGAACGGCCGTCGGCGGACTGCAGATCCAGGCCTCCGACTCGGCCGCCGGCCAGACACTGACCTACGCGGCCAACGGCCTGCCCCCGGGGCTCACGATCAGCTCCGCCGGCCGTATCACCGGCACCCCGACCACCGCGGGGACCTATCCCGTCACCGTCACCGCCACCGACTCCTCGGGAGCCTCCGGCACGACCTCCTTCACCTGGACCGTCACCGGCGGCACGACCGGCGGGTCCACCGGCGGGTCCACCGGCGGCACCTGCCATGTCACCTACACCAAGACCAGTGAATGGTCCGGTGGCTTCACAGCCGACGTCACCGTCGGCAACACCGGAACCAGCGCCGTCAACGGCTGGTCCGTCAAGTTCTCGTTCCCCGGCGACCAGACGGTCACCAACGCCTGGAACGCCGCCGTCACGCAGTCGGGCAGGGCCGTGACGGCCACCAACGCCGACTACAACGCGACCATCGCCCCCGGCGGCACCACGTCGTTCGGATTCCAGGGCACCTACACCTCCAACGACAGCGTGCCCACCGCATTCACCCTGAACGGCACCGACTGCACGACCGGCTGAGCCCGGCGGCTGGTGGTGCCCGGCAGGCCGGAGGCCGCCGGGCACCACCAGCCCGAACGACGGCCGCCCGCTCCGAGCACCGCGCCACAGACCCCGGGCCCGGCAAGACAGACCGGAAATCCAGGCCGGAGATCCGGGCGTCCACTCCCTTGCGTACCGTCTCCGACATGACGATCAACGTACGCAGGTCCCGTCCGGAAGATCACGCAGCGATCCTGTCACTGATGGACAAGGCTCGCGGAACGGGGCTGAGCGACGAGGAGCGGGCGCGTCGAGGCTTTGTGCAGGGCAACCTGACGAACGAACTCCTCGACCGCTTCCAGGACGGCCCGGGCATCTTCGTCGCCGATGCCGCAGGCGAACTCGCCGGGTTCGCGATCACGAGCGAGCCGGACTGGCTCCCGCGGACACATCCGGCCGCAGCGGCGGTCTCGGCAGTCGTCAGCGCGGCGGACGGGGCCGACCTCGGCAGGCTCTTCCTCTACGGCCCCGTCGCGGTCGACGAACGATTCCAGGGGCGTGGGGTGCTGACGCGGCTGCTCAGAGCCCTCTGCCGCGCCCTGCGGGACGACTTCGACCTCGCCGTGGCGTTCGTCGAGACGGCCAACGAGCGCTCCCTGGCCGTGCACCGGCACTATGGGATGGCTGAGGCCGCCCACTTCGAGGTCGGCGGACGCACATATGTGGCCTTCACGTTCTCGCCGGCCGCATTCGCGGACAAGCAGTCCTGACGCGTGGCGCCTGGCGCATCAGGCAGCCGGCTCCGACCGGCGTGCGCTCGCATCGGCCCGGCGAAGCATGTCACCACTGCTGAGCGGTCCGGCATGACGAGATGACCCTGGCCTCACCACAACGGCGCCTACCAGCGGGGCGAGCCCCCGGCGCTGGTTCGCTTCAGTTGTCGATCTGCCGGCGGATGCGGCGGGAGGGGCTGAACGCGTAGAGGTCGAGGATGTCCGGCGGGTCGGCGAGGCCGGGGCCGCCGGCCCTGACCCAGGCGGTGATGTCGGCGACGGCGTCGGGGTCGTTGACCAGGCCGAGCCAGAGCGGGCGTCCACCGGCCTTGCGGCCCCCGGCGGAGGGCTGGACGACGATCACATTGGCCTGCTCGCAGGCGTCCAGGCAGTCGGTGGGCCGCACGTTCGCCACACCCGCCAGCGATGCGCGCAGACCGCCGAGCTGGGCGCGGTGGTCCAGGCCCGGGACCTTGGAGGTGCCGCAGCAGCAGCCCCGGCAGACGGTGACGGTGCAGCGGGCCGCCGCCCCCTCGGCGGGGGCGGCGGACTGCTTGCGGGTGCGCTTGCTCACTTCCGGCCTTCCGCACGGGCCCTGGTCCAGGCGGACTCGCGCAGCAGACGCAACCCGTTGAGGCCGACGATGACGGTGGAGCCCTCGTGGCCGAGGACGCCCAGCGGCAGGGGCAGGGTGGCGACCAGGTCCCAGACCACCAGCACCGTGATGAAGACCGAGGCGAGCACCAGGTTCTGCACCACGAAGGAGCGGGCCCGGCGGGAGAGCGCGACGACGGCCGGGACGGTGGCGAGTTCGTCGCGCACGACGACGGCGTCGGCGGTCTCCAGCGCGAGGTCGGAGCCGGCGCGGCCCATGGCGATGCCGGTGTGGGCGGCGGCCAGGGCGGGGGCGTCGTTGACGCCGTCGCCGACGACCATCACCTTGCGGCCTGCCGACTCCTGCTCCCTGACGGCGGTCACCTTGTCCTGGGGCAGCAGACCGGCGCGGACGTCGGTGATGCCGACCTCGGCGGCCAGCCGGGCGGCGGCGCGCGGGTTGTCGCCGGTGACCAGCATCGGCCGGGTGCCGGTCAGCGCGCTCAGCGCGGTGACGGTGGCGGCTGCGTCGGGGCGCAGGCGGTCGGCGATGCCGAGCACGCCGACCGGCACGCCGTCGGCCTCGACCAGGACCGCGGTGCGGCCACCGTCCTCCAGCTCGCCGGTGACCACGGCGGCGCGGGCGGAGACGGCGCCCTGGGCGTCGTTCAGCAGCCGGGCCGGGGCGCCGACCGCGACGGCTCGGCCGGCCACGGTGGCGCTGACGCCGACGCCGGGAGCGGAGGTGAAGTCCACGGCGGCGGCCACGGTCAGGCCGCGGGTGCGGGCGGCGTCCACGATCGCCCGGGCGAGCGGGTGCTCGCTGGGGTGCTCGGCCGCCGCGGCCAGGGCCAGCAGTTCGTCCTCGTCCAGGCCGGAGCCGGCCAGGGGGCGGATGTCGGTGACCCGGGGGGTGCCCTCGGTGAGGGTGCCGGTCTTGTCGAGCGCGACGGCGTCGACCTGGCCGAGCCGCTCCATCACGACGGCGGACTTCACCAGCACGCCGTGCCGGCCGGAGTTGGCGATCGCGGACAGCAGCGGCGGCATGGTGGCCAGCACCACGGCGCACGGGGAGGCGACGATCATGAAGGTCATCGCCCTCAGCAGTGAGCCGGTGAACGCCGCGCCGAAGGCCAGCGGGACCGCGAAGACCGCGAGGGTGGCGACGACCATGCCGATCGAGTAGCGCTGCTCGACCTTCTCGATGAACAACTGCGTCGGGGCCTTGGTCTCGGACGCCTCCTCGACCATCTTCACGATCCGGGCGATCACGGAGTCGGAGACGTCCCGCTCGACCTTCACCCGCAGAACGCCGGTGCCGTTCAAGGTGCCGGCGAAGACTTCGTCCCCGGTCTCCTTGGCGACGGGCAGGGGCTCGCCGGTGATGGTGGCCTGGTCGACCTCGCTCCCGCCGTCCAGTACCCGGCCGTCGGCGCCGATCCGCTCACCGGGACGTACCAGGATCGTGTCCCCCACAGCCAGCTGCTCGGTCGGCACGCTCTCCTCGGTGCCGTCGTCCAGCAGGCGGGTCGCCGTGGTGGGGGCGAGATCGAGCAGGCCGCGCACCGAGTCCGCGGTGCGCGCGGTGGCGATCGCCTCCAGCGCGCCGGACGTGGCGAAGATGACGATCAGCAGCGCGCCGTCCATCACCTGGCCCACGGCGGCGGCGCCGACGGCGGCGACGATCATCAGCAGGTCGACGTCGAGCGTCTTCTCCCTCAGTGCCTGAAGGCCGGCCCAGCCGGGCTCCCAGCCGCCGGTGGCGTAGGCGAGCGCGTACAGCGGACCCCACACCCACGCGGGGGCGCCGGTCAGCTGCAACGGCAGCGCGATCAGGAACAGCACCGTCGCAGCCGCAGCCCACCGAGCCTCGGGCAGCGCGAAGATCCGCGTGCGCCGCCGCGGGGCGACACCGGCGGATGCGGCGGCCACGTCGGGGGCGGGGCGCTCGGTCAGGGTGGAGGACATGGCGGGCAGAACCCTTCGCACAGGCCACGGGCAGGACTTACGACCCTGTCCACAATACAGGAACGCATGAACACTCCTTCATGAGTCGTCTGTAGTATTGACGCATGGGTCATGGAGCCACCCCCGCGAAGAACACCGTCCCGCGCACACGCCTGGACGCGGACAACGCCGCCCGGGTGGCGACCACCCTGCAGGCCCTGGCCACCCCGTCCCGGCTGCTGATCCTCGCCCGGCTGCGCGAAGGGCCCTGCGCGGCCACCGAGCTCGCCCACGCCGTGGGCATGGAGCAGTCGGCCTGCTCCCACCAGCTGCGGCTGCTTCGCAACCTCGGCCTGGTGGTCGGCACCCGGCAGGGGCGCTCGGTGGTCTACGCGCTCTACGACAACCATGTCGCCGAACTGCTCGACCAGGCCGTCTACCACACGGAGCACCTGCGGCTCGGACTCAGCGACGCCGCCGGCGCCGAGGGCGCGGACGCGGACCTCGGGGACGAAGCGGCGGACCGTTCGGAACGGTGACCGGCCGACCGAGGGGGATCCCGGGAGACCGGATCAGCTCGGATCGGACTCTGCGGCGCGCGGCGACGGCGTTCCGAAGGAACGGACCCCGCCCCCGGCCCGCGCCCGTCACAGAGACCGTGCAGCCTCACGCGGCTGGGTGAAGCGCGGACGCCCGCGCCTCGCACTCAGGGCACGGTCGCAGGTTCACGGGGCGGCGGGCCAAGGGCACAGG
This sequence comes from Peterkaempfera griseoplana, assembly GCF_001418575.1. Classification (GTDB taxonomy): domain Bacteria; phylum Actinomycetota; class Actinomycetes; order Streptomycetales; family Streptomycetaceae; genus Peterkaempfera; species Peterkaempfera griseoplana. Next base: position 4,867 of record NZ_LIQR01000192.1, read on the forward strand.
GCGCGCGCCCACGGCGTGGCGCCCGGGAGGTAGGGCAGGCGCCGGGCTGCTGCGACGGCTCGCCCGGTCGTGTGATGTTGACGGCACGTCAGGCTCCCGCGACGACGGCCGGTTGGGAGGCTCTGGCGTCAGGACGAGCAGGTGCTGTGGCCGGTCGGTGCACATCCGGTCGGCATTCCCGGCCGTGGCCAAAACCGGGCATGACAAGTTCTGTTCTACGGCGCGGTTGTAGCGTTGATCGGTCAGTGTGCCGCAGGTCAGGGGGAGCACGTCAGTATGAGCGGTACCAGGAGCGACGGGCGCACCGATCGCGGTGGACGCGTCGACGACAGCATCAAACCGCTCGCTGCTTTCGACCCCGACCGTATCGGGCCGTATCGGCTGCTCGGGCGGCTCGGCGCCGGCGGCATGGGACGGGTGTTCCTCGCGCGGTCGGAGAGCGGACGCACCGTCGCGGTCAAGGTCGTGCACGAGGAGCACGTCGCCGACGAGCGGTTCCGGGCACGGTTCCGGCGGGAGATCAATGCGGCGCGGAAGGTCAGTGAGCGGTACACGGCGCCCGTGCTCGACGCCGATCCGGACGCCGAGCCGCCCTGGGTCGCCACCGGGTACGTCCCCGGCCTCTCGCTCGACCAGGTGGTCCGGCAGCACGGACCGCTGGGCGTCGAGGCCGTGCACGCCCTGGCGGACGGGCTGCTGCGCGCTCTGAAGGACATCCACAACGCCGGGATCGTGCACCGCGACCTGAAGCCGTCGAACGTGATGCTGACCGTGGGCGGCACCCGCATCATCGACTTCGGTATCGCACGTGCCCTGGAGACCTCCGTCGAGTCGCTGCTCACCAGTACGGGGATGGTGATGGGGTCGCCGGGATTCATGTCGCCGGAACAGGTCAGGGGTGAGCGCGCCGGGGCCGCAAGCGATGTGTTCACGCTCGGCTGCGTGCTCATGTACGCGGCGACGGGCCGGCTGCCCTTCGCGCAGGGAGGGGGCAACCAGCACGCCGTCATGTTCCGCATCGCGCACGACAAGCCGGACCTGACCGGTGTCGAGGACGCGGCTCTCAAGGCGTTCATCGAGCGCTGTCTGACCAAGGACCCCGATCAGCGGCCCGACGTCGACACCCTGCTGGCCGACCCCGAGCGGGTACGGCCGACGGCCACCGACGGGTCCTGGCTGCCTGCCGGGGTCGTCGCGCACATCGCGCAGCGGTCGGCACGGCTGCTGGACGCCGACACCGGGCCGTTGCGCGAGGGTCCCACCAACCGGGCGACTGTCCCGCTGCCGCCGGAGCCCGGATCCGCCGAGGCCGCCCCCGACGGCGGCGCGCCGAAGGCCGAGGGCACGTCACGCGAGGAGCGCGAGCCCAGGCCTGGTCGGCGCCGCACGATCATCGCGCTGCCGATCATCCTCGTGCTCACCGTCGGCGGTGGCACCTTCGCCGTCCTCCAGCCGTGGGCCGGAGACGCCGGCGGGACCGGGGCGAGCGCCGTGCGCCCCGGCGGCGGCGCACGCGTCACCCCCGCCGGCAGCGGCTCGCAGGGCACGGCCGGCCCGGCGAGCAGCTCCCCCTCCGGCGGCGCCAGGAAGGGTGCCGAGCCGAGTACCTCCGGGGGCGCGGACCGGACTTCGAGGCCGGTCGGCGCTGACAGCCCGTCCGGTGGCGGCGACGGCAGCAGGTCCGCTGCCGCAAGGCCCGCGGGACCGCCGGCGTCCTCCGGCTCGTCGACGGCCGCGGGGTCCTCCGGCTCCTCCGGGAGGTCGAAGTCCCCGGGACCGTCGGGGTCCTCGGGTTCGGGCAGCGGAGGCTCTTCCGGTTCCGGCGGGTCGTCCACCGGCTCTCCGCCGCCTGACCTGGTGGCTTACAAGGTCCTGTACAACTCGTCCTGCTTCGGCGCGTGCTCCATGCCCCTCACGGTCAGCTGGTCGCCGGTCTCCCGGGCGACCCGCTATGACATCCACTACACCAACAAGGGCAGCCAGTACACCAAGAAGAACGTGAACACCGTCCTCTCCACCGGCAGCACCAGTTACACGATCCAAGGCCCCTTCTCCGGCGACGCGATCTGCGTCACGGTGCGGGCGGCCAACCGGTACGGCGCCTCCGCCTGGGCGCAGACCTGGTGCAGCACAGTGCCCTACTGACGGGCGAGGGAGCCTGCCCGCCGCCCGGTGTCCCGGGCGGCGGCTGGGTGGTCAACCACCGTGCGGCCCCCCGGCCGTCCGTGGTCGCACCGGGATCAGAACGCTGCCGAACGGCGAGACGGCCGGGGTCCGCCGGGCTCAGTAGGCGACGGTGAACCGGGCCTGGTGGTGGGCCGGCTTGTCGATCTCGTCGACGAAGGCGATGGCGTAGTCGGCGCCCGAGACGAAGGACCTGCCCTCGGCGTCGGAGACCAGCACGTCGCCGCCGAGGCGGAAGGTGCCGGTGCGCTCACCGGGGACCCAGGCGCCGAACTCGGCAGCCGGGCTGACGTAGAACCAGTCCACGCCGGCGGCGTCCCGCAGCGCGTCCAGGACCTGTGCGTGCGAGCTCGCCTCGGCCCTGTACGCCTCGGGGAAGTCGGGGGTGTCGATCAGCCGCGGGCCGCCCTCGGCCACCTGCAGGCTGCCCGCACCGCCCACCACGCCGATCCGGGCGCCGCCCTCGGCGGCCGCCTCCAGCAGCGAGGGGACGAGCGGCAGCAGGAACGGCTTGCCGTCCGCGCTGCCGTGGACCGCGACGACCAGCACATCGGACTTGGCCGCCAGGTCGCGCACCAGGGCCTCGTCGGCTATGGACCCGGCGACCGGGGTGACACCGGGGCGGGCCACGGCCGAGCCGGAACGGTTGACCGCGATGACCTCGTGCCCGCGGCGCAGGGCCTCGTCGGTGATGTGGCCACCTGCGTAGCCGGTGGCTCCGAAGACGGTGATGACGGCCATGTGCGATCTCCCTCGGTGGATGTCGTCCGTGCGTACGGGCAGGACGGGACTGGTCTGCGGTGAGCCCCGCAGTGCTCCTGTCCGGTGCGACAGGATTCGCAACTGCGGCGCTTACGAATAGCCGAGCAGAACTGTAACAGCGATGAGTACGATTTGCTGAGCACGCCGTACCATGAACCCATGGCCCAGCCCACGAACACCCAGTTCGCGGTCGGCGTCCACCTGCTCACCCTGCTGGCCGGCACTCCCGGCGAATGGCGGGACTCGCAGTCCCTGGCCGGCAGCCCCGCGACCAACGCCGCGCATGTGCGCCGCATCCTCGGCCGCCTGCGGGCGGCCGGGCTGGTCCGCTCCCAGCCCGGACCTCGCGGCGGCTGGATGCTCGAACGCGAGCCCGCGGAGATCGACCTGGCTCTGGTCTGGCTCGCCATCAACGCCGAGGACCCGGTGCTCGGCGTCCACGTCCCGCAGCCCGACTGCGACGTCGGCCGGCGCGTACAGCGCAACCTCCTCGCCCTGGACCGCCGGGCGCACAACGCCCTGCTGGCCGAACTCGCCCGCACCACCGTCGCCGACGTCCTGCGTGAGGACGGCTCGACCCCGGCGGGCGGCCGCTGAGCCCACCCGCGCCCGCTCCTGCCACCGCTGCGTCGATGCGCAGGCGGCCCGTGCGGAGCTTCGCCCTTGAGGCGGCAGTCGCGAGGGATCCCCGGGGTCCTTCTGCGCGCGCCGACGTACTTCACGTGGGAGTGCCCGCGCCCCTTCGTCCAGCCGCACAGGCCACCGCCGCCTGACCGTCGGTACGGGACGACCGGTACGGGCCCCGGGAGCCGCCGTCGGCAAGGGTGGTCGTCCTGCCGACCGCGTCGCGCAGTCGTCGCCATCGCCCGGCCGCGGCTCCGCGACAGCGCAGGCGGGCGGGCGCGGCACCCCCACCGGACCCGGGAACAGGCAGCCCGCTGCAGGGCCCGCCGTCCGCCCAGGGGACGGCAGAGCCCGCCCGGCGTGTCGGGCGGGCTCTGGGAGGGCGGGTCCGACGGGTCAGCCGACGATGGCGACCGGACCGTCCCAGGCGTCGCGGTCCACCGTGATGGTGTACCCCTGACGGGTCTCCTTGCTGTTGACCGTGTACTGGTGGCCCCGACTGTGGTCGGTGTACAGGCCGGCGGCCCACGGCCAGTCCGTGGTCGTGCTGGCCTTGCCGTCGTACAGGGCGTACCAGAGGTTGCCGGGCAGGTCCGTCCGGTTCGTCGCGGTCGCGATCGCCTTCGCACTGGACGACGCGAATCCGTAGTAACCGGCCCGGTACGTCTTGGCTCGGAGCGCCTTGGTGAAGGACCGCACATACGTCAGCACGGCATTGTTGCACGACGTGTTGGTGATGGCGTACGACTCCATGTCGAGGTAGACGGCGGAGCCGGCCTTCATACCGAGCGCCGAGGCCTTGGCGACCGCGTCATTGCCGTCGGTCGTACCGAGCGCGGCAGCCGTCGTCGCGGTGATCTTCTCGTTGCTGGAGCCGGTCTGGCACGGCGGCTGTGCGCCGACGTAGATCGGGATGAGCTTCCACCCCGACGCGTTGACCGACTTCACCCAGGACGCGGTGAGGTTGGCCTGCGCGCAGCCCCGGTTCCTGCCGCCGACGTAGACGGCGGCGCCACTGTAGTAGCCGTCCGCCTTCCACGCCTTCATCGCCGCGAGCGACGGCGCCGTGCAGGCGTCGAAGGCCCGTCCGGTGAACGTCCTCTGCGCGGGCCAGGTGGTCGCGGCCATCGACGTCTGCGCCATGACCACACTCCCTGCCACAGCCGCCGCGGCTGCCGTACCCCAGGCGACGTAGCGACCCTTTTTGGACAGTCTGTGCTTGGACAATCCCCACCCTCACTCACTCGATCAGCCGCTTTCCACGGCTGACGCTGCTCAGGCCCAGCCGAGCCGGAAGCAGATCGTACGGGTCACCGGGCACCTCGCCGACACCCGGGGTCGCCGCAGGAAGCGCTGCCGCCGAGTGCGTCGCCGCGATACCACCGCGGCCGCGCTCGGACGGGTCCGAGACGTGGAATCCGCACGGACCGGGAGGCCGCCGCCGGATCGCTCGCCGCGAACGGGACCCGCCACGGCGGGGCCTGAGTGAGCGTCCGCAGCGCGGGGCGTCCCCGCCTGCCTGACCGCGCTCGGGGCCACCCCGCGGCAGCGGTTGGCGCCGGGGGCGCCACCTGAGCGAGCGCAGGCCGACGAGGCCGCGCGGATCACAGTGCGGCGCTCCGGGGCGTGGGTCCCGGCCGCACGGCACCCTCGACGGCGCACCGGACTTCGCCGACCGCATCCGACGGCCGGGCACACAGACCGGCCCGACCTGAACCCGGCCCCGGCGCAGCGCCCGGCCCTCCCCCGCGCCGGCGGCCCCCGACGGCGGGCAACCGGCTTCCTCCGCAGCCGGTAGGGGTGACCGCCGCGACCTCCCGCACCGGCCGTCGGGCAGGGCTCAGAGCTGGGTGGCGCCCCCGTCCACGGCGAGTTCCGCGCCGGTGGTGTAGGTGGCGTCGAAGGCCAGGAACGCGGCAGCCCTGGCGATCTCGTCGGGGGTACCGAAGCGACGCATGGGGTTCTGTGCGGCCATCTGCGCCATGAACTCCTCGGCGGCCTCCGCGGTCATCCCGCCCCTCTCCAGGATTCCGGTGTCGATGGGTCCCGGGCTGAGCGCGTTGACACGGACTCCCTGCGGAAGCAGCTCACTGGCCAGACTCCGGGCCAGCGAACGCAGTGCCGCCTTGCTGGCCGCATAGGCGCTGGTCTCCGGTACGCCGATGACGTTGGCGATCGAGGTGACGAGGACGACGCCGGCGCCCGGGCTCAGCAGCGGGGCGAGCTTCTGCACGGTGAAGTAGGCGCCCTTGGTGTTGATCGCGAAGAGCTCGTCGTACACCTCCTCGGTCATCGACTCGAACGCCATCGTGCGGGCGATGCCCGCGTTCGCGAAGAGCGCCTGGAGGCTGCCGAGTTCGCGCCGGACGTGGTCGGCCAGGGCGTCCAGGTCCGCGAGCGAGCTGACGTCACCTCGGACCGCCGTCGCGTTCTCGCCGAGCCGTTCCAGGGCGGCGTCGAGCCTGGCCCGGGAACGACCGGTGATGACCACCCGTGCTCCGCCGTCGGCCAGGAGCTTGGCCATGGCGAAACCCATGCCCGTGGCGCCGCCCGTGATCACGACATTCTTGTCGCGGTACCTGTCCATGCCTTCTGTTCCTTTTTCTTCTCGTCATCGGTGACATCCGGTTGCCGCGTCGGCGTCGTCGTCAGGATTGTCGTCGGCGTCGTGGTCAGCCCCTGGGGAATTCGCCCCCGTCCACGACGAGCCCGCTCCCGGTCACCCAGCTCGCCCGCTCGGAGACCAGGAACAGCACCGCGTCGGCGATGTCGTCCGGCCGGCCGTCACGTCCGAGCGGCGGCCTGGTGTTGTCCACGCCCGGGCCCTCGCTGATCCGCGCCCACTGCTCCCGTGTCGCCTCGCCGCCCGGAGTGGCGGTCCGACCGGGCGAGACGCTGTTGACCCGGACTCCGTGACCGGCCAGTTCCAGGGCCAGGCCCCGGCTGTAGTTCTCCAGCGCCGCCTTCGCGGCGGTGTAGTGCAGGAACGGGGGCGCCACGGTCGGTGTCGCGGCCGACGAGATGTGCACGATCGCCCCTGAACGCCGATCGCGCATGCCCGGTGCCAGCAGCCCGTCCAGGCGTACGGCCGCCAGCAGGTTCAGGTTCAGGGCGTCCTGCCACTCCTCGTCGGGGATGGCCAGCGCACCCCCGTGCGGCTGTGCGCCACCCACGTTGTGGACCAGGACGTCCACTCCGCCGAGCCTCTCCTCCGCGGCGGCGGCGAGCGCCTGCGCTCCGCTCCGCGTCCGCACGTCGGCGGCCACGAAGGACGCTCCCTCGGGCACCGGGCTCGCCGCCGACCTGGCTGTCGTCAGTACCTCGGCGCCCGCCTCCAGGAGCCGGCGCACGACGGCCGCGCCGATTCCGCGCGAGCCGCCGGTGACCAGCGCCCGTTTCCCCGCCAGTTCACGCGGAGCCGGCCCGTTGTCGTTCACGGCCATGCCGTAATTCCCCTCGATCGCAATTCGCACATGTGGAGCAGAAATGACCGGCGTGCGCTGCACGCGACTTCCGGAACCTGAAGTCGCGTAATGCGCGGCGCCGACCTTTTGCACGCTACGCGACGAGAAATCACAGGGCAAAGACCAAATAGCAGCCGGGGCCATAGACCGCTCCTATGCCCTCGACACGGGCCCGGGAGTAAACGGCACGCGTCGCGTGTTGGCACCGGCGCCGCAACGACAGCGACTGAGGCGGGCCGCATCCCGGGGCCGCCGCCGGGAGGACGGAAAGGCCATGACCCTTCGCCAGTACGAGTACGCCCTGGCCGTGGCCGCGGAGGGATCCGTCACCGCGGCGGCGGAGCGGCTGCACGTCGCCCAGCCGTCGATGTCCCAGCAGATCCGCAGCCTCGAACGCGACCTCGGCGTCAGCCTGTTCGACCGCACACCGACCGGGCTGGTCCCCACCGCTGTCGGACGGGCCTTCCTGCGGGAGGCGCAGGTCGCGGTGGACGCGGCGCGGCGCGCCCGGGCGACGGCTCGGGCCGCCGCCGACGACCTGGACGGGGAACTGCTGGTCTCCGTGCAGATGGGGTTCGGCACACGGCAGCTGCCGCGCGCGCTGGCCGCGCTACGCCGCCGCTATCCCCGGCTGGAGGTCACCGTCCTCGAGGAGCCCAGCGCCACCGAGCTGGACCGGATGTGCCGCCGCGGAGTGCTCGACCTCGCCCTGATGGCAGCCTGCGACCAGCCGCCCGACATCGCCCACCACCTGGGGGACGAGGAGCTCGTGGTGGTACTGCACCCGGGGCACCCGCAGCTCGCCGCCGACAGGATCGGCCTGAGCGACCTGAGGGAGCAGTCCTGGGTGAGGTTCGACCAGGACAGCGCCCTCGACGCCGTGCTCCGGAAGGTACTGCGGGACAACGAGCTCACCCCGGACACGGCCGCCCGCGTGAGCCAGACGGCGACCGCCGTACGCCTGGCCGCCCACGGGCTGGGTGCGGCGTTCGTCCCCGCGTCCACCGTGCCGCACGAACAGCGGCACCTCACCCGGCCGGTGTCCCCGGCTGCCTTCCAGCCGGTCATCGCCGTTCTCCGGGAGGGCGCAGGCCCGGCCGAGACGGCTCTGCTCGACCTCCTGCGCCAGGAGACCTGGCCCCGGTCCGCCTCCCCTCTCGCCGCCTCGACGGCGGCCGGGAGGACGGCGGGCTGACCGGGTCGCCCGGCGTGGCTCACCGCTCGCCGGCGGGTCCGGCGACCGGGCAGGCGGCGCCTCGGGTGGGCGCGACGGGGTCGGGTGCGCGGTCGGGGTGCGATCTGCACTGACGGCTGCGGCAACCTGGTCGCTCCTGCTGTCCGCAGGTGCGGTACCACGGCTTCCTTGCGGAGTACCAAGGACGGGCACGCGCGTTTGATGCCGCCATCCCAGGAGCAACACCAGACCATAGTGCTGGCGCTTGCGGGAGGGAGCCGAATGGCAGAGACGCCGGTCAAGAAGGTCCTCACCATCACGCTGGAGATCGAGGTGGGTGAGGTCAGGACGCGCGGGAAGAAGGTTGGGGCGGCGTACGAGGAGATCGTGAGGGGCGCCTTGGAAGCGGCCCGCAGGGCCCTGCCGCCGGGGAGCATCAACCGAGCCACCTCACGGGCGAAGTGGGAGTTCCGCCACTGGAACCCAGACGAGCGGGTCTTCCCGAAGGGCCAGTACAAATCCGTCAAGGACACTGATCCTGTCCCCCTCGGCGACGAGTGACCGAGAGGCCCCGGAGGCGAGGGTGGGTCATCGCCACCGGGGCCTCGTCCATGGGGCAGATCGCTCGAAGCCGACTACGCGAAGGATCGAGGCTGGGAGCATGTCACGTCGACCATGACTCTCGGCGCGACCCGGGTGACGGTGGACGAGTTCCGCAAGCCCGGGAAGACCGTGGTGGCCACCTTCATGGACTTCGAAGCTGCCGAGGACTGGACGGAGTACTGGACCCTCGGCCACTTCGACTTCGGTGACGTCCGGGGCCGCATTGAGGCGGTGCAGTCGGCCGATCACGTGAAGACGCCAAGCTTGGAACGTGTCCTGGATGAGCGGGTCTGGTCAAAGTAGTTCCGCTGTGCCGGCTTCGCCGGTCGCTCCTTGCTGACGGACCGTCAACTACAGTCTGAAGGTCCTGGCGTCCCGCTAACCGGAGCTGTGCGGGCAGGGCGCGGCCCTTGGTGATCGCGGTGTCCAAGCCGTCGATCACCAAGGGCCGTGCCGCCTGCGTCTCCCCCCGGCGCCGGTTCCCTCACGCCGCCTCGGCCAGGCGGCCCTTCCCGGCCCGGCCGCCGATCCGGGCCGCTGTGCCCCATCTGCCGACTCGCGCAGGCGACTGGGCCGGGGTCGGCGGCTCAGGGGTCGGCGGTCGAGCCGCCGGGCCAGGCCAGGCCACCGGCTAGGACCGGCGGGAGCGGTGCTCGGCGAGGAAGCGCTGGTACCAGCGGTAGCTGTCCTTCGGGGTGCGGGCGAGCGTGTCGTAGTCGACGCGCACGATCCCGAACCGCCTGTCGTAGCCGAAGGCCCACTCGAAGTTGTCGAGCAGCGACCAGACGTAGTAGCCGCGCACGTCGACGCCCTCGGCCACGGCCTGGCTGAGCGCCTGGAGGTGCCCTCGCAGGTACTCGACCCGGTCGGCGTCGTGGACCACGCCGTCCTCGTCCGGGACGTCCGCCTCGGCGGAGCCGTTCTCGGTGATCACCAGCGGCGGCAGGGCCGGATAGCGCGCGGCGAGGTCCACCAGCAGGTCCCGGAAGGACGACGGGACGACCGGCCAGCCCATGGTGGTACGGCGCGGACCCTCCTGCCAGGTCTCCTCGGCACGGATGTCGGCCGCGGTCCGCACGGCCGGGTCCTCGTCCCGGTAGGGGGTGGCGCGGATGGTGATCGGCCGGTAGAAGTTGACGCCGCAGAAGTCGATCGGCTGCCCGATGATCTCCAGGTCGCCCTCGCGCCGGAAGCCGAAGTCGGTGATCTCGCCCCAGGTCTCCTGCTCGTGCAGCGGGTAGCGGCCGGCGAACAGCGGGTCGAACCAGCAGTCGTTGTGCATGGTCTCGGCGCGGACCAGCGCGGCCAGGTCCTCCGGCGAGTCGGTGGCCGCCACCAGCCGGTCCGGGTTGAGGGCGACGCCCACCTCACGGGCACCCGCGGCGCGCAGCGCCTGGACGGTCAGGCCGTGGCCCACCAGCAGGTGGTGCACGGCGGCAAGAGCCCCCTCGCCCTCGCGGGCGCCCGGTGCGTGGCGGCCCACGGCGTAGCCGACGAAGGCGGCGCAGAACGGCTCGTTGAGGGTCATCCACCGGCCCACCCGGTCACCGATGCGCTCGGCGACGACGGCCGCGTAGTCGGCGAACGCCTCCGCGGTCTCCCGCACCCGCCAGCCTCCGCGGTCCTCCAGCGGCTGCGGCAGGTCCCAGTGGTAGAGCGTGGGCGCGGGCTCCACACCGGCCGCGAGCAGCTCGTCGACGAGCCGGTCGTAGAAGTCCAGGCCCTTGGTGTTCACCGCGCCGGTGCCCTCGGGCACGATGCGGGGCCAGGCCACGGAGAAGCGGTAGGAGTCCGCACCCAGGTCGCGGAGCAGCGCCACGTCCTCCGGGTAGCGGTGGTAGTGGTCGCAGGCCACGTCGCCGGTGGCCCCGTCGGCGACCTTGCCGGGCGTACGGCAGTAGGTGTCCCAGATCGAGACGCCGCGGCCGTCCTCGTCCCAGGCGCCCTCGATCTGGTACGAGGCCGTCGCGGCCCCGAAGAAGAATCCGGGTGGGAACTGGGGGAAGTCCTCGGCGCTCGCGGACCTGGTGCTCAACGGACGGACTCCTTCGGCGTCGACAGGCGTGGACAGGCGACCCCTCCCCCGGTGGGGCGACCACACAGGAGGATCATATGCAGGCTCTCCGCGGGCCCCTGACCTGCTCCCGCGACCTCACCGCCAACGACGTGCCGGGCCGCGGCCCGGCCGGTGCGTGCGGCCCGGCCGCGTCGCCGCGCGGTGGACGGCGGTCGGCCCCGGTCACTCGGTGGCCGGTGAGGGGGACCGCTGCGCGAGCGCGACGGTCCCGGCCCGGCGCCCCGCACGGGAGGGCGCCGTCGAGCGGACCCACCCCGCGGCCCGGACCACGCGCCGGTGACGCCGCGCGGGGACAAGGGCCGCGGGGAGCCTCGCAGCCGGGCTGCCGGGTTCATCTGCGGGGTCCGCCGCCTGCGGTCATGGCCCGCCCTCGGCGGACGAGGTGCCGGCAGCCGCGCTGCGGCTGGCTAGGTGAAGTACACCAGCACGCGGCCGGTGTTGTCCGGATCGGTCTCCCGGCGTACGTACAGCTTCCTGATGTGCTGCTGGTCGAGGAAGGCCAGGACGCGCCTGTGGAGCTGCCCGGAACCCTTGCCCGGGATGATCTCGGCGACCGGCTCCCCGGAGTGGGCGGCCGCGAAGAGGAACCGGCGCAGGGCGAGCTCGATGTCGCGGTTGTTCCGGAAGATCGGATGCAGATCCAGGCTCAGCATGCGATGACTCCTCTCGTAGGCACCGTCCCCGCACCGGCTGCCCTGCGTGCGCGTCCCGCCCTTGGTGACGTGAGCGGGTCGGGGGTCGGGCTGCGGCCGAACGCGTGGATGACCGGCAGGGTCAAGCTACCGTCCCGGCGACCGGTACCGCCTTCAGTCCGTATGCACCTTGGGTCCGCGGTCCGCACCGGGATGCCGGGGCACCGGTGGCGGCCCCGGCGTGACCACGGCCGTCCCCCGCCGGGTCGGGTCGCTCCTCGTGGGACCGGCCATGGGTTCCACCGGCCCCCTGGGAACACCACGAGGGCCGAGCAGGACCCTTGCCGGATCCGCTCGGCCCGTCAGCCATCGCCTGTCCTCTCGGGAGGCAAACCGCCGAGGACGCTTCGCCGCGAGTACCGGGCCGCCGCGAGGCGCCACACGGGCGGCGCCCGGCCCACGGCGGCGGGCCGACGGGAGGGGAAGGCCTCCTCCCATAGCTCGGTGCCGCCGTGGTCCAGCCTGTCCGGTCAGCCGGTCCAGGTCCAGTCGGCGACCTCGGGGAGGTCGGTGCCGTGCTCCCGGATCCAGGCGTGGTGGCGCAGCCGGGCGTCCTCCATCCGCTGGCGTACGGCGGCGGCACGGACCGCGAGCCCGGGAACGCGGTCGATGACGTCCATGACCAGCCGGTAGCGGTCCAGGTCGTTGCGCACCACCATGTCGAACGGTGTGGTGGTGGTACCGATCTCCTTGTAGCCGCGCACATGCAGGTGACGGTGCCCGGTGCGCCGGTAGGCGAGGCGGTGGATCAGCCACGGGTAGCCGTGGTAGGCGAAGACCACCGGCTTGTCGGCGGTGAACAGGCCGTCGTACTCGAAGTCGGTCATCCCGTGCGGGTGCTCCTCGCTCGGCAGCAGCCGGGCGATGTCGACGACGTTCACGACCCGGACGGCGAGGTCCGGCAGATGCCGGCGCAGCAGTTGGGCGGCGGCCAGGACTTCCTGGGTGGGTACGTCGCCCGCGCAGGCGAGCACGACGTCCGGTTCACGGGTGCCGTCCTCGGTGCCGGCCCACTCCCAGATCCCGGCGCCGCGTGCACAGTGGGCCTTGGCCTGGTCCAGGGACAGCCAGTCGTAGCAGGGCTGCTTACCGGCCACGATCACATTGACGTAGTCGCGGCTGCGCAGCGCGTGGTCCGCGACGGCCAGCAGGGTGTTGGCGTCCGGCGGCAGGTAGACCCGTACGACCTCGGGGCTCTTGTTGAGGATGTGGTCGACGAAGCCGGGGTCCTGGTGGGAGAAGCCGTTGTGGTCCTGGCGCCAGACGTGGGAGGTCAGCAGGTAGTTGAGGGAGGCGATGGGGGCCCGCCAGGGCAGGCGGCGGGTGACCCGCAGCCACTTGATGTGCTGGTTGACCATGGAGTCGACGATGTGGACGAACGCCTCGTAGCAGGAGAACAGCCCGTGCCGGCCGGTCAGGAGGTAGCCCTCCAGCCAGCCCTGGCAGGTGTGTTCGGAGAGGATCTCCATCACCCGGCCGTCACGGTCCAGGTGTTCGTCCACGGGCAGCGTCTCGGCCTGCCAGGCCTTGCCGGTGGCGGCGTAGACCGCCTGGAGGCGGTTGGAGGCGGTCTCGTCGGGTCCGACGAGGCGGAAGTCGCGTCGGCCGGCGGTGGCGCGCATGACGTTCTCGAGCACGTCGCCGAGGACGCGGGTGGGTTCGTGGAGGGTCGCACCGGGCTTGTCGACCTCGACGGCGTACGTCTCCAGCGGCGGCAGGGGGAGTTCGCGCAGCAGCAGTCCCCCGTTGGCGCGCGGGTTGGCGCCGAGCCGGCGGGCGCCGTCGGGTACGCAGGCCAGGACGTCGGGGCGGGGGCTGCCGTCGGCGTCGAAGAGTTCCTCCGGACGGTAGGAGCGCAGCCATGCCTCCAGTTGCCGCAGGTGCTCCGGGTTGTCGCGTACGGCGGCAAGGGGGACCTGGTGGGCACGCCAGGTGCCCTCCACGGGCACGCCGTCGACCTCGGCCGGTCCGGTCCAGCCCTTCGGGGTGCGCAGCACGATCACGGGCCAGCGGGGGCGCTCGGTCGTGCCGTCCTCGCGGGCGGCGCGCTGGATCGCGGCGATGCGCTGCAGCGCGGTGTCCAGGGCGCCGGCCATGGCGCGGTGGACCGCGGCGGGGTCGTCACCGGTGACGTGGATCGGGTGGTGGCCGTACCCCTGGAGGAGCGCGTCGAGTTCGGCTTCGGGGAGCCTGGCGAGCACCGTCGGGTTGGCGATCTTGTAGCCGTTGAGGTGGAGGATCGGCAGTACGGCGCCGTCGTGCACCGGGTCCAGGAACTTGTTGGAGTGCCAGGAGGCGGCGAGCGGTCCGGTCTCGGCCTCGCCGTCGCCGATCACGCAGGCGACCAGCAGGTCGGGGTTGTCCAGGGCGGCTCCGTAGGCATGGGAGAGGGAGTAGCCGAGTTCGCCGCCCTCGTGGATGGATCCGGGCGTCTCGGGTGCGACGTGGCTGGGCACGCCTCCGGGGAAGGAGAACTGCCTGAACAGCCGTGCCATGCCGGGCCCGTCCCGGGTGACGTCCGGGTAGGTCTCGGAGTACGAGCCCTCCAGCCAGGAGTTGGCGAGCACGGCGGGCCCCCCGTGGCCCGGCCCCCAGATGCACAGGGCGTTCAGGTCGCGTGCCTTGATGACGCGGTTGAGATGGGTGTGCACCAGGTTCAGCCCGGGTGAGGTGCCCCAGTGGCCGAGCAGCCGCGGTTTGACGTGCTCGGGGCGCAGCGGCTCGGTCAGCAGGGGGTTGGCCATGAGGTAGATCTGGCCGACGGCCAGATAGTTCGCGGCGCGCCAGTGGGCGTCCAGCGTCCTCAGCTCCTCGTCGGAGAGCTCTGCGGGCGCCTGCTGGGTGTGGTCGGACATGGGATTCCCTTCTTCACGTCGGATGGTCCGGCGGGTCGCCTTCCGCTCTCCCCCGCCCGACCGGCACGCCTCGGGGGCTCACCGCGTCGGACCCCTCCACGGAGGCCGGACCGCATGCGAAGGCGAGCGGGTCGAGGGCCGCTGGTGGCGACCGTGCCGGATGCCGGGCCGGCCGCCGGTCCTCATCGGAGCCGGTGGCGGTCGGGAGGTCGTCTTCTCATTGCAGCAGCAGATGAACGGTCGTCAGGAGTGCCGTTCGGCCCCATTGCGGGGGCCGGTGGCCCCGCCCCGGATGGGGCTTCGCTTCCCGGTCCGGTCGGGCGGGCGAGCGCGGACCGGGCTCGGAGGCCTCGGAGCGGCGGGTGCTCAGGCCGCGGGCGACCGGACGAGGGTGTTGTCGCCGGTGCGCCCGGCGAAGTAGTCTGCGACGTTGCCCGCGGTGGTCTCGGCGATCTGGCCGACCGCGTCCTGGGTGAAGTACGCCTGGTGCGAGGTGACCAGGACGTTGTTGAAGGTCATCAGCCGGGCGAGGCGTTCGTCGGTCATCACCTCCAGCGACTTGTCGAGGAAGAACAGTCCGGCCTCCTCCTCGTAGACGTCCAGGCCCACGCCGCTCAGCCGCCCGGAGCGCAGGGTCTCCAGGAGGGCGCCGGTGTCCACCAGGCCGCCGCGGCTGGAGTTGACCAGGATGGCGTCGTCCTTCATGAGGTGCAGCATCTTGGCGTCGACCAGGTGGTGGGTGTCGGGCAGCAGCGGCAGGTGCAGGCTGACGAGGTCCGCCTCCGCGAACAGCCGCTCCCGCTCGACGTACTCCATGCCCGCGGCCAGGCAGTCGGCGTTCTCCGCGATGTCCCAGCCGAGGAGTCGCATCCCGAAACCGTGGGCAATCCGGGCGAACGCCGCACCGATCTTGCCGGTGCCCACCACTCCCGCCGTCCGGCCGTGCAGGTCGCGGCCCATCAGCCCGTCGAGCCGGAAGTCGAACTCCCGGGTGCGGTGGGCCGCTCTGACGATCCGGCGGTTGACGGCCAGCGCCAGGGTCCAGGCGAACTCCGCCACCGAGTGGGGGGAGTAGGCCGACACACGCGCCACGGTCAGCCCGAGGTCCCGGGCCGCGTTCAGGTCGATGTTGTTGTAGCCGGTGGCCCGTTGGGCGACCATTCGGGTGCCGCCGTCGGCGAGCGCTTGCAGCACCGCCGCGTCCAGTGTGTCGTTGACGCTGCTCAGCACGACTTCATGGCCGGCCGCGGTCGGCACGGTGTCCCGGTTCAGGAAGAGCCCCAGGCAGCGCAGCTCATGGCGGCCGCCGAAAGCCCGGTCGAACACCTCCCGCAGCAGGGGCTGCTCGTCCGCGAGGACACCGAAGGCGACGATCTCCACGTGCTCTCCTTCTCATGGGGGCCGTGATCCCCCTCCACCGTAGGCGGGGGATGCCGTGCCACTCGTGATTCCTGGGGGTTCGGACCGGCGCCGCGGTGCAGGTCGGCGACGACCGCGCCGCGGGGACGTACGCAGCCCGGCGCCGGTCGATGCGTGCTCCCGGCCGGTGGCTGCGGCCCCGGCCACCCGCGGACGCCGGTGGCGTGATCGCCCGTCTGCCGGGCTTCGTGCCGTCCGCCCGGGGTGCGTACCGTGGGCGGGGCCTGCGCCCCGGCCTCAGTCGTGCGCGACGACGGCGACAGGGACGGGGGCATGGTGCAGCAGGGCGTGGGTGACGGTGCCGATGTGGCCACCGACAGCGGAGCGGCGGACGCGCCGGCCGACGACCACCAGGGAGGCCTCTCGGGAGGCGTCGATCAGCAGCCTGGACGGGCTTCCCCAGTGGGACTGCTCAAGGACCTCGACATGGGGGAACTTCTCCCGCCAGGGGCGCAGTTCCTCGGTCAGGACGGCGGCGTCGTCCTTCGCCAGCTCCCGCTCGACCGCGGGTTCCAGGGCCATGCCGTAGGCGTAGTACGGCGGCGGGTTCCAGGCGTGCACGACGCGCAGCGGCACGTTCCGGCGCATGGCGGCCTCGAAGGCGAAGCCGAGGAGGGCCTCGTCGGGGGTGCCGACGTCGAGCCCGAGGACGACCGGGCGGGAGGGGGCTGTGGTGGACTCGGCCCCGCCCTGGCCTGTCCTCGGCTCGTCGCCGGTCTGCTCCCCGGGGCGGACCAGGACGACGGGCCGTTCGGTGGACGCCACGACGGCCAGGGCCACCGAGCCGGCCAGGAAGCCGCCGAGGCCGCCCAGGCCGCGCGAGCCGAGGACGAGCAGTTCGGCGTCCTGCGCCGCGCGGGCCAGGGCTTCGGCGGGCCGCCCGGTCAGGTGTTCGGTGGTCACCTCGACACCGGGATGGCGAAGCCGCAACCCTTCGGCGGCCTCACGCGGCACCCGCTCGGTCCAGTGCCGCTGGATTCCGGCGCCCAGCAGCGGGGTCTGGGCCATGGGCTCCGGTACGGGCTCCCAGACCTGAACGAGCTTCACCGGCAGTCCGCGCAGTCCGGCTTCGTGGGCCGCCCATTCGGCGGCGGCGCGGCTCTCGGGCGAGCCGTCCAGACCTACGGTGATGGTGCGGGGCATGATCTCCACCTCCTGAATCGGGGTCCGGGGAGACCCGATTCCAGCGTTGTGTTCGGGGGGTTGCGGAACAGGGGCCACTGCTGCTTCGACGGTGGCCCGTGCAGGGCTCGGCGCGACGGTCCCGGCGCGAGGGCCGCCGCGCCGCGAGGTCTCAGCGCAGCCAGCCGTGGTCCCTGACGAGCGGGAGCCGTGCCCACAGGCGGCCCAGACCCCAGGTGGTGCCGGCGCCCGCGGCCGCCAGGGCGGACAGGGCCACCGCGTAGACGACGTGGTAGTCGGCGAAGGGATTGGACGACATGCTCGGCGACCCGTCCGACAGGTGCCTGGCGGGCGGCCACTCGGCGAGCCACATCAGCGCCATCATCGCCGTGCCGGCCACCGCCACGGGCCGCAGAGCCACACCGGCCATGACCGCCGTGCCGATGCCGAGCAGACCCAGCATGAACAGCCAGTCCGCCCATGCGGCGCCGGCCCACGAGTGGAACGTCGACTCCATGGGCCCGGCGGCGACGGAACTGAGGAAGCCCTTGGTCGGCGACCCGCCGTCGATCCAGCCCTTGCCGGAGGCGGTCGCGTAGCCGAGGCCGAAGGTCTTGTCCAGGAAGGCCCACAGGAAGACAAAACCGGTCAGGATGCGCAGGGACGCAAGAGTGAAGGCCTGAGCGGTGTGGGTGTCAGCGTGTGCCGGCACAGCGGGTGCGGGGACAGCGGGGGCGGGCCGGCGCCGGCGGAAGGCCGGCATGTGGAGGCCCTGGCTGCGGTGGAGGTGCTCCTGCACGGTCATGGCGGGTGTTCCCTTCGGGAGGTCTGGTCTCGTTCTCCTGACGCTCCCTACTCTTGTCGCGTGCGGCGCCCACCGCCGGATGCCGAACGGCCGCGACCGTGGGACTGAAGGTCCCCATCCGCAGGGCCAGTTGGGCGACCGCGCCGGACGCGGTACGCGTCACCGCTGCGCCGGCCCATCCGGCGGAGCGCGAGTGACGACACGTCAGGTCATGGCAGACAGGGCGTCACGCGGACGCCGGGCGCGTGCGGGAACCGCTCAGGCCGCGGGCGTGCGCGCCGAGCGGACGGAGCGGGCGGGGGCGGTCGCCGCGGGTCCGCCGCACCGCCTGTGGCGACGATCTGCGGGCCGTTGCCGTGGACGCCCGCGACGTCCCGGAGGCGGGTCCGGTCAGGGCGGGGCGGAGCCGGTCGATGTGGCTCTGCCGCGCCCCGCCTCACCCCTCTCCGGCCAGGAGGGCCCCCCACCGTACGCCGCGCACCTCACCGGCACGGACGGTCAGACAGGCCCCTGGCCCTCCCCCACGGGCACCCGCCATGTCAGCACGGTGCCACCGGCGCCCTCCTGGCCGGACAACTCCAGCTCCCCGCCCAGTTGCCGGGCTCGTTCGGACATGTTGTGCAGACCGCTGCGGTGGCCGCCGGGCGGGATGCCCACGCCGTTGTCGGAGACCGTGAGCCGCACCTCACGCCCGTCGGTCACCAGCCCGACCTCGACACGGTCGGCGTGTGCGTGCCGGGCGACGTTGGTCAGTGATTCGGAGAGGACCGCCACCACGTGATCGGCGATCTCCTTGGGCACGTCGGTGTCCAGGAGGCCTTCCATGCGCACGCTGGGGGCGAAGCCCAGGACCGGCGCCGCCTCGCCGACCGCGCGCACCACGCGCGCCCGCAGGTCGCCGCCGGGGGTGCCGTCGTCGCGTGACCGCAGGCCGAAGATCGTCGACCTGATGATCTTGATGGTCTCGTCGAGATCGTCCACCGCCCGCAGCACACGCTCCGAGGCCTCCGTGTGCTGGATGAAACGGCCGGCGCTCTGCAGGGTCATGCCGGTCGCGAACAGCCGCTGGATGGCCAGGTCGTGCAGGTCCCGGGCGATGCGGTCGCGGTCCTGCAGCACCGCGATCTGCTCGGCGTCCTTACGGCGGTCCGCCAGCTCCATGGCGACCGCGGCCTGTGCGGCGAACCCCTGCAGCGGCTCGGTCTCCTTCTCGGAGAACACCGTCCCGCCCGCCGCCCGGACCAGCAGCACCACGCCTCGTACACCGTCCGCGGAGCCGATGGGAACGGCCACGGCCGGGCCCATCCCGGTGAAGCGCGGCCCGGCGGCGGCATTCGTTGGGACCTCTGGTGGGACAGCCGGTGAGACCTGCGGTGAGGCCGCCGTCGCGCCGTCCCGGTGACGGGAGACATCCGGGTCGGTCACCGGCGCGGCGCTGGAGAAGGCCCGTCCAATCAGATGGTCGTCCGCGGGCACGACATGCCCGCGATGCGCCTCCGCCTCCTGCCCGATGGCGAGTTCGACCATGAGCGTCCCGGTGTCCTCCATGGGCACCGCGACCACCGCGAGCGCGGCGGAGGTGATCTCCCTGGCCCGTTCGGCTATCAGCCCGAGCACCTCGCCGCGGTCACTGCCGGACATGAGGCTGTGGGTGATCTCGGCGCTCGCCCGCAGCCAGCGTTCACGCAGCCGGGACTCCTCGTACAGCCGGGCGTTGTCGATGGCCACCCCGGCCGCCACGGCCAGCGTCGAGAGGACCGACTCGTCCTCCTCGTCGAACTGTGCTCCGCCCCGCTTCTCGGTCAGGTAGAGGTTGCCGAAGACCTGGTCGCGCACGCGGATGGGTACACCGAGAAACGTGTTCATCGGCGGGTGGTGGGGCGGAAAGCCGTAGGAGGCCGCATGGGCTGACAGTTTGGGCAGCCGCAGCGGCTCCGGGTGCCGGATCAGCTCGCCGAGGATGCCGTGGCCCTCGGGGTAGGAGCCGATCCGGGCGATCTGCCCCTCCCCCATGCCGACGGTGAGGAACTCCGACAGGCGCGTGCCGTCCGGACCGATCACGCCCAGGGCCGCGTACTCCGCCTCGACCAGGACGGCCGCGGCCTCCACGATGCTGCGCAGGGCCTGTTCGAGGTCCAGCTCGCGGCCGACCGAGAGCACCGCCTCCAGCAGGCTGTGCACCCGGTCCCGGGTGCCGCGGGCAGCGTCCAGGCGGGCCTGCAACTCCTCCAGCAGCTCGTCGAGCCGCAACTGCGGCAGCCGCACCCGGGCACCCCTGGGGGCCCTCACCAGCGATTCTTCCAAGCCCCTCACCCTGCCGGCAGCTGACCGTCCCCGTCCTGGACACGTTATCGGTCCAGGACGGACGGCGGTATGCCGACCGTCCCCCCGGCCGGGGGAGCAATGCTCCCCGGACGGTGCGGGCGACGGGGCGGCGGCGACGGTTCCGCCGGCCCCGGGACCTCAGCGCCCTTCCTGCCGCTGCCGGTCCTGGACCTGGGTGGCGATGACCGCGGCCTGGACACGGCGCTCCACACCGAGTTTGGCGAGCAGTCGGGAGATGTGGTTCTTCACCGTCTTCTCGGCGAGGTACAGGCGCTGGCCGATCTGGCGGTTGGTGAGGCCCTCACCGATCAGGCCGAGGATCTCCCGCTCTCGCTCGGTCAGGCCGGGCAGGGCGTCCGGCTCCTCCTCCTGCCGCTGCCCGTCCCGCAGCCGGGCCATCAGCCTGGCGGCGGCGCTCGGGTCCAGCAGGGACTGGCCGCGGGCCACGGTACGGACTGCGGACACCAGGTCCGAGCCCCGGATCTGCTTCAGGACGTATCCGGAGGCGCCCGCCATGATCGAGTCCAGCAGCGCCTCCTCGTCGTCGAAGGAGGTCAGCATCAGACAGGCCAGCTCCGGCATGCGCGAGCGCAGCTCCCGGCACACGGACACCCCGTCACCGTCGGGCAGCCGGACGTCCAGCACCGCCACCTGCGGGCGCAGCGCGGGGACGCGCACCAGGGCCTGCTCCACCGTGCCGGCCTCGCCTGCCACATCGATGTCCGGCTCGTCGTTCAACAGGTCGCGCACTCCACGTCGTACCACCTCGTGGTCGTCCAGCAGGAAGACCCGGATCGGGCTGCCGGGGCCGGGCTGCATGCTGTCCGCCATCACTTGCTCCCTGGATCTGCGTTCCTCGTCGACGTCCACCCATGACCGTACGGGTCTCCGTACCGGGATACTGCCCGGGTCCGCAGCGAAGGACCAGGGCCGGTCGGCCCTGTTTCCCCGGGGCCGGAGGCGGTCGTACCGTGCGGGGGGCCAACCGGCGGGACGTCAGACACCCCCCGGGGTCGCGGGCCGGCACCCCCGGCGGTCGGCCACGGGCGGCATCTGACGGGGTGCAGGCCCGTCGCCCCCTGGAAGGAGGCCGCACGGCCCTGCTCCTGGGGCCCGGCAGCCCCTGGCCCCTGGCTCGGTCCTCGCAGCAGCCTGGAGCTCTCGCGCTCGCACCGGTGGAGAAGGGAGACGCCATGAGGACTCGCACCGTCGGGGAGGTGATGACCGACGAGGTCGTCCGGGCAGACCGGCGGACGACGGCGGACGACGTGGTGCGGCTGCTGGAGCGGCACCGCATCCGCGCGCTGCCGGTCGTCGATCACGACGACAAGGTGATCGGGGTGGTCTCCGGCACCGACCTCGCACGCGGCTCTGCGGCCGCCACCGCCGGCGAGCGGATGACGAGCCCGGCGGTCACGATCCACCCCGAGCAAGCTGTGCCGGACGCCGCGCGGGTGATGGCCCGCCATAACGTGGGCCGCCTGCCCGTGGTGGACGAGGAGGACCGCCTCATCGGCATCGCGACCCGCCGTGACCTGCTGCGGGTCTTCCTGCGTACGGACGAGGAGATCCGCCGGCAGGTGCTGGACGAGATCCTGGCCGGGGCGTCGGCCCTGGCACCCGGCGCCTTCGCCGTCTCCGTCCGGGACGGCACGGTCGTCCTGGAGGGACGCGTCCGGCACCGCAGTGATGTCGCTCTGGCGATCCGGTCGGCCTGGCGCTCGGAGGGAGTGGTCGGTGTGGTCAGCGACCTCGGCTTCGACATCGACGACTGCCTCCCCGTGCAGCCGGACGCGCAGCCCCTCCGTCCCGATCCGGTCACCCGATCGGCAGAGGCCACGCCGTGATGCACCCTGCGCCCGCCCGTGGTTCGAGCGGCTGACCGGGCCTGTCCGCAGAGGGAGCGGTCGCCCGCGGCTCTGCCTCCCCTGCACCCCCCGGCAGGCCTGGAGCGCCCGTGCCGGGCACCACCCACCGCGGCCCACGAGCAGCAGCGCCCACCCGTCACCCGCCGCACACCCGTACCCGGCGACAGACGCACCGCTCGGCGGACGGCAGGGCCGGCCGGACGTGGACCAGGGCCGTTGGACCCTGGTCAACAGAGCTCCGCTGCGGTTCCAATGAGCTGGTCGAGCCTGCCTGTGAGCCCTGTCGCGTCCGGCGTGACGGACTGTCAGTCACTCACCTGCCGGCTCGAAGAGACGACGTACATCCCGCAGCGGCGACCCGCCCGTCACCACACGCGACCGGCTGGGCGGCAGCACCCGCTCTCCGGACGAAGACACCCAGCAGTGAGCAACCAGACCGTACGGAAGCCCGCTATGACCAGCGACCAGCCCCAGCCCCTTCCCACCGGACCGCGCCGGAGCGTCGAGCTCGACGGCGACGAGGCCCTGCGACTGCTGGGCAGCGTGTCCTACGGAAGGATCGTCTTCACGCGTCACGCACTGCCGACCATCCGTCCGGTGAACCACCTCCTGGACAACGGCGACATCATCATCCGCACACACGAGGGCGCGGCGCTGACGTCGCGCGCACGCCAGGCGGACGGCCAGGGCGTGGTCGTGGCCTACGAGGCCGATGCCATCGACCCGCATGAGCACCTCGGCTGGAGCGTGACGGTCACCGGCTACGCCCATCTGGTGACCGAGCCGGACGAACTGGCCCGCTACCGTGAGCTGCTCAACCCCTGGGCGAATCAGGCCATGGACTATGCGGTCCGCATCCGTCCGGACCTGATCACCGGCATCCGGCTCACCGCCGTGGACTCCTGACTCACGGTCCATGGGCCACCGGTGCCGGCCGTGCGGCGCCGCCCCGTACCGACAGCGCGCCCGGGCGCATCGGCGACCGCGCGGCCGTCGAGCCGCCCCGGACGACGACGGCGCGGCGCGTGCCGTACGGCGGCGGCGGTACGGTCAGGAGGAGCGGGACCGCCCGGACCAGAGCGGCTCCACCCGGTCCCACTCCCGCTCCCACATCGCCGCGCTCACGGCGTCGGTCCGCCGCCGGCCCAACGCGAGCACGGCCCCGCCTGCGACCGCGCACCCGGTCAGCACGGCGAGCCCGGTCGACGCCGCCCCGGCCGCCGAGTCGGCCGTGCTAGGCGGCGGCCCGGCGGGCGTGCCGGAGTCGGTCACCCACACCTCCACCGCGGCGCCGCGCACCGTGTCCGCCGGAACCGTCACCTCCCCCGTGTGCACCCGGCCCGCCGGATAGCGCCAGCGGGCCTCCGCCTGCGCGGGGACGCCCGGCGCCCAGTCACCGGCCGGGGCGGCGGCCTGCGTCGTCGCGGTGACACGGTGCAGATGCGCGGCCTCCTCGGTGACCGCCCGCCGCTCCGAGTCGAACGCCGCCACGCCGGCCAGGACGGAGGCGGCCACCGCCGGCCCGGTCAGGAGCAGCGCCCCCCAGGCCAACCGGGCGCGGGCCCGGTCGCAGGGGCGGCGCAACGGGTTGCCGTCCCTGCCGGTGGCGCGGCGCAGCCGGGTGCGCCAGGCGGGCCGGGAGGCTCCGCGGGGCTGTGGTGCGTCGTGGTGCATCGAGTCCACCTCCTGGGGGCGCAGCGGCCCTGTCGTCAGCCGCCGGACACCTGGCCGGCCGGGCGGACCACGATGTCGTCGACCCGGTGGCCGAGACGGTCGTCGACCGAGACCACGCCGTCGACGCCGCGGCACAGCCGGACCAGGGCCTGCTGCTGGCTGCGCCGTTCCAGGGTGCCGGAGAGCGTCACCCGGCCGTCCTCCACGCGGACGCCGACCGCGTCGGGCCACAGGCTGAGGGTCCGTTGCAGCAGGTCGTGCCGGATCTCCTCCCGGATGGCCCGGTCCTGGCGCAGGTAGACCCGGAGCAGGTCACCGCGGCTGACGATGCCGATGAGGCGTCCGGCCTCGTCGACCACGGGCAGCCGCTTGAGGCGGCGGCCGTCCATCAACCGGGCCGCCTCCACCACCGTCCACTCCGGCCTGGCGCAGACCGCGGGGCTCGTCATCAGCCCGCGGCCGTCGACGGCCGTGCTCCTGGCACGGTCACGGGGGGACATCCGCGCCGGAGGCAGCAGCCCCACCGGATCCTCCCCGGCGGCGGCGTGCCGCAGCAGGTCCGCCTCGGAGACGACTCCGAGGGGGCGGTCCTCGTCGTCCACCACCGGTACGGCAGTGACGTCGTTGCGCTCCAGCAGCCGGGCCAGCTCCTTGAACGGGGTGTCGGGCCGTGCCCGGACCACTCCGGTGGTCATCAGCTCTCCCACAGTCCGGTGTCGCATCGTCAGACTCCCTTCGCACAGTGCCCGTCCGCGTCTCCTGCCGACGCGCCGGTCTCCCACCTCCACTGTGCCGACGGGTCACCGCCCGCACCTGGGCCTTGTGGGCCCTTGCCCCCTGCCGACCGGCCCTGGGACGGGACCCCGTCCTGCCCCCTGGGCCACCGCCATGAGCCGCGCGCGGCGGCGGGCGCGCCTCATGTCCGCCGGTGCAGTGCGTCGAGACGGCTTGGCGATGACGGCTCGTCAGGATCGGACGCCGTGGATGTGAGGGCGCAGTGGCCCGGCGTCGTGCTGCTCATGACTCCTCGTGGCTCAGGGCCCCCGCCCGGAGTGTCCGGCAGCGCCGCCACACCGCCTCGGGCGACGTCGCGTAACGCAGTCCTGACGGGCCGTCACGCAATGCGCGGTTGCTGCGCAGGGGTACGTCGGCGTCGCACCGTCAGCTCACTGTTGGGCAGCAGCAGATGATGCTCCACGGCCGCGACTGCGGTCCCTGCGTCGCTGTCACGGGGGGTGCCGTGAGCGGTCCCGTGCAGCGTTGCCGGTGCCGTCGGCCACGGCACTCCGGACGCACCGGGCCCCGTCGCTCCACGGCAGGCCGCCCCGTCCCGGCCCGGGCAGCGGAGGCGGATGCCGGGCACCACTGCCCGGTCATGGACCGGGCGGGCGGCACCGGCTCTCCGCGAGCGGCAGCCTCGACCGGGATTCCTCCGACGCCGCCCGGCGGCCCGAGCACTCCTGCGGCTCCTTCGGGTTCAGGCCCGGATGCCGACGGCGTGGCGGGCGAAACCGGTGGTGTGCCACAGGCCGCCGTCCGAGGTGACCGCGAAGGCCTCGGTGTCGGGCAGTTCCTCGAGCCAGTCGCGAGCCGCGTCGCCCATGGCGTAGCCCGCGGTGGCCCAGGCGTCGGCCTCGGTCAGGCTGCGGCAGAGCACGGTGAGGGAGGCCAGGGAGGTCTCCGGGGGCAGCCCGGTACCGGGGGCGAGGATGTGGCAGCCCCGTTCGGCCGGGCCCGAGGTGGCCACGGCCAGGTCGTCGTCGGCCGCCACGACCGCGGCCAGCTGTCCGGGCCGCAGCGGGTCGGCGATCCCGACCCGCCATGGGCCGCCGAGGAGCTGGATGTCCCCGCCGCCGTTGAGGCAGACGCCTTCCGCGCCCGCCGCGTACAGCATCCGGGCGGCCCGCTCCACCGCCCAGCCCTTCACAAGTCCGGTCGGGTCGAGCGGGCCCGCGTACCGTGCGCTGAACCAGCCGCGGCTGCGCTGCTCGGCCTCCTCGCACCGCCGCAGCACCTCCCGGATATCGGGGTCGCAGGCCGCGAGTGTCAGTTCCCCCCGGGCCAGTCGGCTGACCTGGCTCTCCGGCCGGTACGTCGAGAAGACCGTGTCGGCCTGGTGGAGGGAGGCGACCGCGGCGCTGAGCGCGTCGTCGAGCCCGCCGCCGCGGACGTCGAACGAGAAGACGGTGCCCATGGCCTCTTCGACGTGGTGCAGTCGCTCCGTGGTGTCAGGCATTGGCCTGGTCCAGGGCGCTCTGCAGGGACT
>NZ_LIQR01000192.1:30785-31027 GCF_001418575.1 Peterkaempfera griseoplana
CTGGTTGAGCTTGGGTATCGCGGTGGAGGAGATCTGCCGGCTCCTGGCTGCCCCCGTGGGGTACTGGATCGTGGTCGCCGCGGTGATCCTGGTTCCGGTCAGGGTGATCCGCACCTGGACGGGACCGTACTGCGTCTGCACGGTGGTGCCGGTGACCGTGCGGGTGGTGGGCGCGGCCGACGTCGGTTGCGTGGACGGCTTGCCGGTGGCGGTCCTGCCCGCGGAGGGCCTGGGCGCGGGGG
>NZ_LIQR01000193.1 GCF_001418575.1 Peterkaempfera griseoplana
AGATGGGTATAAGCGACAGCCGAGGGGGTGCGGGCCTTCCTGGGGATTCCCTATGCGGCCCCGCCGTTCGGTGCCGGCCGTTTCCGCGAACCCCGGCCGGCGGCGGTCTGGAGTGGGGTCCGTGAGTGCCGGGAGTTCGGTCCGGTGGCGCCGCAGTCGGTTCAGCTGCCGGGGATGCGGCCCTGGGCGCCGGGCGACGAGGATGTGCTCACCCTCAGTGTCTGGGCTCCGGAGGGCGGCGGCCCCCGGCCGGTGCTGCTGTGGATCCACGGCGGCGCGTACGCCTTCGGGTCGTCCTCGCAGCCGGACCACGACGGCACGGTCCTGGCCCGCGCCGGTCTGGTGGTGGTCGGCTGCAACTACCGGCTGGGCTTCGAGGGGTTCGGCCAGGTCCCCGGTCGGCCCGCCAACCGGGGGCTGCTCGACCAGGTCGCCGCGCTGCGCTGGATCCGGGAGAACATCGAGGCCTTCGGCGGCGACCCGGGGAACGTCACGGTCGCCGGACAGTCGGCGGGCGCGGGTTCCGCGGTCTGCCTGACGGCCATGGAGGAGGCGCGTGGCCTCTTCCACCGGGTGATCGCCCACAGTGTCCCCGACGACTGCGGCTCCCCGGCCGCCGCGGCCGGGATCACCGGGCGGGTCGCCGCGGCCGCCGGGGTGGAGCCCACCGCCGAAGGGCTGTGCTCCGCCGCGCCCGAGGCGCTGCTGCGGGCCTCGGACGTGGTCGCCCGCGACTGGGGCGCCGACCCGGCCTCGGGCGCGCTGCGGCACAACACGGTGCTCTACGGCCCGGTGGTGGACGGTGCCGTACTGCCGGGGGCGCCGCTGTCGCGGCCCTGGGACCCCGGGCTCGACCTGCTGGTCTGCCACACCACCGAGGAATGGTGGCTGATGCGGGAGACCGGCCAGGCGCTGCGGGTGGAGACGGTGGAGGAACTGGACCGGGCCGCGGAGGAGCTGGGTCTGCCGGCGGAGCTGCCCGCGGGCTACCGGCGGCTGATGCCCGGTGCGGACCCGGGGGAGGTCTATACCGCGCTGCTGGGCGACGCGGTCTTCGCCGAGCACAGCCGCCGGGTGGCGGAACACCACGCCGCCGGAGGCGGCCGGACCTATCTGGCCTGCTTCGACCGGCGGCGGGTCACCCCGGGGGGCGGCCGGACGCGGGCCTGGCACTGTGCGGACGTGCCGTTCGCCTTCGGCACGCTGGACCGGCCGGAGACGGCCTTCCTGCTCGGGGGGCCGCCCGACGAGGCGGACCGGGCGCTCTCCCACCGGATGGTCCGGGCCTGGGCGGGCTTCGCGGCCACCGGCGATCCGGGTTGGCCCCGGCTCGCTCCGGATACGGCTGCGCCGGTGCGGGCCTGGGCCGTTCCGGAGGACGGCGCGGCCCCCGCCGGAACGCCGTTCCGGGCGCTGTGGCGGGACGCCTTTCCGGCCACCGGCTGACCGGGGGGCACGGACCGGCCGGTGGTGCACGCCGCGCGGGGCTGGGGAGGGCCCGGGCGGCGCGGTGCTGCGGCCGTGGGGTGGCGGTCGCGGAAGGACGATCCCGCTGTGCCGCGCGCCTGACCCCGGGGCATGGCTCCGGGGTCAGGTGGCCAGCCGTACCGCCAGCAGGGCCACATCGTCATGGAAGACACCGCCGCGGTGGGCGAGCAGGGCGTCGCAGAGCTCTCCGAGCGGGTGGTCGGCCATCGCGGTGGCGGTCCGGGCCACCTCGCCCAGGCCGTGGTCCAGGGTGTGGCGGGGGCTCTCGATCAGCCCGTCGGTGAAGAGCAGCAGGGTGCTGCCGGCCACGACGGTCTTCCGGTGGTCGGGGCGCGGCAGGCCCGGGTCCACCCCCAGCGGGATGCCCGGTTCGCCGCCGTACAGATAGCGGGACCGTCCGCCGGGTTCCAGCAGCAGCGGCGGAAGGTGGCCGGCGCTGGCCCAGCGCAGCCCCCAGCTGTCGTGGTCCTGCCGGTCGAGCCTGCCCACCAGCACGGTGGCCATCGGGCCGCCGTGCAGCCGGTGCAGTACCTCGTCCAGCCGGTGCAGGATCCGGCTGGGCGGCTCGCGCTCGTCGAAGGCGATCACCCGCAGCATGTTGCTGATCTGGCTCATCACGGTGGCCGCGTGCAGGTCGTGGCCCATCACGTCGCCGATCATCAGGCAGGGCGCGCCGTCGGGCAGCCGGATCAGGTCGTACCAGTCGCCGCCCACCCGGGGGATCTCGGAGGACGGCTGGTAGCGAGCCTCCAGCTGCAGTGGTCCCAGGTCCGGCAGGGCCGGCAGCAGCCGCCGCTGGAACTCCTCGGTGGCCTCCCTGAGCCGCCGGTAGAGACGGGCGTTCTCGATGGCCACCCCCGCGGCTCCGGCCAGCGCGGCCACCACCGACTCGTCGGCCGCGGTGAACGGGCCGCCGTCGTTCTTGTCGGCGAGATAGAGGTTGCCGTACACCGTGCCGCGCACCAGGACCGGCACCCCCAGCAGGGTCCGCATCACCGGATGGCCGGCCGGGAAGCCGACCGTGGCCGGGTGGTCCGCGAGGTTGTCCACGCGCAGCGGGCGGGGATTGCGCACCAGCTCGCCCAGGATGCCCTCGCCGTGCGGCAGCATGCCCAGCGCGGCGAACTTCTCGCGGTACTCGCCGGAGGGGATCAGCTCGGTGAAGGAGCCGTCCTCGCCGAGCACGCCCAGTGCCGCGTAGCGGGCGTCCACCAGGGTGCGTGCGGCGTCCGCGATGGTGTGCAGCACGGCCGTCAGCTCCAGCTCGCCGCTGATCGACAGCACCGCGTCCAGCAGCCGCTGCATCCGTCCGTGGAGGTCGGCCACCTGGCGCAGCCCCGCCTGGATCCGGTCCAGATCGGGATCGCCCAGCCCGCCGGCCGGGTACGCGCCGGCGCCCCGGCGGCTCTCCGCCGGGCCGGATCCGGGCGCCTCGCCTGATGTCGCCATGGGGGTCTCCGTCCCGCCGGTCGGCGCGGCCCCGTGGACCGGTGGAGCCGTGCCCCGGCCAGGTCTCGTCAGTACGGCTGCCCCCGGCGGCGGCCCCCATGCACGGGCGGCCGGACGGTCCGGACTGTGGGGAATCCACAGTTCAGCGCCGGTGGTGCTGTGGGAGGCGGATTCGTCCGACGCCGTGGCGGCCCGATAGCGTCACAATGCGTACCCGTTGCCGCGTCGGCCGGGTGCGACCGCACCCGACGTATGGAAGAGGTGGACCTGTGAGCCGCTCGGTTCTCGTCACCGGAGGCAACCGGGGCATCGGACTGGCGATCGCCCAGGCCTTTGCGGAGGCCGGCGACAAGGTCGCCATCACCAGCCGCTCCGGTGAGGTCCCGGAGGTGCTGGCCAAGTACGACGTGCTGGCGGTCCGCTGCGACATCACCGACGCCCAGCAGGTCGAGGACGCCTTCAAGGAGATCGAGGAGAAGCAGGGCCGGGTGGAGGTGCTGGTGGCCAACGCCGGCATCACCAAGGACACCCTGCTGCTGCGCATGTCCGAGGACGACTTCGCCTCGGTCCTGGACACCAACCTCACCGGCACCTTCCGCGTCGTCAAGCAGGCGGCCCGCGGCATGCTGCGGGCCCGCAAGGGCCGGGTCGTGCTGATCTCCTCGGTCGTCGGCCTCACCGGGTCCGCGGGCCAGGCCAACTACGCCGCCTCCAAGGCCGGCCTGGTGGGCTTCGCCCGCTCCCTCGCCCGCGAGCTGGGCTCGCGGAACATCACCGTCAACGTCGTCGCCCCTGGCTTCGTCGACACCGACATGACCGCGGTGCTCGACGACGAGCGCCGTGCGGAGATCCTCTCGGGTGTGCCGCTCGGCCGTTACGCCGCGCCCGCCGAGATCGCCTCCGCGGTGCGCTTCCTCTCCTCGGACGACGCCGCGTACATCACCGGAGCCGTCGTTCCCGTCGACGGCGGATTGGGCATGGGTCACTGATCACCATGAGTGGACTTCTCAACGGCAAGCGGATCCTGATCACCGGCGTCCTGCTGGAGTCGTCGATCGCGTTCCACACCGCCAAGCTGGCCCAGGAGCAGGGTGCCGAGATCGTTCTGACCGGCTTCGGGCGGCTCTCGCTGGTCGAGCGGATCGCCAACCGGCTGCCCAAGCCGGCCCCGGTGATCGAGCTGGACGTGCAGAACACCGAGCAGCTGGACAGTCTGGCGGACCGGGTGCGCGAGCACCTGCCCTCGCTGGACGGCGTGGTGCACTCCATCGGCTTCGCCCCGCAGGACGCCCTCGGCGGCAACTTCCTCAACACGCCGTGGGAGTCGGTCGGCACCGCCGTCCATGTCTCCGCGTACTCGCTGAAGTCGCTGACCATGGCCTGCCTTCCGCTGATGGAGAACGGCGGCTCGGTGGTCGGCATGGACTTCGACGCCACCGTCGCCTGGCCGCAGTACGACTGGATGGGCGTCGCCAAGGCCGCGCTGGAGTCCACCTCCCGCTACCTCGCCCGTGACCTGGGCGACCGCAACGTCCGGGTGAACCTGGTGTCGGCCGGCCCGATCAAGTCGATGGCCGCCAAGTCCATCCCGGGCTTCGAGGAGCTGGCCGGCGTCTGGGAGAACCGCGCCCCGCTCAGCTGGGACCTCAGCGACCCCGAGCCCGCCGCCCGCGGTGTGGTCGCGCTGCTCTCCGACTGGTTCCCCAAGACCACCGGCGAGATCGTGCACGTCGACGGCGGTCTGCACGCCATCGGTGCCTGACGGCTCCGCAGCCTCCCGCACACCTCCGCGGCCCGTCGGCCGGCCACTTCCCCGGCCGGCCGACGGGCCGCGGCTTTTGCCTTGAATGCCGGATTTCACCCGAATGGCGGTACGCCGCTGAGCGGTCGCCGGGATCCCATGGGCACGATGGTCACGCACCGAGCCACCCACAGCCGACCCCTCGGCCGGCGGGAAGCGGGCAGTGATGGCCGAGCGACGGCGCAGCTCAGGGTTGATCGGCGAACTGGCGGCCGAATTCACCGGGACGATGGTCCTCATCCTGTTCGGAGCCGGCGTGGTGGCGCAGGTGGTCGCGGGCGGCGGCCTGACCGAACCGGCGGGCGGGCTGGGCAACCACGACTCCATCGCCTGGGCCTGGGGGCTCGGCGTCACCCTCGGCGTCTATGTCGCGGCCCGGCTGAGCGGCGCCCATCTCAACCCCGCGGTGACCGTCTCCCTGGCGGCGTTCAAGGGGTTCTCCTGGCGCAAGGTGCCCCCGTACTGCCTCGCCCAGACCCTGGGCGCCTTCGTCGGCGCGCTGCTCGTCCGCTGGAACTACACCGAGGTGCTCGGCCACTACGACCCCGGCCACACCCTGAAGACCCAGTTTGTCTTCTCCACCCTGCCGGGCAACGGCAGCACCGCCTTCGGCGTGCACGAATGGGGGGCCTTCCGCGACCAGGTGATCGGCACCGCCCTGCTGGTGCTGCTGATCCTCGCGGTGACCGACCTCGCCAACACCCCGCCCGGGGCCAACCTGGGCCCGCTGGTGATCGGACTGATCGTGGTCGCCATCGGTATGGCCTTCGGCACCAACGCCGGCTACGCGATCAACCCGGCACGTGACTTCGGCCCCCGGCTGGCCAGCTTCATCACCGGGTACCGCAGCGCCTGGCGGGACCAGTGGGGGAACCTCTACTTCTGGGTTCCCATCGCCGGGCCGCTGGTCGGAGGCCCGCTGGGCGCCTGGATCTACCAGGCCCTGGTGGGCAACCGGATGCCCGGGGCCGAGCCCGAGCCGCCCGGCGCAGTCCCCCCGTCCGAGTCCCGCTGAACCCGCGCACCCCGGATCCGGAGGGCAGCAGCCATGGCCGACTTCGTCGGCGCGGTGGACCAGGGGACCACCAGCAGCCGTTTCATGATCTTCGACCACGACGGCAACGAGGTCGCCCGGCACCAGCTGGAGCACGCCCAGGTGCTGCCACGCCCCGGCTGGGTGGAGCACGACCCGGTGGAGATCTGGGAGCGCACCAACGTCTCCATGCAGAACGCGGTCCGCTCCGCCGGCATCGCCGCCTCCGACCTCGCCGCCGTCGGCATCACCAACCAGCGGGAGACCACCGTGGTGTGGGACCCGCGCACCGGCCAGCCGTACTGCAACGCCCTGGTGTGGCAGGACACCCGTACCGACCGCATCGCCGCCGCCCTGGAGCGGGACGGCCACGGCGACCTGATCCGCCACCGGACCGGGCTGCCACCCGCCACCTACTTCTCCGGGGGCAAGATCAAGTGGATCCTGGAGAACGTCGACGGCGTCCGCGAGGCCGCCGAAGAGGGCCACGCGCTCTTCGGCACCACCGACAGCTGGGTGCTGTGGAACCTCACCGGGGGACCGCGCGGCGGCATCCACGCCACCGACGTCACCAACGCCGGCCGCACCATGCTGATGGACCTGGAGACCCTGGACTGGGACGCCGAACTGCTGGAGATCTTCGGCATCCCCCGCGCCATGCTGCCGTCGATCAACCCCTCCTCCCACCCCGAGGCCTACGGTCGCACCCGCACCAGCCGCCCGCTGCGCACCGCCGTGCCCATCACCGGGGTCCTCGGCGACCAGCACGCGGCCACCGTCGGCCAGGTCTGCTTCGCCGAGGGCGAGGCCAAGAACACCTACGGCACCGGCAACTTCCTGCTGCTGAACACCGGCACCCGGCCGGTCCGCTCCCGACACGGCCTGGTCACCACCGTCTGCTACCGCTTCGGCGACCAGCCGCCGGTCTACGCCCTGGAGGGCTCCATCGCCGTCACCGGCTCCGCCGTGCAGTGGCTGCGCGACCAGCTGCGCATCATCACCGACGCGGCCGAGGTCGAACGGCTGGCCCGCACCGTCGAGGACAGCGGGGGCGTCTACTTCGTACCGGCCTTCTCCGGGCTCTTCGCCCCGTACTGGCGCTCCGACGCCCGCGGCGCCATCCTCGGCCTCTCCCGCTACCACACCGGCGGCCACCTGGCCCGGGCCACCCTGGAGGCCATCTGCTACCAGAGCCGCGACGTGGTCGAGGCGATGCAGCAGGACGCCGGAGTCACCCTGGACGT
The DNA here is from genome assembly GCF_001418575.1 of Peterkaempfera griseoplana. Taxonomy (GTDB): domain Bacteria; phylum Actinomycetota; class Actinomycetes; order Streptomycetales; family Streptomycetaceae; genus Peterkaempfera; species Peterkaempfera griseoplana. The sequence continues at coordinate 7,016 of NZ_LIQR01000193.1, forward strand.
GCTCCGGGTCGACGGCGGCGTCACCGCCGACGACCTCTGCATGCAGACCCAGGCCGACATCCTCGGCGTCCCGGTGAGCCGCCCCGTGGTCGCCGAGACCACCGCCCTGGGCGCCGCCTACGCCGCCGGGCTGGCCGTCGGCTTCTGGCGGGACACCGACGAACTGCGCGACCACTGGCACGAGTCCAGGCGCTGGGAGCCCCGGTGGAGCGACCGGCGAAGGGCCGACGGCTACGCGGGCTGGAAAAAGGCCGTGCAGCGGACCCTCGACTGGGTCGAGGTCGAGTGACCAGCACAGAGACGAGGAGCTGACATGGTGAAGCCGGTGGCACTCTCGCCCCAGAACCGCGCCGACGCACTCACCCGCCTCGGCGAGCGGGAACTCGACATCCTGGTCGTCGGCGGCGGCGTGGTGGGCTGCGGCGCCGCCCTCGACGCGGCCACCCGCGGCCTGAGCGCCGGCCTGGTCGAGGCCAGGGACTGGGCGTCCGGCACCTCCAGCCGGTCCAGCAAGCTCATCCACGGCGGCCTGCGCTATCTGGAGATGCTGGACTTCCGGCTGGTCGCCGAGGCGCTTCGGGAACGCGGCCTGCTGGTCCAGCGGATCGCCCCGCACCTGGTGCGCCCGGTGCCCTTCCTGTACCCGCTGCAGCACCGCGTCTGGGAGCGCCCGTACGTCGGCTCCGGTGTGCTGCTGTACGACACCATGGGCATCACCTCCGGCAACGCCCGGGGCCTGCCCCACCACCGCCACCTCACCCGCCGCGGCGCCCTGCGGGAGGCCCCCGCGCTGCGCGCCGACGCCCTGGTCGGCGCCGTCCAGTACTGGGACGCCCAGGTCGACGACGCCCGGCACACCATGACCCTGGCCCGCACCGCCGCCGCGTACGGCGTGCTGGCGGCCAACCGCACCCGGGTGACCCGCTTCCTGCGGCAGGGCGAGCGGGTGGTCGGCGCCGTCGTCACCGATCTGGAGACCGGGCGCACCACCGAGGTCCGCGCCCGGCAGGTGATCAACGCCACCGGGGTGTGGACCGACGACACCCAGGCCATGGCCGGCACCCGCGGGCAGTTCCATGTGCGTGCCTCCAAGGGCGTCCATCTGCTGGTGCCCAGGGACCGCATCAACTCCCGCACCGGGCTGATCCTGCGCACCGAGAAGAGCGTGCTGTTCGTCATCCCCTGGGGCCGCCACTGGATCGTCGGCACCACCGACACCGACTGGGACCTGGACAAGTTCCACCCCGCCACCAGCGCCAAGGACATCGAGTACCTGCTGGACCACGTCAACCGGGTGCTGGTCACCCCGCTCACCCCGGAGGACGTCGAGGGCGTCTACGCCGGGCTCCGCCCGCTGCTCTCCGGCGAGGCCGCGGAGACCAGCAAGCTCTCCCGGGAGCACCTGGTCGCGCATCCGGTGCCCGGCCTGGTGGTGGTCGCGGGCGGCAAGTACACCACCTACCGGGTGATGGCCAAGGACGCCGTGGACGAGGCGGTCCGCGCCCTGGACGAGAAGGTGCCGCCGTGCACCACCCACACGGTGCCGCTGCTCGGCGCCGACGGCTTCCAGGCCATCTGGAACGCCCGCCACAGCATGGCCCGCCGCTCCGGCCTGCACGTCGCCCGGGTCGAGCATCTGCTGCGCCGCTACGGCTCCCTGGTGGAGGAGGTCCTCGACCTGGTCGCGGAGGATCCCGGGCTCGGCGAGCCGCTGCCCAGCTCCGACGACTACCTGCGGGCCGAGGCCGTCTACGCGGTCACCCATGAGGGGGCCCGGCACCTGGACGACGTCCTGGCCCGCCGCACCCGGATCTCCATCGAGTCCTGGGACCGCGGTGTGGACGCCGCACGGCCCGTCGCCGAGCTGATGGCGGGCCGGCTCGGCTGGGGCGGCGACCAGGTGGACCGGGAGGTCGACCACTACCTCAAGCGGGTCGAGGCCGAGCGCCAGGCGCAGCGGCAGCCCGACGACCACACCGCGGACGCGGTACGGCTGGGCGCCCCGGAGATCGTCCCGCTGGTCTGACCCCGGCGGGCTGCCGGGATCTGCTCAGGTGCCGACCCGGCACTTCCCGATGGCGTCGGCGGCCTCCGCCGACGCCGCCTCGGGGTCGCCGCGGCGGACGGCGTCCACGATCCCGGAGTGGCCCACATAGCGGTCGGCGGACAGCACCGGGCCGACGTCCTGCCGCAGATGGGCGCGGAGCACCTCGCCCAGGTCGGCGTAGAGCGCGGCCAGCACCTCGTTGTGCGCGGCGGCCACCACCGCCTGGTGGAACGCCGCGTCGGCCTGGACGAACGCCTCGGGGTCGCCTGACCGCCAGGCCTCCTCGCGCCGCTCCAGGGCCACTGTCATCAGCTCCAGGTCGCGGGCGGTCCGGCGGCGGGCCGCGAGGGCGGCGGCGGAGGCCTCCAGCGTCTCGCGCAGTTCCGCCACCCCGGCCGGGTCGGCCTCGGCGAAGCGGCGGTGCATCACTCCGGCCAGTTCACTGGTGGCCAGCACATAGGTCCCCGAGCCCTGCCGGATGTCCAGCAGCCCGTTGTGCGCCAGTGCCCGTACGGCCTCCCGGACGGTGTTGCGGGCCACGCCCAGCTGCCCCACCAGCTCGGTCTCGGTGGGGATGCGTGAGCCGACCGGCCACTCACCGGAGGTGATCTGCGCCCGGAGCTGGGCGATCACCTGGTCGGACAGCGGCGTGCGCCGGGCGGACGACAGTGCCATGGGGCTCCCTCCGGTGCGCGGCGTGCGGGGATCCGCAGGGACATCATCCACCAGTGGGCTGGCGGAGAAGTCATCCCATCATTCTATGATGTGAGCCATGTCGACCGCCGCAGACCCCACCGCCCGGCCTGCCCCGGACCGCGCCGCACGGACCGGTCGCGACCCGGCCCGCACCGCCCGCCGCATCCGCCTGCTGCTCGCCGCCGCCATCGTGGCCGCGGCCTTCAACCTCCGCCCCGCCGTCACCAGCCTCGGCCCTCTGCTGGAGCGGGTCCGCGACGGGCTCGGCATGAGCGCCACAGTGGCCGGACTGCTCACCGCGGTCCCCTCGCTCTGCTTCGCCCTCTTCGGCCTCGCCGCGCCCGCCCTGGCCCGCAGGATCGGCCCCGCCGCGGTGGTCACCGCCGGCATGGGAGCGGTCACCGCGGGCCTCGCGGCCCGCGCCCTGGCCGGCAGTACGGCGGTCTTCCTGCTGCTCAGCGCGGTGGCGCTGGCCGGGATCGCGGTCTCCAACGTGCTGATGCCGGTGATCGTCAAGCGGTACTTCCCCGACCGGGTGGGGCCCCTGATCGGCCTCTACTCCATGGCGCTCTCCGCGGGCACCGCGGTGGCCGCCGCCGTCGCCGTACCGCTCACCGCCGCCGTCGGCGGCAGCTGGCGGGCCGGACTCGGCGTCTGGGCCGGCGCCGCCGCGGTCGGGCTGGCCCTGTGGCTGGCCGTCCTCGCCGCCGGACGCGACCGGGGAGCGGGCCCGCGCCCCGCGCCGTCCCCGGGCACCGCGGCGGGCGAGCCCGGGGGCGAGCGCACCCTGAGGATTCTGCGCAGCCCCACCGCCTGGGCGCTGGCCGTCTTCTTCGGCCTCCAGTCGACCGGCGCCTACGCCACCATGGGCTGGCTGCCGCAGATCTACCAGGACGCCGGCATCTCCGCGGGGGAGTCCGGGGTGCTGCTGGCCGTCACCATGGCCATCAGCGTGCCGGTCTCCTTCGTGCTGCCCTCCCTCGCCGCCGCCCGCGGCGACCAGCGGCTCTTCGTGGTGCTGCTGGGCGGCTGCGGACTCGCCGGATACCTCGGACTGGCGTTCGCCCCGGCCGGGGCGCCCTGGCTGTGGGCGGCGCTGGCCGGCCTCTCCAACTGCTGCTTCCCGCTGGCCATCACCATGATCGGGCTGCGTGCCCGCAGTGCCGCCGGGGTGGCCAAACTGTCCGCCTTCGCCCAGAGCCTCGGCTATCTGATCTCCATCCCCGGCCCGGTGCTGGTCGGCGCCCTCTACCAGGGCACCGGCTCCTGGTACGCGCCGGTCGGACTGCTGGCCGCGCTGCTGGTGCCGCAGATCGGCGTGGGACTGCTGGCCGGGCGGGCCCGCCAGATCGAGGACGAGGTCTGACCGTACCGGGCCCGGCCGCACCGGGGGCGCGGCCGTCGGCGGCGCCCCCGGTGCGGCCGCCCCGCGACCGGGATGCGAGACTCGGACCATGCCCGTGCTCGAACCCAACCCCACCGACGGCCACAAGAAGCTGCTGCAGATGGCCGCCGTCATCGTCGGCATCGTCGTCGTCGTCTCCGTGATCGCCACCATCGCCCAGAAGATGGGCTGACCGCGGACGGGCCGGCCCGGCCCACCCGCGGCGGCGTACCGCCGCACCGCGCCCACCGCGCGGTTTTCTGGAAAACTTGCTGCATGAGCGTCGACACGCCCCGCAGGATCATCGTCCTCCGGCACGCGAAGGCCGACTGGCCGTCGGTGCCCGACCACGAGCGGCCGCTGGCCGACCGAGGCCGCAGGGACGCCCCCGCCGCCGGACGCTGGCTGGCCGGCGCCGGGGTCAACCCCGAACTCGTTCTCTGCTCCACCGCCCTGCGCACCCGCGAGACGTGGAAGCTGGTCGCCCACGAGCTGCCCAAGCGGCCCCGCAGAACCGTCTACGAGGACCGCCTCTACGAGGCCAGCCCCGGCGAGATCATCGCCGTCATCCAGGAGACCCCCGACGACGTCGCCGATCTGATGCTGGTCGGGCACAACCCCGGTGTGCAGGGCCTCGCCGAGGTGCTCACCGCCGAGGCCGAGGGGGACACCCTGGTCCGGCTGCGCCGCGGCGGCTTCCCCACCTCGGCGATCGCCGTCCTCACCTTCACCGGCAGCTGGAAGGCCGCCGAGCCCGGCGCCGCCACGCTGGTGGCCTTCCACTCCCCGCAGGACTGACCGCGCCCGGCCGGGGCCGGGCGCGGGAGGAGGGCGGGGCGGTCAGGCGTCCGAGGCGTCGGCCGCCTCCACCTCCTCGCGGGTGATGCCCAGCAGATAGAGCACGGTGTCCAGGAACGGGACGTTGACCGCGGTGTCCGCAGCCCGGCGCACCACCGGCTTGGCGTTGAAGGCCACGCCCAGCCCGGCGGCGTTCAGCATGTCGAGGTCGTTGGCGCCGTCGCCGATGGCCACGGTCTGCTCCAGCGGGACCCTCGCCTGCTCGGCGAAGCGGGCCAGCATCCTGGCCTTGCCCGCGCGGTCCACGATGTCGCCCACGACCCGGCCGGTGAACCGCCCGTCCACCACCTCCAGGGTGTTGGCCGCGGCGAAGTCCAGCCCCAGCCGCTCCACCAGGTCGTCGGTGACCTGGGTGAAACCGCCGGAGACGATGCCGACCTGGTAGCCGAGCCGCTTCAGGGTGCGGATCAGCGTACGGGCGCCCGGCGTCAGCCGTACCGCGGAGCGGACCTTGTCCACCACCCCGGCGTCCAGGCCCGCCAGCAGCTGCACCCGGGCCCGCAGGGACTCGGCGAAGTCCAGCTCGCCCCGCATCGCCGCGGCGGTCACCTCGGCCACCTCGGCCTCGCACCCGGCGTGGGCGGCGAAGAGCTCGATCACTTCGTCTTGGATGAGGGTGGAGTCCACATCCATCACCACCAGCCGCTTCGCCCTGCGGTGCAGCCCGGCCCGGACCACCGCCACATCCACCTGCTGGGTGGCGGCCTCGGACGCCAGCGCGCCGCGCAGCTCCTCGGTGGCGACCCCGGACACAGCCAGCTCCACGGCGGTCACGGGGTACTTGGCCAGCCGGAACACCCGGTCGATGTTGCCCCCGCAGTCGGTGATCCGGGCGGTGAGCGCGGCCACCGCCCCGGCGGTCAGCGGGTGGCCCAGCACCGTGACATGGGAGCGCCCCTCACGGCGGGGCCGGTTGTCGCCGGTGCCGGAGATGATCTCGGCCTGGAGCTTGTGGTCCTCCGCCCAGCGGTGGACGGTCGAGCGAAGCTCGCCCTCCGGGCCCGGGGCACCGCCGGCCGGCGGGGTCACCAGGGCGCAGAGCGTTATCCGCCCCCGGGTGACGACCTGCTCGATGTCGATGACGTCCACGCCGAAGTCGGCGAGCGTGGAGAAGAGGCCTGTGGTGATGCCGGGGCGGTCCTTGCCGAAGACCTTCACCAGCAGAGTTCGCGGCTGCGGCGCCGGTTCCGGCAGGGGCTCGGCGGGCGGGAGCGATGCGTTCATGGTGACCCCAACGCTACCGGGCGCACGCCCCGGAACGCGCCCCCCGTCCGCCTGGTGAGAGGCCCGCCGCGCGGCACCCGGGTGACCCCGCGCACCCCGGCGTCCGGGGCCGCCCGGGCCGGCGCGGGGCGTCAGGGGTGGCGGTGCGGGTCGTCGGCGTAGGGGTTGAAGCCGTCGTTGCCGGTGAGGTACGGGTTCTGCGGCGCGGCGGAGCCGGGCAGGCTGTGCTCCGGAAGCCCCCCGTACGGCGCTCCCTGTGCCGGGCCGGGACCCGGACCCTGACCCGGCATCGGCGGCATCGGCGGCATGGGCGGCGCAGCCGGCACCGGGCCCTGCCCGCCGCCGGGCGCCGGAGGCCGCTTCGCCGCGGCGAACCTGTCCACCAGCAGCCACCCGGCGAAGCCGGCCACCGCTCCCCACAGCAGCCCGTAGCCGACCGCCAGGGCCGGGCTGCCCTCGACGGTCGCCTTGGCCCCCACCGCGTCGAAGCCGAAGACCGAGAGATTGGCGCTGACCGTCACCTCGGACAGCGCCAGCCCACAGGGCAGCAGCACGGCCAGGCCGACACCCAGCCGCAGCGCCGCCGAGGCGGCGCCCCGCAGCGCAGGCGGCGGCGCCGCGGCGGACCTGGGCGTGCGTACCGCGGCCAGCACCCCGGCGAGCAGCAGCATCAGCGCGACGGCCACCGGCAGCACCCACAGCGAGCCGTCCAGCTGCATCAGCCGGGGCACGGTCACGTCCTGCACGGTACCGGCCCTGACCAGCTGGTCCAGCGGCGCCGGAAGGGCGTGCACCAGTGCACCGGTGGCCTGCGCGGTGACCGGTACGCCCAGGGCGACGGGCATCGCCAGGCCGATCCCGTTGGGGGTGCCCAGCAGGGCGCCGCCGGCCGCCGTCGCGGGGCTGGAACCCTCGGTGAGCGGCAGCACCACGGCGGTGACGGCGCCGACGACGACGGCGCCGAGCAGCACCGTCCACAGCGCCGAGGCGACCGGCCGCACGGTGCGGTGCAGGGCCTCCCAGCCGCGGGGCAGCGGCGCCCGCCGGGAGACGGTGAGCGCCAGGAGCAGCACCACGAGCACCCAGACCAGACCGGCCAGCAGGGTGGGCCCGGTCCGCACCGAGAAGCCGATGGTGGCCTTGGGCTGGGCGATGCCGCCGAGGATGCCGCCGAGCTTGCCGGGGTCCAGCAGACCGCCGAGCCCTCCGCCGCCGTCGGAACCGCCCCCGCCGCCCCCGCCGGCGCCGGTGAGCTTGGTGAGGTCCAGGGTGGTGGTGTCCTCCCCGGTCCAGCTGAGCAGCCCGAGGACGGCGAGGAAGCAGACCGTGGCGGAGGCGGCCCGTACGGCGAGGTCCGGCAGCTCCAGCACCGCATGGCGCCGCAGCGGGCGGACGAACAGCCAGCCGAGGACGGCTGCCCCGGTGAAGGCGACACCCAGCGGCATCAGGGAGAGTGCGGTGTCGGCGCCGGCGATGCCGCCCGCACCGAAGACCCCGGCGGAGCCGGTGGGGGTGATCGAGCCCCCGGTGCCCAGCGCCACCACGGCGGCGGTCATCGGACCGAGGCCGGCGTAGGCGTCGGCGCCCAGCAGATGCAGGCCCAGCGCCGCGACACCGGCCATGGCCACAAAGGCCCAGCTCACGGCGATCGCCGCCTGGACCGCCCCGCGCAGCCCCGAACCCTTGCCCATCGCGCCCCCGTTCTCCGCCTGTTGCACCGCCGTCGTACCGCCGTCGCACGACCGCGTCAACGTTGCCACACGGTCACAGTCTCCGCGCCGAGTTCACCCCCTAGTGATCGAGCTGGAATGATTCCCCCCGTCATACGCCATCCCTAGACTCCCCACAGAGGGACTACTCGGGGGACTACGTGAGTGGGGCAGGCTGAAAGTGCCGCAACTCGTTCTTGAAATCAACGGACAGAACCGGACGTTGGATTCCGGTAGGACGTATTCGCTGGGACGTGACCCGCAGTCGGACGTGGTGTTCGACGACGCGCGCGTGTCCTGGCGGCACGCCACCATCTCCTTTGACGGCGGCAGTTGGCTGCTGGACGACCACGGCAGCACCAATGGCACCTTCGTCAACGGCCAGCGCACCGCCCGCGCGGCGCTGACGCCGGGTACGGCGGTGCATCTGGGGAATGCGGAGAACGGCCCCCGGCTGGGCTTCGCGGCGGTGGCCGGGGCGGTCGGCGTCGGCACGGGGGGCGACCGGCACGACGTCAGCGGCGGCCGCCAGGCGGCGCAGACGCCGTGGGGCGCGCAGGGCGGTCAGATCGCCGGCGGCCCGATGGCGGCCGGGCCCGGCTGGCAGGCCGGCGGGCAGCAGGGCGCGGCAGCCTTCCAGGGGGGCGCATCGAGGCACGGGGGCGTACCCGCGCAGGGCGGTGCGCCCGTCGGCTGGGAGCAGCAGCCCGCCGGTGGCGGGGTCACCCCGGTGTACGGGGACCGCAACCCGACCATGATCCGCAACCTGGCGCAGGGCATGCGCACCGTGCGGATCGGCCGCTCCCTCGACAACGACCTGGTCGTCTCCGACCTCGGCGTCTCCCGCCACCACGCCGAGCTGCGGCAGCTCGCGGACGGCCGGTACGAGATCGTCGACCTGGAGAGCCACAACGGCACCTATGTCAACGGCCTCCCCATCCAGCGGCACGTGATGGGCCCGGAGGACCTGCTGGGTGTCGGCCACTCCGTGTTCCGGCTGGTCGGCGACCAGCTGGAGGAGTTCGTCGACACCGGCGCGGTCTCCTTCTCGGCCCGCCACCTCACCGTCGAGGTGCAGCACAAGGGCGCCAAAAAGGTCCTGCTCAACGACGTCTCCTTCGGCGTCCCGGAGAAGTCGCTGGTCGCGGTGATCGGCCCGTCCGGCTCCGGCAAGTCCACGCTGCTGCGCGCCCTGACCGGCTATCGCCCCGCGGACCGCGGCGACGTCCTCTACGACGGCCGCAACCTCTACAAGCAGTTCGCCGAACTGCGCCAGCGCATTGGACTGGTCCCGCAGGACGACATCCTGCACAAGGAGCTCACCGTCCGCACCGCGCTCAAGTACGCGGCCCGGCTGCGCTTCCCCGGCGACACCCAGGAGGCCGAGCGCGCCGCCCGGATCGACGAGGTGCTCTACGAGCTGCGGCTGGACAAGCGCGCCGACAACCGCATCACCGCCCTGTCCGGCGGTCAGCGCAAGCGGGTCTCGGTGGCGCTGGAGCTGCTGACCAAGCCCTCGCTGATCTTCCTGGACGAGCCCACCTCGGGCCTGGACCCGGGGATGGACCGCGAGGTCATGCAGATGCTGCGCGGGCTCGCCGACGACGGGCGCACCGTGCTGGTGGTCACCCACTCCGTGGCCGAACTGGCGCTCTGCGACCGGCTGCTGGTGATGGCGCCGGGCGGCTCGGTGGCGTACTTCGGGCCGCCGGACGAGGCGCTGCACTTCTTCGGCTACGAGACCTGGGCCGACGTCTTCCAGGCGTTCGAGAACTACCCGGACCACGACTGGGCGGGCCGCTACCGGGGCTCGGTGCACTACCAGATGTACTCGGCCGACGTGGAGGCCGTGGCCCCGCAGTCCGCACCGATCCAGCAGCAGGTGTCGCGGCCGCAGAAGCAGCAGAGCTGGGGCTCGCAGCTGGCGACGCTGACCCGGCGCTATCTGTCGGTGATCGCCGCCGACCGGGGCTTCCTGGTGCTGTGCGGAGTGCTGCCCGTGGTGATGGGCGCCGTCAGCCTGGCCATCCCGGCGAAGTTCGGTCTGTTGCCGGCCAATCCACCCCTGAAGGACAACCAGCCCCAGTTCAATGTGGACGCCGCCACGGTGCTGCTGATCGTCGCGGTGGGCACGGTCTTCACCGGCGCCGCCAACTCGGTCCGCGAACTGGTGAAGGAACGGGTGATCTACGAGCGCGAACGCGCCGTGGGGCTCTCCCGGTCCGCCTATGTGATGTCCAAGATCCTCACCCTGGGCGCGCTCACCGCCATCCAGTCCGTCGTGGTGGCCGTGATCGGCATCGGCACCCGCGACCTTCCCGCCGAGGGCCTGGTGATCAACGGCAACCCGCTGCTGGAGATGACCGTCGCGGTGGTCCTGCTGGGCCTGAGCAGCATGATGCTGGGCCTGGTGATCTCCTCCCTGGTGAAGACCTCGGAGAAGACCATGCCCCTGCTGGTCCTGGTGGCGATCGTCAATGTGGTCTTCTGCGGAGCCCTCTTCCCGCTCTTCGGCTCACCCGGCCTGGAGCAGCTGGCCTGGCTCACCCCGGCGCGCTGGGCGGTCGCCGCACTGGGCGCCTCGGTGAGCCTGGGCGCCATCTCGCCGCCGCCGGACGGCAAGGACGGCAAGACCGACCCGCTGTGGAACCACGACGTCTCCACCTGGTTCACCTCCGCGGGTGTGCTGGTGGTGCTCGGTCTGGTCTGCGCCTTCCTGGTGGTCAGGCTGCTGCGCCGGCACGAGCCCGAGGTCATGCGCAAGCGCTGACCCGGTACGCGCCGAAGGGCGGCACCCCGGCCGGGGTGCCGCCCTTCGGCGCGTCGGTGCGTCACGACGCGTGAGCGGCTCAGTACCAGTGGTGCGACTGCCAGAAGTTCCAGGCGCCGCAGGGGCTGCCGTAGCGCGAGTTCATGTAGTCCAGGCCCCACTTGATCTGGGTGGCCGGGTTGGTACGCCAGTCGGAGCCGGCCGAGGCCATCTTGCTGCCCGGCAGTGCCTGCACCAGGCCGTAGGCGCCGGAGCCGGCGTTGACGGCATACGGGTTCCAGCTGCTCTCGTGCGAGACGATGTGCGAGAAGCACGCGAACTGGGCCGAGCTGCCGATCATCTGCTGGGCGATCTGCTGCGGGCTGCCGCTCAGCACCGGCGGCTGGGCCGCGCGGGCCGTCCTGCGGGCGGCGGCCCTGGCCGCGGCGGCGCGGGCGTTGGCCTTGGCGGCGAGGTGGGCGCGGTGGGCGGCGGCGGCCTTGCGGGCCGCGGCCTTCCTGGCGGCGGCCTTCTGGTTGGCGACGGCGGCGAGGTGCGCGCGGTGGGCGGCGGTGGCCTTGGCCGCGGCGGCCCGCTGTGCGGCGCGGGCCTCGCTGCGGGCCTTCTCGTTGGCGACGGCGGCCAGGTGCGCGCGGTGGGCGGCGGCGGCCTTGGCGGCGGCGCTGCGCTGTGCGGCGCCCGCGGCCAGGTCGGCGCGGTGCTCGCTGCGGTTGGCGGCGGCGCCGGCGGCGTCGCGGGCGGCGGCGTCCTGCTGCGCCGTCTCGGCGCTGAGCCCGGTCGCCGGGGCGGCGGTGGCGCTGCTCGCGGCGGCTGCCGCGGTGCTGCCGGGACCGCTCTGCGGGACCACCAGCGCCAGCGTCGCGGCGGCCGCGACGGCGGTGGTGGAGGCGCCGGTGATCAGGATGTGGCGTCGGGACAAGGTGCGTGTCATCGGGCGGGTCCTCTTCGGTAGGTCCGGTCACCCGTACCGGGGCACAGCGGTGCCCTGGCATCCACAGGGGTGGCCGGCGCACGCAGGAGGGGATCCATGGGTGCGAGCGGGGACGCCGGGCGAAGGCCGCGGCGCCGTGCGACCCGGTCATTCTTGGCAGGCGGCGGATTTCCGGGCAAACAGCTCTGCTACTAAGGCCTGTAGTAGACCGCCCGTGCGGGCCCGGGCGTCCACCGTGCCCCCGGGACGCCCCCGCCGGCCGTCCCGCTCCCGGCGTCCCGGCTGGCAGCGGCCGGGAGCACCCCCGTCGCTCCCGGCCGCCGCGCACCCTTCCCCGGCATCTACTATCGGCCGTCGTATCACCGCAACGCCCTGTGGGGGGCGTCACAGCGCCACCGGGATGGGATCGCCGAGGGTGGCCGGTCCCGTACGCTCCGCTGCCCGCCGGAACCCCGGGACCCCTCAGCCGGGCAGCATCAGATTGAGGTCGCCGAACTCGTGCCACAGGTACCGGCCCCGCAGCGCCTCCGCGTAGCAGGCGTCCACCAGGGCGCGCCCGGCTACCGCCTCCAGCATCAGCAGATGGGAGGCACGCGGCTCATGGAGGCCGGTGAGCAGGCCGTCCACCGCCCGCACACCGCGCTCCGGGGTGACCACCAGATCGGTCCAGCCCCGTGCGGCACGCACCCGCCCGGACTCCTCCGCCGCCGACTCCAGCGCCCGCACGGCGGTGGTGCCCACCGCCACCACCCGGCAGCCGTCCTGCCGCGCCGTGTTCACCAGCCGGGCGGTCGCCTCCGGCACGGAGAACCACTCCGGGTACGGCGGCTCGTGCGACTCGGCCGAGGCCACCCCGGTGTGCAGGGTGATCGGTGCGATCAGGACGCCCCGGCTCACCAGGGCCGTCACCATCCGGTCGGTGAACGGCCGGGCCGCGCTCGGCATCTCGGCGGAGGCGGCGGCGGGCACCCCCTCGGCGGCCTCGGCGCCCCGGGCGAAGACCGTCTGGTAGGCGGCCAGCGGGCGGTCGCGGTCGGTGTAGCGGTAGCGGACGGGGCGGCCGTGGCGGCGCAGATGGTCCAGCGCCGCCGTCCCGGGCTCCGCGGAGAAGCGCGCCAGCCACAGCCGGTCCGCCCCCTCGACGGCCGGCTGCTCCAGCACCAGCCGCGCTCCGCCCGCCGCCCTCACCACCGCCCCCGCGGGGCCGCCCGGCCGCGGCAGGGTGCTGCCCGCGCCGTCGGGGGTGCGCAGCTCCACCGTCCAGCGGCCGTCGTCCTGCGCGGTGGAGAAGTGCACCACCACGGGTTCGTCCGCCAGGGTGCCGTCCAGCGCGGCCGGGGCCGTCGCCGAGACGTTGACCAGCAGCACATCCCCCGGCCTGAGCAGCCCCGGCAGTTCCCGGAAGCCGTGGTGGGACACCGCGCCGGGGGCCCGCCGGCCCACCAGCAGCCGTACGTCGTCGCGGCCCGTGCCGCGCTCCTCGGGCGGGGACGGCGCCTCCAGCTCCGGCGGCAGCAGGAAGTCGTGCTCCCCGCCGCGGGACGCCGGTCCCGGTCGCCCCGCGGTCCCCACCGGCCGCGGGGCGACCGGGGCGGCGGGCCGCCTCATCGCCGGGTCCCGGCCGGGTCCAGCAGCGCCGCCGCGGTGTAGCGGCCGCTGGGCGGCCGCCGGTCCAGCAGGGCCAGGAACGCCGGCGCCACCGCCTCCGGCAGCGCCCGGCCGCCCAGCTCGGTGTCCTCCGGGACGGCGGCGGTGTACAGCGCGGTCAGCATGTCGCCCGGGTCCACCGCCCAGACGCGCAGCCCCGGCTCCTCCTGCGCCAGCACCGCGGAGAGCTGGTCCAGGGCCGCCTTGGCGGCCCCGTAGCCGCCCCAGGTGGGATAGGCCTCCACCGCGGCGTCGGAGCTGACGCAGACCACCGCGCCCGCCGCCGAGCGGCGCAGCAGCGGCAGCGCCTGCTGGACCAGCGCCAGCGGGGCGGTGACATTGACCTCCAGCGCGTGCCGGAACCCCTCCAGCGGCTGGTCGGCCAGGGGCACCAGCGGCTCCGCGCCGAGGACCGAGGCGTTGTTCACCAGCAGGTCGAGACCGCCCAGTCCGGCGGCAGCCTCCAGCAGCGCGGCCCGGTGCCGGGCGTCGGCGACGTCCCCGGGCAGCGCCGCCACGGCGGTCCACTCCGCCAGTTCCCCCGCGACCTCGGCCAGGGCCGGGGCGCCCCGGGCGTCGAGGACCAGCGACCAGCCGCGCCGGGCCAGTGCCCGGGCGAGTGCCAGGCCCAGCCCGCGTGAGGCGCCGGTGATGACTGCTACAGACATGTCCGCTCCCTGTCCCGCGCGCCCCGTCGGCGGGGCGCTGCGACGCTGCCGACGCTAGGAGCAGGGGCGGCCCGGCCGCCTCGGCCGCGGGCAGCGGCCGGCGACTGCCGTTGGCCCTAGGACCAGGGGCCCGGGACCACCGTCCCGGGGTCCGATGTCTCGCCGGCGGCCCGGCGGTACGGTGGCCGCATGCCCACACCACCCCCCGCCGGCCCGCAGCAGCCGGAGCCCGCGCACGGCTGCGGCTGCCGGACGGCGGATCCGTGCCTGGCCGGTATCGAGGCGGTCAGCGGGGCGGTGCTCGCGATGAGCCGCCGCCTCGAGGTCCGCGAGGTGCTGCGGCGGATCACCGCCTCGGCCCGCACGCTGCTGGACGCCGAGTACGCCGCCCTGGGGGTGCCCGACGACCACGGCGGCTTCGCCCAGTTCGTGGTGGACGGGGTGAGCGACGAGCAGTGGCGGGCCATCGGGCCGCTGCCGCGCCAGCACGGGGTGCTGGCGGCCATGCTGCACGAGGCCGTGCCGCAGCGGCTGACGGACGTCCGCCGCGACCCCCGCTTCGGCGGCTGGCCGGCGGCCCACCCCGAGCTGACGGACTTCCTCGGGCTGCCGATCGTCGACGGCGAGGAGATCCTCGGCGCGATCTTCCTGGCCAACAAGCGGGGCCCCGGCGGCTTCACCGACCACGACGAGGAACTCGTCCGGATCCTGGCCGCGCACGCCGCCCTCGCCCTCACCAACGCCCGGCTGTACGAGCGCAGCCGGGAGCTCACGCTGGCCGGTGAGCGGGCCCGGATCGCGCACGAGCTGCATGACGCCGTGTCGCAGAAGCTGTTCTCGCTGCGCCTCACCGCGCAGGCCGCCGCCGCGCTGGTCGACCGCGATCCGGCCCGTGCCCGGGCCGAGCTGGCCGAGGTGTCCCGGCTGGCCGCGGAGGCCGCCGACGAGCTGCGCACCGTGGTGGTGGAGCTGCGGCCGGCCGCCCTGGACGAGGACGGGCTGCCCGCCACCCTGGCCTCCCAGGTGGAGGTGTTGAACCGGGCCCACTCCGCCCATGTCGCCTTCACCGCGGACGGCGTCCGGGCGCTGCCCGCCGCCCAGGAGGAGGCGGTGCTGAGGGTCGCCCAGGAGGCGCTGCACAATGCGCTGCGCCATGCCCACGCGGCCACCGTGACGGTGGAGCTGCGCGGCACGGCCGCCCGCGGCGCGGTGCTGCGGGTGGCGGACGACGGCCGGGGCTTCGACCCGGACTCGGTCCGCCGGGCGGGCCGCCATCTGGGCCTGGTGTCGATGCGTGAGCGCGCCGCCGCCGTGGGCGGCTCACTGACCGTGGAGTCGGCGCCCGGCAGGGGGGCCGTGGTGGAGATGGAGGTGCCCGGTGGCTGAGGCAGGGGCGGCCCGTGCGCGGATCCGGGTGCTGCTGGTGGACGACCACCAGGTGGTCCGCCGGGGTCTGCGCACCTTTCTGGAGGTGCAGGACGACATCGAGGTGGTGGGCGAGGCCGCGGACGGTGCGGAGGGGGTGGCCCGCACCGAGGAGCTGCGGCCCGATGTGGTGCTGATGGACGTCAAGATGCCCGGCACCGACGGCATCCAGGCGCTTCAGCAGCTGCGGGAGCGGGGGAGCGCGGCACGGGTGCTGATCGTCACCAGCTTCACCGAGCACCGCACCGTGGTGCCGGCGCTGCGGGCGGGCGCCGCGGGCTATGTGTACAAGGACGTGGACCCGGAGGCGCTGGCGGGTGCCATCCGTGCGGTGCACGCCGGACATGTGCTGCTGCAGCCGGAGCTGGCGGGGACGCTGCTCGCCGAGGACGGGCCGCGGGCGCCGCAGGGCAGGGGCGGTGCGCTGACCGAGCGGGAGCAGGAGGTGCTGGGCCATATCGCCGACGGGCGGTCCAACCGGGAGATCGCCCGGTCACTGCATCTGTCGGAGAAGACGGTGAAGACCCATGTCTCCAACATCCTGATGAAGCTGGACCTGGCCGACCGCACCCAGGCCGCCCTGTGGGCGGTGCGCAACGGCGTCGCGGGGCACTCCTGAAGCACGATCGCTACTCGCAGGTAACATGATGCCCATGACCGCCATCGACACCGCAGCACACCCAGGTGACACCGAGTTCGACCGGGGCACCGCCGTCACCGGCCACGCCGGGGAACCCGGCCGCTACCACGCCGACCTCGACGGCGGCTGGCGCATCGGCGGCGGCATCAACGGCGGCCTGCTGCTCGCCACCGCCGCCCGCGCCCTCTCCCGGGAGCTGGGCGCCGCCACCGGCCACACCGACCCCTACTCCATCAGCGGCTACTACCTGTCGGCGGCCCGGCCCGGCCCCGCCGAGCTGCGCACCGAGGTGGTCCGCCGCGGCCGCACCGTCTCCAACGGGCAGGTGTCCCTCACCCAGACCGCCGAGGACGGCACCCCCGCCGAGCGGCTGCGCGCCCTGGCCACCTACGGCGACCTGGACCGCCTCACCGGGGACGTCCGCACCTCGGCCGCCCCGCCGGAGATGCCCCCGCCGGACCGCTGCGTCGGCACCGACCAGGCGCCGCCGCAGTTCCTCGCCCAGGCCGATCTGCTGCACCGCCTCGACCTGCGCCTGGATCCCGCCTGCGTCGGCTGGGCCCTCGGCGCCCCCTCCGGCAACGGGGCGATCCGCGGCTGGCTGCGGCTGGCCGACGGCCACCAGCCCGACCCGCTGACGCTGCTGCTCGCCGTGGACGCGCTCCCGCCGGTCACCTTCGACCTGGGGCTGCTCGGCTGGACGCCGACCCTGGAACTCACCGTCCACGTCCGCGCCAAGCCCGCCCCCGGCTGGCTGCTGGTCTCCCACACCACCCGCAACCTGGCGGGCGGCTATCTGGAGGAGGACGCCGAGGTCTGGGACTCCGCCGGCCGGCTGGTCGCCCAGTCCCGCCAGCTCGCCGCCGTGCCGCGCCCCTGAGTCCGGGGGCCCGGGCGGCGCCAGGCGGGATCGGGGGAGGGGGCGGGCAGGTCAGCGGCCGACCACCGACCTGCCCCCGTCCCGCCGCTCGGGCTTGAGCTCCACCTGGATGCGGTGCGTGGTGTCCCGGCCCGTCGAGCCGCCCAGCTCCGCGGTCACCACGCCGATCCGCAGCCCGGCCCGGCCGTTGCCGGTCAGGTGCACCTGCACCGCGAACTCCAGGCTGACCTTCTCCACGGCGAACAGCAGATCGTGCCCGTCGCCGTCCAGCCGCGCCTCCTCCAGCTCGCCGCGCACCTGCCGGATCACCTCCGCCAGCCCCACGAAGTCCGCGTCCGTCATCGCCGTGCCCACCCCCGGTCGAAAATCCGATCGTGCACCACCCTACGGAGGGTACCGAGTCGTGCGTATGCTGTCGTGTCATGGGGGACGGAAACAGACGCGCCGTCACATTCACAGCCCAGGAGGGGAGTTGGCGGGTACGCATCCTGGATGAGCGCAAGGCGGTGCTGGGCGCCGGCGTCCTGCTGGGCCGCGGCACCGTACTGACCTGCGCCCATGTCGTACCGCCCGACAGCCCCGTGCTGGTGGACCGGGTGGGCGCACCCGGCCGGCCGGTGCGCGCCCGGGTGATCGACGGCTGCTGGATCCCGGAGGAGACCGACCAGTACGACGACCCCGGCGGGGACGTGGCTCTGCTCGCCCTGGACACCCCCCAGCCGCCCGGATGCGGCGCCGTGCTGCACCGGGTGGTGCCCACCATCGGCCGGGCCGTCAGCATGTACGGCCATCCGCGGCGGTTCGACGGAGGAGTGCTGTTCCGCGCCGAGATCGCCGGCCGCGTCGGCCGCGACGGGCGGGTGCAGATGTTCCCCCGCACCCCGCAGGAGGTGGTCCGGCCCGGTTTCAGCGGCGCGGGGGTCACCGACAACGAGACCGGCCGGGTGATCGGCATCGTGGTCAACCGCTACCGCGGCAGCGACGGGC
Source organism: Peterkaempfera griseoplana (assembly GCF_001418575.1). GTDB lineage: Bacteria > Actinomycetota > Actinomycetes > Streptomycetales > Streptomycetaceae > Peterkaempfera > Peterkaempfera griseoplana. The sequence goes on from NZ_LIQR01000193.1 coordinate 24,882, forward strand.
TGTGCCTGTCGTACATGATCCCCACCGAGACCGTGCTGCGTCATCTGCCCCGGGTACGCACCTGGGCGCACGGCCCCTCCGCGGTGGACGCGGCCCTGGTCCGCTCCGGCGACCAGGAGACCGCCGACTCCTCCTTCGCCGAACGGCTGGCCCACTGGCTGGACGGCGGCGGCCCGGCCGTGCGGATCAGCACGGTACGGCCCGGCGACGAGGACCGCACCCGCGCGCTGCACCGCGCGATCATGCACGCCGACCGGGAACTGGCCGGCCGGGGCGGGGTCCGCCGCCCGGCCGCCGGCTCCGCCGCGGTACCCGCCGTGGGCAGCCTCGACCTGGCCGTGGACGCGGCACGGCGCAGCGTCCCCTCCATCGCCGCGCAGCTCGAGGAGCGCCTCGGCCTGGCGGCCGCCGCCGGACCCGAGGACCACGGCGCGGCCCCCACCCGCGTCCTGGACCGCATCCGCGCCGCCGAGGTGCCGCTCACCGTGGTCGTGGACGGCGTGGACGACGCCCCCGACCCACCGGCCCTCCTCGAACTGCTCGGGACGCTCGCCGAGCGCAACTGCCGACTGCTGCTGATCCTCCACGGCACCGGCTCCCCCGAGGTGAACCGCGCCGTGCTGGAACTCGCCGCCCGGCCGCGGCTGGCCCGCCTCTCCGCGCTCCTGGACGACATCACCGGCCGCGCCCAGCAGCAGCTGGCGGACCGCTGCGCCTGGGTCGACGCCGACATAGGAGAGGCCACCCGGGCGCTCACCCGGGCCCACGCCCTGCGCAGCCACCTCGACGCGCTGCGCGGCACCCGCCCGGGCGGCGAACCGCTCCCACCGCCGTCCCCGCCCGAACTGGACGCCATGGAACGCACCGCCGAGCGGGCCCTGGCCAGGGTCGAGGAGGCCATCGGGCGGCTCGACCGGCACATCGCCCGCTGCGAGGTGCTGCGCGGCAGGCTCCGCCCGTACCAGGCGATGCTCGCCGAACGCGGCGCCGCCGAGCAGCCCGCCGTGGAGTCCCTCTACCGCCGGGCCCGTGAGCTGCTGTGGCACCTGCCCTGCGATCCGGTGCAGGCGGAGGAGGCGGTCGACCGGTACACCGAGGCGGTACGGAGCTGGATCGGCGCCGCCCCGGGGGAGGAGACGCCATGAGCAGACCCTGCGGCCGGGACGGCTGCGCGGGGGTCGTCACCGGCAGCGGCTACTGCGGCACCTGCGGACGGGCCCCCGCTCCGGACCAGCCCGCAGCCCGCCCGCCGACGGCACTCCAGCCCCCGCCGCGGCCGCTGCGGCTCTCCACCCTGACCTCCTCCCAGGGGACGGGCTCCTCCGAGGGGACGGGCCTGCCCCCGCTGCCGGTGGTGGAACTGCCCGACCCGTCCGTCCTGGTGATCAGCGACCCCGGCCCGCCGCCCGGCGGCCGCCAGTGCGGCAAGGACGGCTGCACCTGGCCGGTCGGAGTCGGCTACAAGGGCCGGCCCGCCGCCAAGCGGGGCTTCTGCGGCCGCTGCGGCCACCCGTACGACTTCTCTCCGCGGCTGCGCCCCGGAGACGTCCTGGACGACAAGTACCGGGTGCTGGGCCCGCTGGCGCACGGCGGCCTCGGCTGGATCTACCTCGCCCGCGACACCGTGCTCGACGACCGCCTGGTCGCGCTCAAGGGCGTGATCAACGTCAATGACGCCGCCGCCCGGCGGGCGGCCGAGGAGGAACGCCGCCACCTGGTGGCGCTGGACCACCCCGACATCGTCCGGATCCACAGCTTCGTCACCCACCGCCCGCCCGGCGAGGTGCCCACCGACTACATCGTCATGGAGTTCGTCGGAGGCCGGACGCTGCGGCAGCTCGCCGACCCCGCCGAACAGCGCTCGGCACTCGGCGGCCGGCTGCAACTGGAGCACGTCGTCGGCTACGGCTGCCGCATCCTCGACGCGCTGGAGCACCTGCACCGCCGCGGGCTGCTCTACTGCGACATGAAGCCCGAGAACGTGATCCACCACGGCGACCGGGTGAAGGTGATCGACCTCGGAGCGGTACGCCGGGCCGACGACCGGGACTCCGCACTGGTCACCACCCCCGGCTACGCCCCCGAGCCGCCGGAGGGCACCGCGGGAGGCTGGACCGCCGCCTCCGACCTGCACACCGTCGGAGTCACCCTGCGCGACCTCTCACGCGCGGCCGAGCCGCGCGGCGAGGAGGCCGGCGCCGTCTCCTTCCGGCGCGTCGTGCAGCGAGCCACCCAGGCCGACCCACGGGCCCGCTTCGGCTCCGCGGCCCAGATGGCGCTGCAGCTCCGCGGTGTACTGCGCGAACTGCGGCCGCCGGGCGCCGGTCAGGACCACCCGGAGCCCTCCGCCCTCTTCGCCCCCGGCGCGGCCCTGCTGGACGCCGGCCTCGGCGCCGTCCCGCCGCTCAGCGACTGGACCGGCCGCCACCTCCAGGACCCGCCGCCGGACACCGGCCGCCCCACCGCGGCGCAGGTCGCGGCCGGACTGCCGGTACCCCACCCGGACCCGGACGACCCGGCGGCCGCCCAGGTCACCGCCCTCGCCCAGGCGGACGACCCACGGCGGCTGGCCGAGCAGCTCGCCGCCCGGCGGCACACCCCGGAGAGCGCCCTGCAGCTCTGCCGGGTCCATCTGGAACTGGGCGGCCTCCCGGAGGCACAGCACTGGCTCGGCACCGCCGCCGCCCTGGTCGACGCCCAGGACCCGCAGCCCGGGGACACCACCGGGCAGCAGGCCGCCTCCGCGTACGACTGGCGGATCGCCTGGCACCGCGCGCTGCTCGCGCTGGCCGGCGCCGATCCGTCCCCCGGGCGGTCCGCCGAGGACGCCGAGGCCGATCTGTCGGCCGCCGAGCGGCACTTCGACTCCGTCTACACCGCGCTTCCCGGCGAGACCGCACCCAAGCTCGCCCTCGGTTACTGCGCCGAGCGGCGGGGCGACGTCAAGAGCGCCGCCCGCCACTACGACGCGGTCTGGCAGCGCGACCGCTCGCAGGGCAGCCCCGCCTTCGGCCTGGCCCGTATCCACCTCGGCGCCGGGGACCGCGGCCGGGCCCTGGACGTGCTGGACGCGGTACCCAGGTCCTCCCTGCACCACGACGCCGCCCGCATCGCCGCGCTGCGGATCATCGCCGGACGCGGCGCGGGCGGCCCGCAGAGCGGAGCCGACCTCGGCGAGGCGGCCCGCCGGCTGCGGGCCCTCTACCTGGACGGCGGCTCCCCGACCGGCCACGCCAGGGAGCGCCTCACCGCCGAGATCCGCGAGACGGCCCTGGAGTGGATCGGCGACCGGCCGCCGCCGGACCCCGGGCCGGGCAGCGAGGAGCTGTTCGGCGCCGCGCCGCTCACCGCGGACGGGCTGCGGCGGCTGACCGAGCGCTCCTACCGGGAGCTGGCCGCGCAGGCCGCCACCGAGGCCGAGCACGGGGCCCTGGTGGACCGGGCCAACGCGGTGCGGCCGATGACCCTGACCTGACGGACAGCCGACGGGGAGCAGCAGATGAGCACACCGGCCGACCGGCCCGGCGTTGAACTGACCATCCATCAGGACGAGTACCACCAGGCCGGTCCCGGCCGCCGCGACATCCAGGCCGTGGTGTCGGTCACCGTCACCGGAGTGCGGCCGGTCCCCGCCTCCGCCGCCGAGGTGGTGGTCATCGACTGCTCCGAGTCGATGAGCTGGCCGCAGTCCAAGATCGAGGCGGCCCGCCGGGCCACCGCGGCCGCGGTCGGCCTGCTGCGCGATGGAACCCGCTTCGCCGTCGTCGAGGGCACCGACAGCGCCCGGGTGGTCTACCCCCGTTCGCCCTCCCTCGCGGTGGCCGGCGCCGGAACCCGCGCCGAGGCCGTCGCCGCCGTCCGGCGACTGCGCCCCGGCGGCGGCACCGCCATGGGCACCTGGCTCACCCTCGCCCGCGAACTGCTCGAACAGGCCCCCGGCGGGATCCGCCATGTCCTGCTGCTCACCGACGGCAGGAACGAGACCGAGCCGCCCGGCCGGCTGCAGCAGGTCCTCGCCGCCTGCGAGGGCCGCTTCACCTGCGACGCCAGGGGCATCGGCGACGGCTGGGACGCACGGGAGCTGGGCGGCATCGCCACCCGGCTGCACGGCACCGCCGCGGTGGTGCTCCAGGACGCCGACCTGGAGGCGGAGTTCACCGGCATGATGCGCGCCTCCCTGAGCCGGGCGCTGCCGGACCTCAGGCTGCGCCTCACCCCCCTGCCCGGGGTCACCCTCCGCTACCTCAGACAGGTCCACCCCACCGAGGTGGACCTCACCGCCGCCGGCCGCCCGGCCGGCGAACGGGCCGTGGAGTTCCCCACCGACCCCTGGGCCAGCGAGACCCGCCACTACCAGCTGTGCCTCACCGCCGACCCGGACGGCCGGCCCCGGGACGAGCGGCTGATGCTCGCCGATGTTCAGCTGACGTCGGGGGACACCGCAGGACCGGAGCTGCCGCCCCCGGCACCCGTCCTGGTCCGCTGGACCGACGGGGCCCAGCTCTCCGCGCCCAACCCGGTCAGCGTGCACTTCTCCACCCACGGCAGGCTCGGCGAGGCCGTCGCCGACGCGTACCACGCCCACCGGGAGGGCGACCGGGCCCGGGCCGAGGCCGTACTGGACCGGGTCCTGCGCCTCGCCCACCAGCTGGGCGACCGTTCGACCCTGGACGTCCTGGCGGACCTCCTGGTGTCCACGGAACCCGACGACGGACCCGCCCGCCTGCGGGAACGCTTCGACCGCCGGCACTTCGACCGGCTGCTGCTGAGCAGCCGCCACAGCGCCCCGGTTCCCGACGGCGCGCCCCTTGCCGAAGCCCACTCCCAGCCGCCCGGCCCCGACCTGACCTGCCCCGTCCCGGACTGCGGGACGGTGTCACCGCCCGGATCGGCCTTCTGCTGGGCCTGCGGCACCGCCCTGCGGGAGGCCCGATGAGCACCACCCGGCGCTCCCTGGTCCGCAGGCGGTCCGTCCTGCTCTGTCTCACCGCCGCGGCCGTGCTGCTGCAGCTCGCCGCCTACACGGCGGTGCACGGCGACTCCCGGCCGCTGCGCGACGGCACCGCTCCGGCGATCCTCGACGTCGCCGCCGCGGAGTCCTCCCTGTACCTGGCCGACCGCGCCGCCGCCGAGAGCCTGCGCGACTCCGGCACCGCCTCCCTGGTCGGCACCGGCGAGGAGTACCGCACCCAGATCTCGGCGGCCGGGGAGAACCTGGCCCGGGCCGCCGAGGGCAACGTCGCCGGGGAACCGGGACTCCAGACCCTGCACACGGTGAACGGCCTGGTCTCCACCTACACCACCTGGATCGAGAGCGCCGACCAGGCCCAGGGCGACGACCGGCTGCGCACCGCCTATCTGGCGTACGCGGACAGCACACTGCGGCGGCAGGACAGCGGCATCCTCGCCCGGCTGGACACCCTGCAGACCGAGCAGCGCCGGGTGCTCGCCCGCGAGGTGTCCTTCGGGCCGCTCGAACGGCTCTGGTGGGCGGCCACCGCCGCCGCCTTCGCCGCTCTGGGCTGGGTACTGGTCACCACCCAGCTCCACCTGCGGCGCCGCTTCCGGCGACGGTTGAACCCCTGGCTGCTGGCCGCCACCGCGCTGGTGCTGGTGCCGGTGCCGCTGGCCGTCTTCACGGCCCAGGTCCACGGCGCCATGCAGCGCTCGGCGCGCAGCCTGGAGCGGGTGGTCGCCGACGAGCGGCCGACGGGGAGCGCCGCCGCGGACGACTCCGACCTGCTCGGCCGCCGGATCAGGGACACCACGCAGGAGGTGCGGACCTACCTGGGCGGCGCCGCCTGGCGGGCGGACCTCACCGTGGGGATACCCCTGGCCGGGGTACTGATCGGCGCCCTGGTCGTGGCGGGGATGCAGCCCCGCATCGCCGAGTACCGGTTCGGCCGCCGATGAGGACCGGGCCGATGAGGACCGGGCCGATGACCACGGGACCGGCGACGACGGGGCCGGCCGACCCGGCCGGGACGACGGTCCGGACCAGGACGGTGACCGCCGCGGTGGTCGGCCTCTGCCTGGTGCTCACCGCCGCCCTGGGCATCACCCTCTACTCCCGGACGGCGGGCGGCAGCGTCAGCCTGCTCGCTTCCTGGACCGGCGAGGAGGAACGGGTCTTCCGCACCGTCCTGGACGCCTTCACCGCCGACACCGGCATCCGCGTCGACTACCAGGGCAGCAGCGCCCAGCGGGAGATCCTGCTCGGCGAGGTGCAGGCCGGCACCGAACCCGACATCGCGGTCCTCCCCAGCCCGGGCGAACTCGCCGACTACGCACTGGCCGGGCACCTCAGACCGCTGGGCTCCGTGCTGGGCACGGAGGAGCAGCAGTACAGCGCCACCTGGATCCCCCGGCTCACCGTCGGCGGCCGCCAGGACGTCTACTGGGTACCGGTGAAGGCCGATGTGAAGAGCCTCGTCTGGTACGACACCCGGCGCTACCCCGGCCGGCCGCGCGACCGGCTCGCACCGCTGGTCACCCGAGGCGGCCAGTGGTGCGTGGGCATGGGCAGCGACGCCACCTCGGGGTGGCCCGGCACCGACTGGATCGAGGACATCCTGCTCCAGCAGGCGGGCCGGGACACCTACCAGGCCTGGGCCACCGGCACCGGCAGCTGGACCTCCTCCGCCGTCCGCCGGGCCTGGCAGACCTGGCACGACCTGCTGACCGGGTCCCGTACGGCCGCCGTCCCGGAGGCGGTGCTCACCACCGACTACCGGGACGCCGGCAGGGGCATGTTCGCCGCCCGGCCGACCTGCGCCCTGGAACACCAGGCCTCCTTCATCCGCGCCGGGTACCCCAGGACGGGCGGCCACCCCGGGGTCCCACGGGGCGACTTCCTGCCGTCCTCCGAGCTGATCCCGCACGCTGACCGCGCCGCAGGCGCCCGCGAGGTCTCCGGGGACCTCGCGGGGATGTTCCGCGACACCCCGCAGGCCCGGCGGCTGATGACCTATCTGGCCTCCGCCGCGGCCCAGCAGGCCTGGGCCGAGAACACCGCGGCCGACCAGATCCGCCCGCTGTCCGTCAACACCCGGGTGCCCTCGTCCGTCTACCGCACCGACCCGGTGACCACACATGTCGCCCAGGCCCTGCGCGCCCCCGGGACCACCTGCTACGACGCCTCCGACGCCATGCCCCCGGCGATGCGCGACGCCTTCCAGCGCGGAGTGCTGGAGTACCTCGCCGGCTCCCGGCCGCTGGACGACCTGCTCGCCCGGCTGGACCACATCCGCACCTCGGTGCCCCGCACCCAGTGGCTCCCGTCGGTGTGCAGCTGACCGCCGGGCCCCCGAGGGGACGCCTCAGTGCGGGCTGGCCTGGGGCCGCTCGTCCACCGCCGCGTTGTACGCCGCCACCTGGGCCCGCCGCGTGGTGCGCTCCAGGGGCCGCAGCACCTCGTTACGGGCCGCCATCTCCGAGGCGCTCACCGCGGCCCCGTGCCCGCCCGAGGCGATCGTCAGCAGCGCCGAGATCCGCTGCGCGGACTCCAGCACCCGCACCGCCCGCGGCGGATACCCCGGTGCCAGCAGCTCCCGGTGGCCACGCCGCCGGTACGACTCCAGCGCCCGCAGCGCCTCCGGGCCCGCCCCGGCGACATCCATCCGGGCCAGCAGCGCCGTCGCCTCCCGCAGGCCCTCGGCCAGCTCCCGCTCGGCCTCCCGTAGGGTCGGCACATCGGCCGGTGGCGCCTCCCGTACGGGTGAGCAGCGCCACAGCACCGTGACCGAGCGGTCCCCGGGCGGCCCGTACCACTCCACCTCGGGCACCAGGCCCAGCGCCGGGCCGCCGGCCGTCAGCGCCGCCTGTCCGGCCGCCATCGCCTGCTGGTTGAAGTCCGCCGGTCCGGTCAGGCCCAGGGGGTGGCCGGGCACCGGCAGCGCCAGGCGGAAGCCGGACACCCCCAGCGCGCGCAGCCGCCCCAGCGCCCAGGTGAGCGCATGGCGCTCCTCCGGCCCGTCGCCGGGCAGGCCCGCCACCCGGTGGGACTCGTCACGGCCGACCACGGCGGCGGCGGCGTCGTCCGGCGGGGCATGGCCGCTCAGCAGGGCATTGCCCCAGGCGGTCAGCCGTCCGGCACGGGTCTCCGCATCCAGGTTCTCGTCACGCACCGGACCAGCCTACGGACAAGGCCGTCATCCGCGTGGCGTAGGTTTGGTCCGTGCTCCGCGCGGCGCGCGCGGCGAAGTCGACACGAGTGGACCGCACCCCTGGATCCGCCCCCGGATCCACTCGGGGAGGGCCGTATCCGATATGGGGAAGGCGTACGCATGAGCGACGTTCTCGAGCTGGTGGACGTATCCGTGGTCCGCGACGGCCGCGCGCTGGTGGACCAGGTGTCCTGGTCGGTCGCCGAGGGCGAGCGCTGGGTCATCCTGGGCCCCAACGGAGCGGGCAAGACCACTCTGCTGCAGATCGCCTCCAGCTACCTCTTCCCGACCAGCGGCACCGCCGCGCTCCTCGGTGAGAAGCTCGGCTCGGTCGACGTCTTCGAGCTGCGTCCCCGGATCGGCACCGCGGGCGCCTCCATGATCGACAAGCTGCCTCGCCGCCAGACCGTCCTGGACACCGTGCTCACCGCCGCCTACGGCATGACCGCCCACTGGCGCGAGCAGTACGACACCTCCGACGAGGCCCGCGCCCTCGCGCTGCTGGACCGGCTCGGCATGGGCCACTTCCGCGACCGCCGCTTCGGCACCCTCTCCGAGGGCGAGCGCAAGCGGACCCTGATCGCCCGCGCCCTGATGACCGACCCCGAGCTGCTGCTGCTGGACGAGCCCGCGGCCGGCCTCGACCTGGGCGGCCGCGAGGACCTGGTCCGGCGCCTCGGCGCCCTCGCCCAGGACCCTTACGCGCCGTCCATGGTGATGGTCACCCACCATGTCGAGGAGATCGCGCCGGGCTTCACGCACGTGCTGATGATCCGTCAGGGGCGGGTGCTGGCCGCCGGTCCCATCGACACCGAGCTCAACGCCCGCAACCTCTCGCTCTGCTTCGGGCTGCCGCTCACCCTGGAGCGCCGCGGCGACCGCTGGACCGCCCAGGGTCTGCCGCTCACCTGACCTCGCGTACCGTCCCGCGCACCCCGGCCGCCCGCCGCACGACGGGCGGCCGGATTCTCCCCATCGACCTGCGGAAACCGTTCCACGCCCGGCAGTTGCTCCCTAGGATGGAGTGGTGGACAGCTGGGTGTGGTGGCTTGTCGTCGCCGTGGGTCTGGGCATTCCGCTGGTGATCACCGCGATGCCGGAGTTCGGCATGTTCGCGGTGGGAGCCCTCGCCGCCGCGGGCGCCGCGGGGCTCGGCACCGGCGTGGTGGCCCAGTTCATCGTTTTTGTCGCGGTCTCCGTGGCCCTGCTGCTGGTGGTGCGGCCCATCGCCTACCGCCACCTCAGGCAGGGACCCCCGGTGCGGATGGGCATCGAGGCGCTCAAGGGCGCCAGCGCCGTCGTCCAGGAGCGGGTCGACGACCAGGGCGGCCGGATCAAGCTCAACGGCGAGATCTGGTCGGCCCGCGCGCTCAACCCCGGCACCGTCTACGAACCCGGCCAGCAGGTGGATGTCATAGAGATCGAGGGCGCGACCGCCCTCGTCGTGTAGGGAGAGCGTGTTGGAACCCGTCCTCATCGTCCTGGTCATCCTGGTGGTGCTGGCCTTCATCGCACTGATCAAGACGATCCAGGTCATCCCGCAGGCCAGTGCCGCGATCGTCGAGCGCTTCGGCCGCTACACCCGCACGCTCAACGCAGGGCTCAACATCGTGGTGCCGTTCATCGACACCATCCGCAACCGCATCGACCTGCGCGAGCAGGTCGTCCCGTTCCCGCCGCAGCCGGTGATCACCCAGGACAACCTGGTGGTCAACATCGACACCGTCATCTACTACCAGGTCACCGACCCGCGCGCCGCCACCTACGAGGTCGCCAGCTACATCCAGGCGATCGAGCAGCTCACCGTCACCACGCTGCGCAACATCATCGGCGGCATGGACCTGGAGCGCACGCTGACCTCCCGCGAGGAGATCAACGCGGCGCTGCGCGGCGTCCTGGACGAGGCCACCGGCAAGTGGGGCATCCGCGTCAACCGCGTCGAGCTCAAGGCCATCGAGCCGCCCACCTCCATCCAGGACTCGATGGAGAAGCAGATGCGCGCCGACCGCGACAAGCGCGCCGCCATCCTCACCGCCGAGGGCACCAAGCAGGCCGCCATCCTCACCGCCGAGGCCCAGGCCGCGGTGCTGCGCGCCGACGGTGAGGCCGCGGCCATCCGCACCGTCTTCGAGTCCATCCACGCGGGCAACCCCGACCAGAAGCTGCTGGCCTACCAGTACCTGCAGACCCTTCCCAAACTCGCCGAGGGCGACTCCAACAAGCTCTGGATCATCCCCAGCGAGGTCGGCGAGGCCCTCAAGGGACTCGGCGGCGCCTTCGCGGGCTTCGCCGGCGGCCCCACCGGCAACGGCCACCAGCCGGCCGGCCCCACCCCGCCCGCCGACCGCGACAAGGGCGCCGCCCGCC
>NZ_LIQR01000194.1 GCF_001418575.1 Peterkaempfera griseoplana
GGCGGGGCGGCGGCCCTGCTGCTGCTGGGCGAGGCCGTACAGCTGCCCTTCACGGCCCGGGTCCGCACGGTGCGGCGGCGCTACGGCCTGGTGACCCAGGGCTGGGCGGGCTGGGCGGTGGACGTGCTGCGGGGGCTGCTGCTGGGCCTGGGGCTGGCCCTGCCTGCGGCCTGGGGCCTGTACGCCCTCACCGCCTGGTCGCCGCACCGGTGGTGGCTGCCCGCGGCCGGTGCGGCGGCGGCCCTCACGGTGGCGTTGTCGTTCCTGTTCCCGCTGGTGGTGGAGCCGTTGTTCAACCGCTTCACCCCGATGCCCGACGGACCGCTGCGCACCGCCCTGCTGGACCTGGCCGAGCAGGACGCGGTGGCGGTCCGCGAGGTGCTGGTGGCGGACGCCTCCCGGCGCACCACCGCGCTGAACGCCTATGTCTCCGGGCTCGGCGCCACCCGCCGCATCGTCGCCTACGACACCCTCCTGGCCACCGCCGAACCCCGTGAGGTGGAGCTGGTGGTCGCCCATGAGCTGGGCCATGTGAAGCACCGTGACGTCCTGACCGGCACCGCGCTGGGCGCGCTGGGGGCCGCCGCCGCGGTCTGTCTGCTCGGCCTGCTGCTGGGCCTGCCGCCGCTGCTGTCGGCCGCCGGGGCGGCGGACGCCGCGGACCCCCGCTCACTGCCGCTGCTGGCGGCCTGCGGGACGCTGCTGGGGGCGCTGTCCGGGCCGCTGCAGTGCGCCGTCAGCCGGCGCGTGGAGGCCCGAGCGGACCGCCACGCCCTCGATCTCACCCGCGACCCGGAGCAGTTCGTCGCCATGCAGCGGCGGCTGGCGGTGGCCAATGTGGCCGATGTCGACCCACCGCGGGCGCTGCAGCTGCTCTTCGGCACGCATCCCAGCGCGGCCCGGCGGATCGCCGCCGCGCGCAGCTGGCGGGGCTGAGCGCCCAGCCCGCCGGGCCGGGCGCTCAGCGCCGGGAGGAGGAGGGGCCGTGGTCGGGATCCAGGTCCTCCAGCAGGTGCTGCTCATAGGCGATCCCGGGGCGCACGGTGTAGGCCACCGTCTCCGCCTCGAAGGGGTCGCCTATCCGGGTCGCCGCCTCCGGGTCCGGCAGGCCGTCCCACTCCTCCGCCGGGTCCTCCTCCTCGGCGCGTCCCATGGTGGAGCGCCACAGCCGGCCGCAGGACAGCAGCGCCGCGCCCAGCAGCAGCACATTGCGTGCGGTGAGCAGCGCGACGCCGCCGGGATCGGAGGCCGCCACCTGGTTGAACCGCACCGGGAACTCCAGCACGGTGAGCGCCGACGCCAGCAGCACCAGCACCGCGACCGGCTTCTGGGTGGTGCCCCGCGCGGTCAGGCAGACCGCGGCCAGGCCGATCAGCCACACCAGGTACTGGGGGCTGATCACCCGGCTGGTGACGGTGAAGAGCAGCAGCGCCGCCAGCGCGGCGTCGTACGGCGTCGCCGGGTGCCAGACCCGGGCCCGCAGCCGCCACACCAGCAGCCAGCCGAACGCCAGCACCGTCGTCGCCATCGACACCTGGGCGATGACGTGCACCCATGGACCGAGGAACTCCACCGAGCCGTAGTTGAGGGTGACCTGGCCCTGCCACTTGCCCTGGGTACGGGCCCAGTGGATCGGCAGCGCCGCCAGCGACTCGATCTCCACACCGCGGTCGCGCTGGAAGGTGAGGAACCGGAAGGCGCCGTTCATCGCCGCGGCCACCAGGAAGCCGGCCCCGGCGGCGGTGACCGCCGCGGCGATCCAGGCACGGCGGGTGCGGCTGCCGCGCGCGGTACCGATCACCGCCAGCAGCGGCCACACCTTCAGCAGGCCGCCGAAGCCCAGCAGCACCCCGGCGAGACGGGACCGCCTGCGCCCCAGGGCCAGCAGTCCGGCGACGGCGACGGCGGTCACGATCAGGTCGTAGCGGGCGTAGACGGTGGGCCCGAGCATGGGCACCGCGGCCACCCAGAGCCACGCCCCCGCATAGCGCCGCCGCCCGCGGACGCCCGCCCGTACCAGCAGCAGCATCGCCAGCACGTCGAAGACCCCGGTGAGCACCATGAAGTCGGTGAGGTACGACCAGGGCAGCAGCCCCGGCGCCAGCATCACCAGGGCGGCTCCCGGCGGGTACTGCCAGGTGACGTCGTCCATCGGGAAGGTGCCGGTCTTCAGCACCTCGTACCAGCCGTGGTAGATCACCGAGACGTCGCCGGTGACGTCCAGCCCGGAGATCTTCCAGACCCCCAGGCACATCAGCACGATCAGCACCCGGGTGGCGACGAAGGAGAGTCCCAGCGCCCAGAGCGGTCCGGCTGCGGTACGCGGCTGCGGCGGCTCCTCGTGGGGCGGTTCCAGGGTCCGGTCCCGTCCGGGCTCTGCCAACTCCACAGCTGCATCCCTCACTCGGTCTAGGACGGCCGGTGTCGGGCGGACGTCCGGGCCGGTCGGGCGAGCGTACCGCCCGTGGTGAAGACGGTGACACGGTGTTTCCGGGTTCCCGTGGAACGGCGGACCTGACCTATGGTACGGAGACCATGCACAAGACCCTGATCGTCACCAACGACTTCCCCCCACGGCCCGGCGGCATCCAGCAGTTCGTCCACAACATGGCGGTGCGGCAGGCTCCGGGAAGCGTGGTGGTCTACGCCTCCACCTGGCGGGACGGTTCGGAGGCCGCCCGCTTCGACGCGGAGCAGCCCTTCCCGGTGATCAGGGACCGGACCCGGATGATGGTGCCCACCCCGCGGGTGGTCCGGCGGGCGGCCGACATCCTGCGGGCCGAGGGCTGCACCTCGGTCTGGTTCGGCGCCGCCGCCCCGCTCGGCCTGATGGCGCCCGCGCTGCGCCGGGCCGGGGCCCGGCGGCTGCTGGGCATGACCCATGGGCACGAGGCGGCCTGGGCGGAGCTGCCGGTCTCCCGGCGGCTGCTGCGGCGGATCGGGGAGCGCACCGATGTGCTGACCTATCTGGGCGAGTACACCCGCTCCCGGATCGCGGCCGCGGTGGGCGAGGAGGCGGCGGCGCGCATGGTGCAGCTGCCGCCGGGCGTGGACGAGAAGACCTTCCACCCGGACTCCGGCGGCGGCGAGGTGCGGCGGCGCCTGGGGCTGGCGGACCGGCCGGTGGTGGTGTGCGTCTCCCGGCTGGTGCCGCGCAAGGGC
>NZ_LIQR01000195.1 GCF_001418575.1 Peterkaempfera griseoplana
GACACCGGACTGACCGCGTCCCTGGCCTTGACGGTGTAGCTGTAGGTGGTGGACGCGGTCAGTCCGGTGTCCGTGTAGCTGGTGGTGGCGGTGGAGCCGACCAGGGTGCTGCCGCGGTAGACGTCGTAGGAGGTCACCCCCACGTTGTCGCTGGAGGCGCTCCAGGACAGCGACACACTGCTGGAGGTGGTGCCGGTGGCGGTGAGGCTGCCGGGCGCGGTCGGGGCCTGGGTGTCCCCGGTACCCCCGGTTCCGCCTGTACCCCCGGTGGTGGTCCCGCCGCCGCCGCTGAAGCCGGGCGACTTGATGCTGGTGAGGTAGCCGTCCTTGACGGTGTCCACGCTCTGCCAGTCGTCCTTGAGGATGCCGCCGGTGTCACCCGAGTCGGGGTTCCACGACCAGAAGGTCCACTGGAAGCTGTCCGCGCCGTACTGGGAGGTGGGGCGCAGGTACTGGACCAGCGTCTTGAGCCAGGTCTGGTCGGTGGCGGACTGCAGGGTGGTCCCGAACTCGCCGACCCACACGGGGGCGATGTTCTGGTTGAACAGGTAGCCCCAGTTCTTGTCCCAGATGCCCGCCATGTTGCTGGGGAAGGACGGGTCGGTGAACCACGGCTGCGAGGCCACGCTGGTGCCGTACTCGTGGGCGGAGTAGACGAGGCGGTTCGCCACGTTGAGCCGGACCGGGTACTGCGCGGCGCCCTGGAGGTTGCCGCCCCACCAGGTCGAGCTGCCGTTGAAGGTCTGCACACCCTCGACGAAGATCAGCAGGTTGGGGTTGGCGGCGAGCACCGCGTTGCCGCCCCGCTCGGCGGCCAGCCGCCAGTCGGTGGAGGTGTCGCCGCAACCCCAGCAGGCTGGGTCGTGCGGCTCGTTGTGCAGGTCGATGCCGACCACCGCCGAGTTGCCGACGTACCGGGTGGCGATGGCGGTGAGGTTGCTGAGCCAGGTGGACTCCGGTACCGAGCTGGTGTACCAGAGCGCGGACTGGCCGCTGGCGTCGGGGCGGTGGCGGTCGAGGATGACCTTCATACCGATGGACCCGGCGTAGTTGACGATCTTGTCCATCACCTGCAGCGAGTTCAGCCCCTGCAGGTCGGCGTTCATGTTGTAGAAGTTGATGCTGTTGGGCGTCGTGCCCTTGAAGATGTCGTCGCTGTAGGGCAGCCGAATGGTGTTGTAGCCGAGCGACTTCATCTGGTCGATCATGGACTTGTAGTCGCGTGCCCACAGTCCGTGCACGACGTCGTTCGATGTCTCGAAGCCGAACCAGTTGATGCCCGCGATGCGCACGGGCTGGTTGCCGGCGTCCAGGATCTGGCGACCGCTGGTGTGCCAGTAGCCCGAGCCGGCGGTGGTGGCGGCCTGGGCGGAACCTCCGACCATGAGCGGTGCGGTGAGCAGCGCCATGACGGTGGCGAGCACGGCGGCCCATCGTCTGGTGCGGCCACGAAGGCGGATCATCGTTGTGCGCTCCTCTGCTGAGAGCCCGATCTCCGGCGGCGTCGAGTGGGTGGCCCGGCGGTCTTGGTCTTCAGCGCGATGGTGTGGGAGCGCTCCCAGTCGCTTCCGGGGTTCAGCCGAGGGGGATGACCCGGATAAAAACTGTGGACTGTCGACTGCCGGTTCGACGCCGCCCACCATCAAGCCAATAAGCCGACGCGCCGTCAATAGCGTTAACCGCGTTCATCTCTTGAATTCGACCTTGCTCCCCGAGTCGCCGCTCCCGGGCCGAGGGCAACCGTCGGTCTCTGTCGATATCTGCGGCCCCGTCAGCCCGGCGCCTCCCCCGTGTGGCGCGGTCGCGACCTGCTCCGTCCGGCGGGGGGAAGCGGGACACGCCCCCCTCGGCCGGATCGTTCGCCGCCGCCGGACGCCTTTCCCGGGCACCGCCGGCCCGAGCCGCCTAACCTGAGGTGAGCCCGCTGCACGGGCTGCCGTACCGGGCGGGGCGCCACCCGGCCCGCCCAGGCCCAGGGGCGTTCTCGCCCCCGCCGGGACCGACGGCCGGCCGGGCCCCCAGGACCGGCGAGGCGCCGGATCCCCGTCCCGCCGCTCGCCGAGGGAGGTAACGCGATGCCGTCTCCGCTGCTGCGTCTGCGCCCGGTCGTGGGCCTCGCCGTCGCCGCCCTGGTGTCCTTGGCAGGAGCGACGTCGGCCGAAGCGGCCCGCTCACCGATCCTCCTGGACGACCTCTCCCAGCAGCCGGCTGTCCGGCCGCCGACGTTCGCGGTGACCAGCACGGCCGCGCTCAGCGGCCTGCGCTGGTCCCACTGGGGCGCGCCCAGCGCCTCCGGCGTCGGCACGATGAAGATCAACACCTGTGAGCCGAGCTGCGCCGAGGGCCGCATCCGGACCCTGCCCGGTGCCGAACTGCAGGTGCAGGGTGTGCGGATCGACCAGGGGCGCCGGTACTACCGCCAGTACCGAATCCTCGCGCCGGCCTTCTCACCGCAGGACCGGGCCCAGTATTCGCGCTGGACCAGCACGTACGTCCCCAGCGACTTCCGCCCGGCCCGGAGCACCGGGCGCTGAGGGGCCGCGCGCCGCGGCGGGCGAAGCAACGCCGTGTGCACGGCAATGCCGGTATGGGAGCAACGCCGTGTGCGGACGAGCCGGGGAGCGGCCAGCCCGCCCGCCCATCGACCAGGACGGAGGGTCGGCCGCGGCGGAGGCCGGGGACCGAGGGCGGCCGGGCCCAGGGGCGGCCCGGGGCGGTCCGGACCCGGACCACCCCGGCAGGAACACGGCGAAGGGACCCAGGAACCGCCCCCGAGCCGAGCCGCCCAACCGGGCATGAGGCCGCGGCGCGGGCTCCCGCACCCGGGCAGGCCCCCGGCCTGCTTCGGTGGCTCAGCCCTGCTGCCGCACCCGCACGGGAGTGCCCCAGCCCTCCGCGTAGAAGGTCTCCGTGAGCGGGCGCCGCTCGCGGGCGGCGGTCTCGCGGGCGTGCAGCTCAGGCGGGAGGAGGTCCGCGGCGGCCGCCACCCCGATCGCGGTGACGGAGAGCGGCCGGTAGCCGTCCGGCACGGACAGCGCGGTACGCAGCTGCTCCGCCTCGAAGCCGCCCATCTGGTGGGCGTGCAGCCCGAGGGCCTGGGCCTGCAGGACCAGCTGGGCCACCGCGAGCCCGGTGTCGTAGGCGGCGTGGCTGTGCGGGGTGCCGTCGGCGTGCTGCTCCGCCGCCACCGCAGCGATCAGTAGCGAACTGTTCCCCGCCCACAACTGGTTGCCGGGCTTGAGACTGTCGAAGATCTGCTTGAACGTGGCGTCGCCGCGCCGTCCGACCAGGAAGCGCCACGGCTGCAGATTGCCCGCGGAGGCGGCCCAGCGGGCGGCCTCCAGCAAGGCGGTCAGCTGCTCGTCGGTGACGGTGTGGGAGGCGTCGAACGAGCGGGGGCTCCAGCGCTCGGCGAGCAGCGGGTGGACGGCCACGGCGGTGTCCGCGGTACGGGGGGACATACGGGTCCTTCCTCTCTGGGATGTGCGGAGTGCGGTGTCTCATGCTGCCGGTCCGCCGGAGGTCGTCCTCCACCGGCCGCTCCTCGGGCGGGCGGACACGGGACCACCGCCCCTGGACGGTGCGGCCAAGGGCCCGGGCCGGTCAGGGCGTGACGGGTGCACGGTCGGCGTACGGCAGCGGATCGATCACGGCTGCGTGTGGTACGGCGGAGACGCCTGCGGCGTGGCGGCGTCAGCGTCCAGCGGAACAGCCCGTGGTGGTGACGCGCACAAAGTCGACATGGCGACGGGTCACAAGCACGGTCATGTCGTCAGCAAACCACAGCCGGGGCCGGAACCGCCAGGCCCGCCTGCCGCGCGGAGCACACCCCCGTCGGCGCGACGGACCGTCAGGAGCGCCGCCCGGCCAGGCCTTTCCCGTTCTCTCCGAGCCCCGACCAAGTCGCAACAGCTTATGGCCCCCCTGATCATGCTCGACCCCAGACCGGACAGGACACCTCCCAAAGCCGCTCCACCAACCGCAATGCCCACGTGCCGCCAGGAGACGTTGCAACTCAAGGACGTCTAGGATCCCGGCGTGAGCTACGACATCTACTTCGTCAAGCGCCGTGAAGGCCAGTCCTGGGCTGAAGCTCTCGAAGCTCTGGAGATCGACGACGAGGCTCCATATGAGGACACCAACCAGCCTGTGCCTCTTGTGCTGATCGACGCGTGGGACCGCATTGTTCCGCAAGCCCGAGCGCTGCTGGGCGAAGTAGACCTGTTCGAGGACGGCGAGTCTTGCGAGCTGTCTCACGCCGGCACGGGGATCCAACTGTCGGTCTTCCAGGACGAAGTCTCGATCACTGTTCCGTACTGGCATTCCGGCGACGATGCCGCTCGCGTGCTGGACCAGGTCTACGCGCTCGGGGCGGTGGTCGAACGCGAAACCGGCATGGACGGCTACGACCCGCAGGCGGAGGCGCCACTGTCGGAGCTGACGCCGCAGCGGGGCACGCACGTGATGTCCGCGATCACAGATGATCTCCGGCACCGCTATGGAGGCGGTGACTCCTGATGGGATCCGGGCCGTCTGTGGGCCGTGCGTGGCAACCCGAGGCCCACAAACAACGACAGACGCCCACGGCATCTGAGCTGGTCAGATCCGTGGGCGTCTTCTGTGTCGCTAGTCAGCCAGGCGGCTGATCAGTAGACGGGCAGCTGACTCCTCGGCCGGCTTGACGGCGGTAGGAGCGTCGTCCCCGGTCGGCCGACCCGACATCGAGCAAGACCGGGGGGCCGATCGGGCTTAGTGGTTGTTGTCTTTCCGGGCAAGATCGATGTTTTTCTGCTGGTCAGGCGTAGGGTCGGCAGTCCCGCGGCAGTGATGACGTGTCGTGTCGTCGCTGGGTGGAGGTCGGGGATGTCGTCGGTCGTGGGGTTGCTGGAGCAGCGTGAGCTCACCGCTCGCCGCCGCGTGGACGAGCTGCGGGAGGAAGCCGACCGCGTCCACGCCGAGCTGGACGTGGCCGAGCGGGAATGGAACGAGTGGGTCATCGCCCGTTCGCGCGTCGGCGAGGTGCTGGCCCCGGACGACGACGCCGTCGCGTCCGAGGACCCGCGCCGTTCCGACGGGCATCCGGTTCGCCCCGAGCCGGCGGACGCGGCGAAGCCGAAGTCCGTGGTGCCGATGTGGCGTGCGGGGCTGTCCTGGGCAGCGTTGTCGGTGGACTACCAGCGCATCCTGCAGGCTCTCGCGGTCCGGATCAGGCTCGGTCAAGGACCTTTGACGTGCCAAGAGATGGCCGCTTGCTTCGGCCTGGACCCGGTGCCGGGGAAGGTGGAGGCCTTGCGGTCGAAGGCGAAGCGGCTGGTGGCCCGGGGCTGGCTGGTCGAGTCGGCGCCGGGCAAGTTCACGCTCGCGAAGGACGTGGCCGGGCAAGGCGCCGGGTCATGAGCGTCGTCATCGACCAGTAGACCATCGCCTCCGCGCTGCTGGTGGAGCGCTCGAAGTCGCGCACGAGGCGGCGGCTTTGCATCAGGTGGGCGAAGAAGCGCTCGACGATCCAGCGCTTCGGCAGCACGACGAAGCCGCGCATGTCGTCGCTGCGTTTGACGATGGCGAGCACCACGGCGAGGACGGCGAGGCTCTGCTCGACGAGGCTGCCGGTGTAGCTGCCGTCGGCCCAGACCAGGGCCAGCAGGTGGTGCGCGGCGGCGACCTGGGCGAGCAGCACCTGGGCGGCGGTGCGGTCGCCGACATCCGCGGCGGTGACCATCACCGCGAGCAGCAAGCCGAGGGTGTCGACCACGACGTGCCGCCTGCGGCCGTTGATCAGCTTGCCGCCGTCGAAGCCGCGGTTGTCGGATCCGACCACAGCATCGGCCTTGACCGACTGGGAGTCGATCACGCCGCGCTCGGTTCCGGATCCCGTCCGGCCTGCTCGCGCACTCGGCGGCGCAGCCGGTCGTGGAACTCGCGGACCAGGCCGTGGCCGCGCCAGCGTCGGAAGAACGCGTAGACCCGGTCCCACGGCGGGAAGTCGACTGGGATGGCTCGCCACTTCGTGCCGTTATCGAGGAGGTAGCGGATCGCGTCCAGTAGCGCCCGGTGGCAGTAGGCCTCGGGCTGGCCGCCCCGGCCGCGCAACCAGCCCGGCACCGGCAGCAGCGGCCGCACCACCGCCCACTCGCTGTCCGACATGTCGGTCGGATAGCGGCGCGTGCGCATTGCGTGGTCGCCGGCGTTCCCGAACCGGTGAGCCAGGTAGTCACACGCAAGGGTGACCGAGCTGGACTCCGCTCCCACGGTGCCGAAGAAATGCGACAACAGGGCCTCCTGGACCGCTTGTTGGCGTAGAACACCCTACGAGCTACCACGAGGCCCTGTTCCCATGCCTGGCATCAGCCACGATCACCCGATCGAGACTCCCGTTCGACGGACGCTGCTCAAGATCGGAAATCCGACGGCCGGCTGGCACGACGTCAAAACGCTTGCCATCTGGTGACCCGCTCCAGCGCCTCGCAGTCAGCGGCGAGGCCGCACAGTGAGCCGCGTCAGTGCGCCGCCTCAGCCGGTCGTTTGGTCGGGCACGGCCAGTGAGCCGCCACGCGCCCTGCCGGGCTGATGACGCTGCCTGAAAGCCGGCCCCTGGGGTCGGGTCAGGCGCGGCGGGTGGCGAGGACGGTGAGGAGGTCCGCGGTCGTGGTGTTCTGCCCCAGGCGCGGGAAGATGCGGGTGACGCTGTGGTCGTGGGCGGTCGCGTCGAAGCTGGTCATCGCGTCGGTCACGAGCACGACGTTGTAGCCGAGCTCGTAGGCGGTGCGGGCCGTAGTCTCGACGCCGATCTGGGTGTTGATGCCGGTGAGCACGACCTGCGTGACACCGCGCTCCTGGAGCTGGGCGTGCAGGGTGGAGTTGGTGAAGGCGCCCCAGTTGGTCTTGGTGACCCGCAGGTCGGTCGGCCGGGGGTCCAGCTCGGGCAGGAGCTCGACCCAGTCCTGTGCGGTGCCGTCGTCATCGTCCTCCTCGTCGTCGCCGTAGTCGAAGTCGGTGCGCCCCGGGGCACCCCCGGCGACGTTGACGAGCACGACGGGCAGCCCCGAGGAGCGGAAGGACTCGGCCAGGGCTACGGAGTTCGCGACGACGCCCTCCACCGAGTGTGCTTTGGGCCCGTCGACGATCCCCTTCTGCAGGTCGATCACGACGAGTGCTGGCAGTGCGTCAAGGAAGCTGGGTTCCATGGTCGTCACCTTGCCACATCCTCCGGTCGCACTGCCGACGGGCCGCCGGTCCGCTGCTCGTAGGGTGTGCCCATGGAACGGATCATCAGCTTCACGCATCTGCGCAACGTCCGCGACCTGGGTGGTCTGGTCACGATGGACGGGCGTGCGATACGTCCCGGGCTCGTCTACCGGTCCGACAGCCTCCACAAGCTGGCAGGCCCGCACGCGGCCGAGGACCGGGAGCGTTACGCGAAGCTCGGCGTGCGAACCGTGATCGACCTGCGGCACGACTGGGAGATCGACCAGCAGGGCCGGGCGCCGCTCGACACCGCGCCCGTCTGGCACAACCTGAGCATCGAGCACCGCTCCTACGACCAGTACCACCAGTCGTTCGAGGACGTCGCGCGGTTCTTCGCGGATCGCTACGCCGAGACCGCGGAGGACGGTCGGGAGGAGGTCCGCGCCGTACTCGAACTGGTGGCGGACCCGCAGTCCGTGCCCGTGCTATACCACTGCAAGGGCGGCAAGGACCGGACCGGGATCATCACCGCCCTGATCCTCAGCATGCTCGGCGTCCCCGAAGACGACATCGTCGCGGACTACGCCCTGACGGAGGCCGTGCGCACGGTCCTGCTCGCCGAGTGGGAGGCCGCGGGAGGAAAACCGCTGCCGCCAGGGACGGGTGCGTTCCGCGCCCCCGCCCGGGCCATGGAGCTGTTCCTGGCCGAGCTCGCGCGCGACTACGGCTCGGTCTCCGGCTACATCGCCTCCACCGGCGCCGACCCGGAGGACCTGACGCGGCGGCTGCGAGCCCTCTACCTCGAGAGGGAGTTCTAGCCTTCTCCGCTCTGGTCGGAATTCGCGGTTCGTTCGGACAGGTGAGGCAGGGCATCGACGTGCCTGGGGCCGGGCGGGCCGGCTTGGTGTGCCGGTTGTCCTCGAGCGGCCCGGCGACATCAGATCGCCGGGCCCTGATTCGTCGCTGTCCGCTCTCATGACTTCGTTGACGGCCAAACGAACTTCACCAGCGGCGATCCTCATCAGGGCCACGACACCGATGCGAGCAGGAGCGCGCCAGGGGCGACTCCGGCGACCAGCGCGATGATGGAGGCAGAGGCGCCGCACAAAGTCAGCACCAGGCCGGCAGCTCCGCAGGCCGCCACCGAGATGCCGAGCCCCCGTAGCAAAGACCGATGCCACGCAGCCGCCCTGTTGAGACTCCCGTTCGACGGACACCGCTCAAGATCGGAAAGACAACGGTCACTTATTGCGGGCAGGCCAGGAGCCAGCCCGATTCGCGGCCAGCGTATGGCCCCCTGGTCATGCTCGACCCCAGCCCAGGCAGGCCACCGGCCAAAGATCGCGCCAACGCCCTATGTGGTCGGTTCCAAGTCGAGATGTCGACGTGGAAGGATCCCGGGACATGGAGCACAGCGTGATCGCCCACTTCGCGTTGGGTGGGGAAAGTTTCGGAGACAGGGCCCAGCGCGAAGTCATGTTCCGCGCCGAGCAGCATTTGCGGGCTGCGGTCGAGCAGGCCGGAGCCGGGGAGGTGGACGGGAACGAGTTCGGTGGCGGACGTGTCGCCATCTACGCTTACGGCCCGGATGCGGATGTGTTGTTCGCCGCCATGGAGTCTGAGCTTCGAGCTCTGCCGTTTCGGCCGGCGCACGTCTACCTCAACCGCGGCGATGACTCGCAGCGCACCCGCATTGATCTGTGAGACCTCCCACCGCCGCCCGGCGCTCCCAGAAGTACCGCCGCTGCGGGACCCTTGCGCAGCACGGGGCACTGCGACATCGTCTGGCGAGGCGACGCCCGGTCCTCACCAGTCGATCCCCACGGGAGGCGCGATGCCGAGCCCGGACGGCGTGAGCAGGCGGCTGCGGGTGATCGGCCTGCCACTGGTCACCGCAGCTTCCGTGCTGGTCGTCTGCGGGGGCGGATTCCTCGGCTTCGTGCTCGTTGTTGTGGGCGGAATGTCCGACCCCGCTCCTGATGCTACGCCCGACCAGTACGGGCCCTACTGGCCCGAGGTACTCGCGGGTGTGGCCCTGACGGTCCTCTCGCTGGGCGCCCTGATCTGGTTCTCCGTACTGGGATCCCGAAATCGCCGACGTCCGGGGCTGATCGGTCTGTCGTCCCTTGCGATTCTCTACATCCTCGGGCTGCTGGTTCTCCGGCTCACCTGACAGCCCGTTTCTCCAACCCCGAACTTGCGGCACGGTCCGCCAGTTGTTTCGGCGGGCCGTTTCGGCTTGTCGGGTGGGCGCCGGGTTCCACTACTGCGGATGGGTGAGAGGGTTCCTCGGGATGGGGCGTTGCCGCTGGTCAGCCGGGTTTTCGGGTAGGGCTTGCCGAGGGTCGAACGCGGTGGTGATCAGGTGGGGCCAGTGCCGGGCGAGGCGGAGGTAGTGGCGGCGGCCGGTCGTGGCGAGTTGACCGGCGGCGGAGGACAGCCGTAGCCGGAGGCGCTTGGCGACCTTGGCCCGCGCTTTCCCTCGGATTCGTCCGAGCCCCCTGACGAGCCATAGGAGCGTCCTGGTCAGGGGGCCGCACCGGCCGGGGCTCACCCGAAGATGCTGCGGCAGGCCGTGAAGAGACCGCCGGGGAGACCCCCCTGCCGGGCGAGCGCATGGCAGGAGCCCTTGGGGACCTCGAAGCGGAAGCCCTTGGCGTCCTGGGGGATGTGGAACCTGAGACGCGGCGGGGCGTGGTGCTCACGGGCGGCGTGGTGGGGAACGCCGGGGATCCACCGTGCGCCGCCGGGAGGCCGCACACCGGCGGGCCGCGGTGCCGGGGCGACCGACGGGTCCGGGTCCGGCCCGGTGTCCCCGGCCGGCCCGGCCTGGGCCGGGTCCGGCTCGGTGTCCTGGGCCGGGGTGGTGGCCGGCGCCGGGGTGGGTTCGGTCTCCGGCAGGTGGACCGGGGGTGCTCCCGGCTCGGAGAGGTACGGCGAGGGCGGGGTGGTCCGGGGCTGGAAGGCCGGCGCTTGCGATGCCTGGCCGGGGTGGTGGCCGCCCGAGGTGACGACCAGGGCCACCAGGGCGAGGCCCAGGGCGCCGGAGACGAGGAAGGCGGCCCCGGCCAACCCCTGGGTGCGGGAGGTGCGCCGGACGACGCCCTCCGGCCGGCCGACCGGGCGCAGGATGCGTCCGCTGCTGCCCGCGGGTTCGGGTCCGAGGGCCCGCAGGGGGGTGCCGTCGGGGTGGACCACGGTGCCGTCCAGGTGGACGATCAACGGCCGGCGAGTCCCGTCGGGCTCGACGGCGGTGACCCGGATCGCGCGGCCGATCCGCTCGTACTGCCGGGCGGTGTGTGCCGCGGCCCAGCCGAGTACGCCGTCGGGACCGATGCCCTCCGGCACGGGCACCGTGATGCCGTCGGCCTCGACCCGGCCGTCGGCTGTGATCCGGACGGTGGGGCAGGGCCAGTCCGGTACCGGGGCCGGGCTGTCGGCGGTCATCGGGCCACCCCCATCTCTTCGCTCATCCTGCTCGGGCGCCTTCCTCGTCCTCCGGGCGGTGCCGCCGCTGCGCGGACGGCCTCCCGGAGGGCGGCGGACCGGCACGCCGACGGCTGCCGGGCGGGCGCTCTCCCGTACGGCGGACGCCAGGGCGGACCACGTGCCCGAGCGGGCCATGTGCCCGCCGAGCCGGGATGCGGACCCGCGACGACGGACGGGAACGCGGTCCGGACAGGCCGCAGTGCCGGTCGCCGGAGTTACGGCGACTGTCGCCAGAGTAACGGTGAGCAACATCCAGTCACTGGAGGTGAGGCTGGTGCTGCGCCGGATGAGTGCCCACGGGAGTCCCGGGGGGTCTCCCGGACGGCCTCCGGGGGCGCACTGCGGGGCGCTGCTGCGGCGCGGACAGGCGTGCCGGCCGGCCCGTACCGTAAAGGCCGCGCCGCCCACGCGACGGACCGGCCCGCGGCGGAGAGAGCCGCGGGCCGGTCCGGGTGTGGCCTGCGGGTCAGGAGGCCGGACGGGGTGCCGGCAGCCGGGGGACGCTGGCGACCAGGCGGCGGGTGTACGGGTGCGTGGGCGCGCTCAGGACGTCGCCGGTGTCGCCCTGCTCGACGATCCGCCCGTGCTCCAGTACGGCGGTCTGCTCGCACAACGCCGCGACCACCGACAGGTCGTGCGAGACCATCGCGATGGTCAGGCCCTGCTGCTCCTTGAGTTCCGCGAGCAGGTCCACGATCCGCACCCGGGTGGTCACGTCCAGCGCGCTGACCGGTTCGTCGGCCAGCAGCACCCGCGGGTCGCAGACCACGGCCCGGGCGATGGCGATGCGCTGCCGCTGCCCGCCGGAGAACTCGTGCGGGTAGCGGTCGGCGGCTTCCGCGGGCAGGCCCACCGACTCCAGGGCGGCGGCGACCCGGGGGTCGCGGGTGCCCGCCCGTCCGGCCGGGGCCAGCCCGAGGGAGCGCAGGGGCTCGGAGACTATGGCGCGTACCCGGGCGCGGGGGTCCAGCGAGGAGTACGGGTCCTGGAAGACCGCCTGCACCGAGCGGCGGAAGGCCCGCATCCGGGTGCGGTCGCCGAGTGCCAGCGGCTCCCCCTCGAAGAGGATCCGTCCGCTGGTCGGGGCGGTCAGCCCGAGCAGCAGGCGCAGCAGTGTCGTCTTGCCGGTGCCGGACTCGCCGACCAGGGCGAGGCTGCGGCCGGGCAGGAGCGACAGGCTGATGTCGTGCAGTACGGGGGAGCCGGCGCCGCGGTAGGCGAAGCCCACCTCGCAGGCCTCCAGCAGCGCGGTGCCCACGGCCTCGTCGGAGGGAGCCGGGCCGGCCAGGGGGGTGGTGCTCATCGCTTCGCCGTCCGTTCCAGGGCGCTTTCCAGCTGCCGGGCGCTGCCGACCAGCTCGCGGGTGTACGCATGGGTGGGCGAGTGCACGATCTGCTCGACGCCGCCCTCCTCGACCAGCTGCCCGTGGCGCAGTACCAGCACCCGCTCGGTCACGGCGGAGACCACCGCCAGGTCGTGGCTGACGAACAGCAGGGCCATTCCGCGTTCGGCCACCTGGGTGCTGAGCAGCTCCAGGATCTCCTCCTGCACCGTCACATCCAGGGCGGTGGTGGGTTCGTCCGCGATCAGCAGGGCGGGGTCGCAGGCCAGGGCCATGGCGATGGCCACCCGCTGCCGCTGGCCGCCGGAGATCTCGTGCGGGAAGGCCCGCGCGATCCGGTCGGGATCGGGCAGCACCTGGGCGAGGGCGTCGCGTACCGCCTGCCGGAGCGCTGCGCCGCGCAGCCGCTTGACGCGGCGCAGCGGCTCGGCGACCTGCTGTCCCACCCGCATCAGCGGGTCGAGCGCGGTCAGCGGTTCCTGGAAGACCACGGTGGCCGCGCGTCCGCGCAGTTCCAGCAGCCGGCGTTCCCGGGCGCCGAGCACCTCGGTGCGGGGCAGTCCCGGGGCGTCGAGCACGATCGACCCGGAGGCGGTCATCCCCGGCGGCAGCAGGCCCATGACGGCGAGGGTGGTGAGGGACTTGCCGGAGCCGGACTCGCCGATCAGGCCGACCCGTTCGCCCGCGTCGAGCGAGAAGGAGAGGTCCGCGACCAGTTCGCGGCCGTCCTCGGTACGGATGGACAGCCCCTGGACGTCGAGCAGGCTCATGCGCGCTTCCTCCTGGTCGGGTCGAGGGCGTCCCGCAGGCCGTCCGCGATCAGGTTGACGCCGAGCACCAGTACCAGCAGCAGCACACCCGGGGCGATCACCCCGGTGGGGGTGGTGTACACGGTGGCCTGGGCCTCCTGCAGCATCCGGCCCCAGGAGGCGTTCGGCGGCGGAGCGCCCAGGCCCAGGTAGGACAGGCTGGCCTCGGCGAGTACCGCGACCCCGAACTGCAGGGCCAGGTTGACCACCAGGGTCGGCCAGATGTTGGGCAGTACATGGCCGCTGACGATCCGCAGCCAGCCGGTGCCGGAGGTGCGCGCGGCGGTGATGTACTCCTGCGCCAGGACCCGCTTGACCAGCACCCGGGTCAGCCGGGCCACCACGGCGACCATGCCGAGCCCGATCGCGAGCACCGCCGAGCCCAGCGAGGCCGAGCGGGCGGCGACCACCAGCATGGCGAGCAGCAGGGTGGGGAACGCGATCAGGACGTCCAGCAGCGCGGAGAGCGCATCGTCGAGCCAGCGTCCGGCGAACCCGGTGGCGACACCGGCGAGCACTCCGAGCACGCCGCCGATCGCCACCGCGCCGGCCCCCGCGCCGAGTGCGATCCGGGCGCCGACCATCACCTGGGTGAGCAGGTCCCGCCCCAGCTTGTCGGTGCCCAGCAGATGCGGCCAGCCGGGCGAGGTCAGCCGTCCGCCGGTCATGTCGGACGGGTCGTACGGCAGCCACACCAGGGAGACCAGTGCGACCAGCACGACCAGGCCGAACAGCACCAGCCCGCCGGCCAGGGTCCAGGAGCGGACGCGCTTCATCGGGTGCCTCCGGCGGAGGGAGCGACGGCTCCGGAGAGCCGCCCGCGCAGGCGGGGGTCGATCAGGCGCTGCACCAGGTCGGCCAGGAAGCCGATCAGCAGCACCGCGAAGCTGCTCACCAGCAGCACTCCCTGAATGACCGGGTAGTCGTGCTGGGAGATCGCCTGGGCGAGCTGGCTGCCGAGTCCGGGCAGGGCGAAGACGTTCTCCACCACGACCGCTCCCAGCAGGGTGGTGGCGAGTTCGATGCCCAGTACCGAGATCACCGGCACCACGCCGTTGCGCAGCCCGTGCCGCCACATCGCGCCGCGGAACGAGGCGCCGAGCGCCCGCGCGGTGCGCAGATAGTCGCTGCCGAGCACGTCCAGCGCGGCCGAGCGGACATAGCGGGTGAGCGAGGCGGCCATCACCAGGGCCACCGTGACCACCGGCAGCACCAGCGAGCGCACCGCGTCACCCGGGTCCGACCAGCCGTCCTGCGGGAAGCCGCCGGCCGGCAGCACCCGCAGGTGCAGGGCGAAGACGGTGACCAGGATCATGCCGACCCAGAACACCGGTACCGCGATGCCCAGCTGGGAGACCGCGCTCAGCAGCCCGCCGTACCAGGTGCGGGAGCGGTGCGCGGCGACGAACCCGGCGGGCAGCGCGATCAGCACCGCCAGCACGAAGGCCGCCAGGGTCAGCGGAACGGTGACGTTCAGCCGGTTGACGATCTCCGGGCCCACCGGCAGCGAGCTGACGAAGGAGTGTCCCAGGTCGAGCGTCGCCAACTGGCGGAGCCAGCTGCCGAACTGCTGCAGCAGCGGCTGGTCGGTGCCCAGCTCGTGCCGCGCCGCCGCGATCTGCTGGGGGTCGGCCCCGACCGACACCAGGGCGTTGGCCGGGTCGCCGGGCAGCAGCCGCAGCAGCAGGAACAGCACCACACTGGCCAGCAGCAGCGAGACGACCAGGAAGCCGAACCGTCGCAGCAGATAGCCCGTCATGCCGGTGGACCGGGTCATCAGCTCGTCTTCTTGATGCCGTAGGCGAAGAACTGCGAGTTGAGGCCGTTGAGCGGGTAGCCGGTGACCTTGGTGGAGGAGACCACGATCTGCGGGTAGAGGTACAGCCAGTCACTGGCCGCGTCCTGGGCGATCTGCTCGTTGACCTTCTTCAGCAGCGCGGTCTGCTCCGCCGCGGTGCCGGACTGCTCGGCCTGGGCGACCCACTTGGTCACCTGCGGGTTGTCGTAGCCCCAGTAGAAGTCGGGGTTGCCGTACCAGACCACGTCGCGGTCGTTGACGTGCTCCTGGAGCGTCGCGGTGAAGTCGTGGTTCTGGTAGACCTTCGTGTACCACTCGTCCGGGGTGATCACATTGATCTTGACGGTGATGCCGACCTTCGCCAGCTGGGCCTTGATGAAGGTGGCCGCGGTCGGGTGCGGGTCGTAGTTGGGGGTGTCCAGCGTGAAGCTGAAGCCGCCTCCGTAACCGGCCTGCGCCAGCTCCTTCTTGGCCAGCGCGGTGTCGTACGGGTTGACCTTGGTGAGGTCCTCGTACCACGGGTCGGTCGGCGGGACCATCGAGCCGATCAGGGTGCCGTAGTCGCCCCACACCGACTGCAGCAGCTGCTTGTTGTCGATCGCCGAGGTGACGGCCTTGCGCACCAGGGCGTTGTCGAAGGGCTTGGCCTTGTCGTTGAAGGCCAGCAGCAGCTTGGTGGTGGAGTGGCCGTCGTTGACCTTGTAGTTCGGGTTGCTCTTGAACTGGTCCAGTGCGTCCGGGCTCTGCTCGCTGGTGACCACGTCCACGGCGTTGGTCAGCAGGGCGTTGTTGAGCGCGGTGGCGTCCTTGTAGTAGTGGAAGACCGCCTTGGCGTTGGAGGCCTTGGTGCCCCAGTAGCCGCTCCAGCGGGTCAGGCTGAGGGCCGAGCCGCGGGTCCACTTGTCCAGCTTGTAGGGGCCGGTGCCGGCCTCGGCGGTCTTGAGGTCGCCGGCCTGGTGGTCGATGATCCAGACGTAGCTGAGGTTGTAGACGAACGAGATCGACTTGGAGCTCAGGGTCACCTTCACGGTGTCCGCGGCCGGGGTGTCGATGCTCTTGACGACCTCGAGATTGCTCTTGCGCGCGGACTTGGAGTCCTTGGCGAGCACCTTCTCGATGCTGTACTTCACATCCGCGGAGGTCAGCGGGTGGCCGGTGTGGAAGTTCACACCGCTGCGCAGCTTGAAGGTGTAGGTCAGGCCGTCCGGGCTGACCGAGTAGCTCTGCGCCAGCAGGTTCTGCACCTTGCCGTCGTCGGTGAGCTTGAACAGCCCCTCGTAGACGTTGCCGTTGAGCGCCTCGGTGACGCCCTGGCCGCCGCCGGCGGTGTTGTCCAGGTTCTGCGGCTCGTAGAGCGACCCGATCGCCACGGTGGCGCCGGCGTTGTACGCGCCCGAGCCGCCCGGTGCGGCGGAGGAGCCGGAGCCGCCGCCCGAGCCGCAGGCGGCCAGGGTGAGGCTGAGGGCGGCGGCCAGGGTGCCGCCGAG
>NZ_LIQR01000196.1 GCF_001418575.1 Peterkaempfera griseoplana
GCGCCGCCCCGCTCCGACGTCCCCGGCTCCCCGGCCCCGCGCGGGGGCTGGAGCAAGGACCGTCCCGTTCTGGAGACGCCGGAGGTGCGCGCGCAGCAGCTGTCGGGCTCGCAGCACCGGCACCCCGGGGAACTGACGCAGCTGGTCCGTGACGCCCGCAGCGGAAACGTGGAGGCTCTCAGGGACTGGGTGACCAGGAACGGCTCCGACGTGGGCCTGAAGACCCTGGACGAGCTGCACAAGGAGATCCCCGAGCACGCGCTCTGGGGCCTCGCGCGGGAGAAGCCCAAGCTTCAGCCGCAGCTGGTCGACCTGATCGGGAAGCGGCGCGGGGGCACCGCGCCGTCCCCGGAGGAGGTCGAGACCCGGCAGGCGGTCCACGCGAAGCTGCAGGAGCACCCGTCCGTCACCGTCGTGGTGGAGTCGGGCCCGGGATCGGGCCACCAGGCGGCGGCTGTCACCCTGGTCCGCTCCCTGCGTGAGCTCGGTTACTCGGGCAGGGTCCGGATCGTCGCCCCGGAGAGTGTGCGGGGCCGTCTGGACCGGCTGCTCGACACGGAGGAGCTGAAGGTCGAGAAGCCGCACTACGTCCCCGAGGACCTGGAGGAGCGCCGGTACGACCAGCCGGTGCGTCCGGACCTGGGGGAGGGGCTGACCCTGGTGGCGGCGAGCGACAACCTGGAGGTGAGCCACGAGTCCGCCGAGGCGCTGCTGTCGTACACCGGCGGGAGCAAGGCACTGGTGCTCACCCCGTACGCCTGGAGCAAGCCCCGGGCGGTGTACGAGCGGGTGCCCGGACAGGACGGGCAGTACCAGGCATGGCATCTGGACGGAGGCGTCAGCAAGAAGGACGGCCTGTACCAGTTCGACATCCCGGCTCCGGAGAAGGCCGCCTTCCCGGACGACCCCAAGCTCCAGGCGATCGCCGACTCGGTGTTCTCCGGGCAGGTCGACGTGATGCCGGTCTACGGTCTGGTCCGTCTGAACGAGAACCTGCGGGCGACCGCGCCGGAGTACTTCGCCTCGGCCGTACGGGAGTCCGGTGCCCGGGATGTCGACGGGACCAGGACCTACGGGCGGCCCGCGGTGGTGCTGGAGATCGGCGGCAAGGAGGTCGACTACGCGCCGCAGCACCAGGAGGAGTGGCTGAAGCGGGCCCACCTGGACCAGGTCGAGGACGTGCCGGAGCTCCTGTCGGGGCTGAAGGACGGCGACGTGCTCATCCTGCGCACCGGCCCCACCGGCCAGGGCGACTTCGAGAAGCTGTTCCAGCTCGGTGACCTGCCGGCGGTCCAGGAGGGGGCCAACACCACCAACGCCAGCCAGCTGACCGGCCGGCCCTATCTGTCGCCGGCCACCAACACCACTCCCTACCCGAAGGTCCATCAGGCGGCCGCCGTCGACATGCTGCACGAGCGTGTGAGGACCGCACTGGGTCCGGAGCACGCCGACGCGCTGCCCGATCTCGACCGGGCACGTGAGAAGTGGGACGAGGCGACCTGGAAGAAGCCGCAGCCCTCCGCCGAGGACTTCCGGGACGCGGCGCGGGAGCTGCGGGAGGCCGCCGACCGGGTGAACGGGGTCGCCGACGGGCACCCGGACCCGGCCGCCGCCCGGGCCCTTCGCGAGGCGGCGGCGAAGGCCCGGGAGGACGCCTCCGTGCTGGAGCGGTCCTCCGAGGTCCTGCATGTCGACGCCGAGCTCCAGAAGGCGACCCTGGCGCTGTACGAGGGCACCACCCCCTGGTCCGAGGCGGCGGCCGAGTCCGAGCCCTACCGGCAGCTGGGCAGCGTCAAGTGGGGCCAGGCCCAGGTGAGGAGCTGGAGCGAACTCGTCTCCGCCAAGCCTGGCACCGAGGCGGTCCGGCTTCCCGTCGACCGGCTGGAGGAGTTCGCGAAGGCCCTGGTGCACAACGAGGACCGCACCAGGGAACCGTCGGCGGAGGAGAGGGAGGCGGCCCGGGAGAAGGCCTTCGCCATCCTCAGCGAGGGCCTGGACGAGCAGCGGGCGGCGGAGCTCCGCTCGTTCATGCACCCGTCCAGCTGGGAGACCAAGGAGGTGCTGCCGGAGGTCGATCTCGGGCCCGCCGCCGAGGTCAGGGGACGGTTCGAGGCCCTCGGCCGCGAGATCGACAAGGCCGCCGCGTTCTACACCCAGGAGGTGAAGAGCCAGCTGGGCGGGCTGTCCAACGCCCCGCGGCCGGAACACGTGGCCACGATCGCGCAGGTGATCAGGGGCTTCCGGACCGAGGGATCGGAGTACCAGGCCTACACCTCCGAGATCACCGCCCGGGGCCGGGACTGGCGGCAGGACCAGGTCCTGATGAGCCTGCGCTACATGGACGATCCGTACGTCCGCAGCAGTACGAGCGTGGAGTCCTCCGCGAACGAGGCGCTCGACCGCCGCAAGCAGCAGGTCGAGGCCGAGCAGAGGAGGGCGCGGCAGGCCGAGGAGGCGAAGGCCAGGGAGGAGGCCCGAGCCCGCCGCGAGGCCCAGCAGCGGGCGGAGCTGGAGGCTCGGCAGCAGGAGAGGGAGCGTGCCGCGCAGCGCGCGGCAGCTGAGGCGGCCGCCCGCGAGCAGCAGGAGGCGGAGGACTCCGACTCGGAGTCCGGCTCGGAGATGGAGGGCGACTTCGGCGCCCTGTTCTGACGCGGCCGGGCGCCATGCGCCCCGACGGTCAGATGGCGGCGGCCCCCGGAGATCCGGGGGCCGCCGCCATCGCCGTTCCTGCCGGTGCGCCACGGTGCCGCCCGGGGGCAGGCGGACCCATGGGCCCGGCGGACGGGTGCGCGCAGCACGGCGAGGGCGGTGCCCCGACGACGGGGCACCGCCCTGCTGAACGGGCCGGCCGGCCGTCAGCCGATCGGGCCGACGTACGTGCCCGGGTGCGTGGCTCCGTCCTGCAGCAGCACCGGGCCCCACGGCCAGGTCAGCGTCGCGCTGGTGGTCTCGTTCGGCGGGGTCACGGTCACCGTCTTCGGGGTCCACTTTCCGTTGGGCTGCGGCAGGAAGGTGATTGAGAAGTCGGTCGTGTCCCCGGGGTTGAGCGTGATGGCCTGGTAGCTCGCCGACTTCCTGGTCAGCGACCAGGTGACGCTTCCGCCGGTGAGGTCGACTCCGGGGAACCCTCCGACGGAGCAGGTGCGCCCGCTCTTGTTGCGCACCGCGATCCCCGTGGACTGCTGCTGGTCCGACGTCACGTCGGGCGCCGCGTCCCCTCCTGTCTCGAAGGAGATCGCCAGATCGTTCGTGTGGCACCGGGCCGAGCCCGCCGGGGCGGAGGAGGGCTTGGTGTTCGGCGACGCGCTGTTCGCGTTGCCCTGGTCCTTGGCCACGGTGTCGGTCCCGCTTCCGGTGCCGGTGCCCCCGGAGGTCGACCCACTGCCGCTCGTACTGTCCGAGGAGCCGGAGGAGGGGGCGGAGGAGGGCGCCGGGGCAGATGCCGGGACGGATGCCGACGATGACGGGGCGGAGGACGCCGAGTCGGTCGACGACCCGCAGGCGGTCAGCAGCAGGGCGGACGCGGCGACGGTGACGACGGCCGGGACAGTGGAGCGTCGGCGGCTGGACAGCATGGTGGAGTTCCCCCCGTGGTGCGGACTGTTGAGTGGTGCGTTTGCGATCACCCCTATCCTGTCGGCGGAGTTTCACCGTTCCGTGACAGGCGTACCGCGTCTGCGCGACAAGATCCGGAGCCCTGAGCCGGACGAACCGGGCCGGCGGGTGGGCGTACCGCCGCGACGGACCTTGGGAACGCTGGGCAGTGGCAGACGAGCCAGGACGAGGGCTCCGGGCAAGGGACCCGCTGCGCTGGCCGGCCCTCGTGGCGGTTCGTCAGGCGAAGGAGAGCTCAATCGCAGGTGGGACTGGAACGGCTCCGCCTACTTGGCCTTCAGGTGTGCGGTCAGGCGTGACAGCAGGGGTAGCGCCGCTGCGAGCGTCTCCTGCTCCTCGGAGCTGAGGGCATCGTCGATCGCGGAGCCGAGCCAGCCCGCACGCCTTCGGCGTTCCTCGGCCAACCGGTCGCCTCCCGCCGGGGTGAGGTGGAGCAGCAGCTTGCGCCCGTCACTGGGGTGGGCCTCGGCACGCACAAGCCCCTGACCGAGGAGTTCCTTGACCGCCTTGGCGATCGACTGATGGCTGACCCCCCGCTGCTGTGCGATGTCGGCGGTGGTCAGCGGACCGCTTCGGTCCAGGTAGCCGAGGACGGCGGCCTCGGCGGGGGGCATCGTGTCGGCCGCGCGCACGGTGCGTACGAGTTCTCCAACGGTCCGTCGGAGTTCCTCGGCCATGTGGTTGCCGTCCATGGTGCAGACCCTACCTGCAGTTTCCAACCAGGCTGTACACCTTGGGTTCACAGTTCCCGAGGTCCGGCGGCAGATCCCACCGCCCAGGCCAGGCCGCGACCGACCCGCGCTCACCTCAATATCTACAACCCAGGTGTACAGTCTGGTTGTAAACAGACGCCCGGCTCTGCCTGAAGGGTTCGCCATGAAACTCACCAAGCACGTCCACGCCTGCGTCACGCTGGAGAAGGACGACACCCGTCTGGTCATCGACCCCGGGACCCTCACCCCTGGCGCCGCACAGGCCGTCACCGGGGCGCACGCCATCCTGATCACTCACGAGCACTTCGATCACTTCGACGAGAAACTCGTCGCCGCCGCCCTCGAAACCCAGCCGGAGCTCCAGGTCTACGGCACACCCGCCGTCGCGGCCGCCCTGGGCGGCCGGAACGGCCGCGTCCACGGTGTTGCCGCTGGGGACACCATCACCGTCGGCTCCATCACCGCCACCGTCCACGGCCACCGCCACGCGCTGATCCACCCCGACATCCCGTGCCCCGACAACGTCGGCTACCTCTTCGACGACGGAGCCCTCTACCACCCCGGGGACGCGTACTTCGCGCCCGACGTCCCCGTGCGCACCCTCCTCCTGCCCACCAGCGGACCGTGGACCAAGCTCGGCGAAGCCGCCGACTTCGTCCGCGCCGTCAAGCCGGAGCGTGTCATCCAGATTCACGAGCTCATGCTCAGCGACCTCGGCCGGCGCTCCACCGCCGACCTCCTCGGCGAGAACGGCCTGACCGGCATCCCGATCACCTGCCTCGAGCCCGGCACCGGCGTCCAGCTGTAACCCCCCGGGAGCGGGCACGCGTTCCGCACCCACCCCGGCAACACCCCTTGCCGGGGCCCTTACGCGGCCACACCACTCCGGCCACCCCGGCGACGCCATGCATGCTTCCGTGCATCGGCTGCGTTGAGCAGGTTCGGGTTCATCCTGCGCCTCACCCAAGTCGCCCAGCCGAACGAGCAAGCGCCGCAGCGGGCGGGCGCCATGCCGTCAGTTCACCCGGGACAGCGGTGGGAGCACGGTGGCGGATGAAAACGGATGCAACCTTTCCGGGCGGTCGTCGCATCAACCCAGCGGGCGTCACTAGGCGCCCGTCTGCATCAGACCGTCGACACCGCAGCCCAGGTCCCCGGGAACCCCCGACACGCCGGGGTCCGGTGCCCGACCAGGGGCCAGGGAGGGGCAAGATGAAGTGCGCCAGGGTGAGTTTTGTGGCTGTTGCGGCTGGGGCCGCGGGAGCCCTCGGAGCGGCTCTCGCGCTCGCCGGAGACACTTCCCGTCCGAATCTGACGGGCAGTCCGACGACATCACTCAAGCGGGCCCGCGACACCAGGAGCGCCAAGCTCGACAAGGACAACCACTGGTCGGTTCATGGGAGCTGCCGCCTCGTTCCGCAGAACGCTCACCCCATGGCCGGCAGCAGGCTAGAACGTACCGGACTCACCCCGGCGACCAGGTACGCAACGGTGACGTCGCACGCGTCCGCGGATATCCACTGGGGGGAGTCCCTCACAGGTTCGAGCGGGACCTGCACGTCCTGATCACTCTGCTGCGTTCCGGCCGCGTCCGAGCCGGGACGCCCGTGTACGTCCCACCTGCTGCCGGGCTGGCTCGCCGGCCCGGCAGCAGGCGTCCGCACTCCCTCGCCCGCAGTCCTGAACCGACGGGCGCCGGGCCCCGCTCGGCACTCGTGGCCTGCGGCTGGCGCCACCGCAGCTGGTGCTGTGACCGCGTAGGTTGACCGAGTCGGGGAGCCGTACCTCCACGCCGGTGCGCCCCGGGCAGGATCGCAGACATGTTCGAAGAGAAATTGGATGCACTCTCGCAGATGGCGGCCAAGCACATGGCCATGCCGTTCCCGCCCGGCCTCCGAGGCTTGGACATCGACGGCCAGGACATGGTGATGCTCGACGCGGACGCCTACGGCTACGCGGCAGCGTGATCGCTTTGCCGCTGCTTCGTCAGCTGGGTCGCTGTCGCCGACGGCAGTCCTGCCGACGACCCGATGAGCTGCTGGAGCGCTGATACATCGTCGGCGGGCGGCCAGGCGGCCAGGCGGCCGGGTGGACGGATGACGGATGCAACCGGTAGATAGATGGTTCCAGATACGACGGCTACGAACGGGGACAGTCCGCATGCTCAGCCGCTCTTCCTTGTGCTGCGCGACCGTGGTGTTGCTGATCGCACCAGTGCTGGCCGCCTGTTCGAGCGCGCCGGGTGGTGTCTCCGCTGCGTCTGGCCCCACGGTGAGTGTCACTGCGTCTCCCACGGCAGCCGGCACGGTTCCGGCACAGCCCAGTGCCTCGGCGTCGGTCGTCTACCCGTCGACGGACGCGGCGCCGGGTGCAGGTCCGATGGAGGTGCGGGACGCTTTCGCGGTCCTCCAAGCGACCTACAACGACAACTGCGGCACGCCTGGGAACTGCGAGTACTTCCTTGACCGGCTGCTGCAGAACCTGGACGATCTTGACAACGCCATGAAGGCGAGCCCCAAGGGCAAGAGCCACTTCGCCAAACCGCTCGCCTGGATCGCACAGATGCGGACCACCCTCGGCGGAGACATCTCCTTCCCGAGCCTGAAGAAGCAGCAGAGCCTCCTGACAGGCACCCGGGACAGGATCAACACATGGATGCAGTCGCATCCGGAGGACTACCGGTGACGGGCCGGGGCCGGGCTGTCGAGGTCGAGCTGTCTCCGTAGCAGGCAGTGATCACCACCACACCAAGAGAGCTTCCCGCCTGAGCCGAGATCATCCCCAGGCCTTTCACGGCACTCAGCGGCAACCGACAGGTCGTTAAGTGACTCTTCGGGGGGCTCGAGCATCCGTGCGACGAACTCGACCATGCCGCAGTCGTGGTGTGTGAACCGTTTCTCCCTGCTGCGGACCACCACTGTCGGATCGCCTGAGCCTGCCGGGATGACGACAGTGGGCCCCGCAACCCAGGTGTCGGTGGCTGCACGTACGGTCTGGGCATGACTGATCAGTGGTGGGCGGGGGTACGTCAGCGGGTCGAGGCGGTGGGTGCAGGGCCTGGGGGTGGCGAGGTTTTCGGGGCAAAGGGGCACAAGTGGGCCTTGGAGGCGCCGCTCACCCGGGGCGAGCTTGCTGAACTCGAGGCTCAGACAGGCGTGCGACTGCCGGAGGAGTACCGGGCCTTCCTTCTCCACGTCGGCGCGGGCGGCGCCGGCCCGGCGTACGGCCTGTTCCCGGTTCGGCGCGTGCAGGGCCGTTGGCGTTGGGAAGGCGACGGCGCGGGCCTGGCCGACCTGTCGAGGCTTGCCGAGCCGTTTCCCGACCAGGGCCCGGACCCGAAGCTGGTCGACGACCTCCGTGCCCAACGTCCCGAGGAAGAGGATTTCGACGATGTCGAGGACTTCGACGACGCCATGGAGGCGTGGGACGAACGGTGGGATGCCGTCATGTTCGCTCCCGAACGCACTGCCGGTGCGATAGTGATCTGTCATCTGGGCTGTGCCCGACGGGAGTGGCTGATCATCAGTGGCAGCCACCGCGGCACGATCTGGTCCGACGACCGGGCGGACGACGTCGACCTCGTGCCGCTCCTCAATGACGACGGGAAGCCGGTGACCTTCGCCCGCTGGTACAGCGACTGGCTGCAGCAGGCCGAGCGAACTGCCCTGTCGACGCCGTAGGCCCACCCCGGCGGCTGTAGATCGTGATCACTTGGCGGGGCCGCGTAGTGGGTGACCCGCCACATGATCGTCCATCAGCTGCGGAACGCCTCCACGTTGGGCGGCCGCCCCGACTTCTTGCCACGGGCAACAGCGGCCCGAGCCGGTTCCGCTGGCCGTTCCTCAGGTCCCACGCACCACGACGCTTGATCATCGACGACCTTGATCAACTTTCGGAACAGAGTCTGTGAACGCAAGGTCGAGCACTTCCTGGCCTGCGCCGCTGTCGCTTGCGCCCTGATCTGCTACCGACACCTTGCCCGGCTGCTCCGCAGCGGGCTGCAGCAGTCCGTCCCGGTGTCAGTGGGCAGTCCACTCGCTGCGCAGAATCGAGTAGTACACGCTGTCGCGCCAGGTACCGTCCCCGCGCGGCCAGTCACGGCGCACCAGCCCGTGCCGGACTGCCCCCAGGCGGTGAAGTGCCTGCTGGGAGCGAGTGTTCTCCGGGTCCGTGCGGAACACCACCTTCTCGCAGCCCAGCTCGGTGAAGGCATGCTCCAGCAGAAGCCGCTTGGCCGCCCGGTTGACGCCCGTGCCCCACCACGCCCGCCCCAGCCAGGTCGACCCGATCTCCACCTGCCGACGCACTTCGTCCGGGTACCAGTACGACGTGGTGCCGGCTACCTCCTGGCCGACCAGCACCGCGAACGGCAGCCGCACCGCCTGACGGCTCGAAGCCGCGCAGATCCACTCACGCATGGCCGGGACGGTCGGCGGACGGTCGTAGGGCAACCTGGCGAAGACCTCGTCGTCTGCCACGGCCCACAACCCCTCGGCATGCTCAGGGGACAGCGGTTCCAGACGGACGCGCGGGCCGGCCAGGGTGAAAGGCCGCTGGGGAAACACCCCAGAAGTCTGCCAGCCTCCGATCCCCGCATCCCGGACCTGTCATCCCGGGCGTTCGCAGAGCGGTCGAGACGGCTTCTCAGCCGGGTTCGACGGGCAACCCTGGTTGCCGCCCCCACCTGATGGAAGCAGCCCGATCAGATCATCCTTCGCGGACCTGCTCCTGTTGACTCATCGTGGTGACCAGAGTGGAGGAGATGTGAGCCAGGGCGGGGTCTGCAGCCATGAAGAACGTTTCGATTCCGGCCAGTTCGTGGTTCATACGGGCCATCGGCATTTCGTAGTCCAGGTCGGAAGCGCCGCGGACTCCGCGGATGACGACGTCGATTCCGCCTCGGCGGCAGTAGTCGATCAGCAGGCCACCGGTGTGGGAGTCGACCGTGACGTTGCTCAGGTCAGCCGCTGCCGCGCGGAGCCGGTCCAGCCGCTCCGTGACGGTGAAACGGCCGGTCTTCTTCGCGTTGGACATCACACAGACGACGACCTCGTCGAAGAGGAGGGCAGCGCGCCGGAGTACGTCCTGGTGCCCTTGGGTGACCGGGTCGAAGGATCCTGGGAAGAGGGCTCGCATGATCGGAGAGGGTAACAAGCGGCCGCCTCGTTCCATACGGCCGGCGACGGGTTCACGCCGACCACCGGCGCAACGCTGAACCCGCCTTCCGCCGTCGTCCGGCTGAGCACGCCGGCCAAGGATTCCCAACGGTCGTGATCAAGATCTTCCGGGCGAGTATCAGCCTCGCGCAGTCACGAGCGATCGTGGCCGCGGACTGAGCCGAAAAGACTTGCCACGCCGGGGGCCAGCCCCTGGCGCCCGCCGTACCGAATCACTCCGCCCGATCGGATCCCACTGAGCCGACTCGTACGCTGCGACGCCTGCGGCGGGCAACCGCCTCAGCGGCGGTCTGCGGTCCGCCGGAGCACATGCCAGGCCGCCCGTCGGCCGTCAGCCGAAAGTCGTAGTGCCGCCCCACAGGTCCGACTTCTGCCCGAAGCCGGGGCGTGCACGGTCTTCATAGCCTGCTGGTCATGAGCTCCCTCTCGCGGACTCGGTCCCCCGAACGGCCGGCGGTCCTCGTTGCCCACTGGGCACAGGCCCGGTCGTGCGACCCCAGGAAAGGCGCCGCATGTACTGCGCAGCACCGATCGCTCCCGGCGTCCGCGTCGCCGAGCCGCCGCGGCGGACCGGCCGCGGGGACGGCGCGGAGCTGACGCTCGACCCGTCGGCGATCGCCGCCAACACACGATTCCTCGCCGCGCGGGCCACCCGCCTGATGGCGGTGGTCAAGGCCGACGGTTTCGGCCACGGCGCCGCCGAGGCCGCCGCGGCCGCCCTCGGCGCGGGCGCGACCTCGCTCGGCGTCACGTCGGTGGAGGAGGCCCTGGTCCTGCGGGCCGCCGGTTTCCGGGTGCCGATCCTGAGCTGGCTCAACCCGGTGGACGGCGCGTTCGAGGAGGCGCTGCGCGCCCATGTCTCCCTGGCCGTTCCCGGGTGCGCCCACCTGACGTCCGTCGTACGCGCCGCATCCCGGACGCGTCGCACGGCGCGGATCCATCTACAGCTGGACACCGGGATGGGCCGCGACGGCGCCGAGCCCGAGGCGTGGCCGGAGCTGTGCCGGCGGGCACGCCAGGCGGAAGCGGACGGTCTGGCCGAGGTCGTGGGGGTGATGAGCCACCTCGGCTGCGCGGAGACCCCCGGTGACCCGTGCACCGACCGCGCACTCGACCTGTTCAGGACGGCGGTGTCCACTGCGGCGGAGGCCGGGCTGCGTCCCCGGCGGCGGCATCTGGCGGCGACGTCGGCGACCCTCACCGACTCGCGGACCCGGTTCGACCTCGCCCGCGTCGGCGCCGGTCTCTTCGGCATCGACCCGACCGGGACGACCCGGCTGCGCCCCGCCCTCACGCTGACCGCACCCGTGGTGGCGGTACGCGCGGTGCCGGCCGGCGCCGGAGCCGGATACGGACACAGCTGGAGCGCGGAGCGGCGCACCCATCTGGCGCTGCTGCCGGTGGGGTACGCGGACGGTCTTCCCCGCAGCGCGTCCGCCCGGGCGGAGGTTCTCCTCGGTGGCCGCCGGTGCCGCATCGCGGGCCGGATCTCCATGGACCAGGTCATCGTCGACACGGGTGACCGGCCGGCGGTGCCCGGTGAGACCGCCACCGTCTTCGGGCCGGGTGATCGGGGCGAGCCCACGGTCAGGGAGTGGGCCCGGTGGTCCGGAACCCTGGAGCACGAGATCATGACCGGTCTGGGCGCACGCCTGCGCCGCAGCGTGCGCCGCCAGGCGGTGGCCGCATGACCGGCACCGTACCGTCGCTGGGCGGCCGCATCCGCGTCGCGGTGATCGGCGGCGGCCGCAACTGCGAGCACGAGGTCTCCCTGGCGTCCGCCGCGTCCGTGCGTTTCGCGCTCGACCCCGCCGTCCACGACGTCCTCGCCCTCATCATAGGCCGCGACGGACGGTGGCAGGACGGCGACGGGCAGCCGCTCGCGGGCACAGCCGCGGAGAGCCTGTCCGTCGCCCTGATGCTGCTGGCCGGTTGCGACGTGGCCTTCCCCGCGGTCCACGGCCCGTGCGGCGAGGACGGCACGCTGGCCGCGCTGCTGGAGCTGGCGGACGTGCCGTATGTCGGCGCGGGGGTGCGCGGCGGCGCGCTGGCTATGGACAAGTGGGCGACCAAGCTGGTGGCCGAGGCGGTCGGCGTCGCCGTGGCGCCGGGCGTCCTGGTGACGGCGGAGGACGCGGACCGGGTGACCTTCGACGGCCCGGTCGTCGTGAAGCCCGTCGCCGCCGGGTCCAGCCACGGCGTCTCCCTCGTCCAGCAGCCCTCGGACCTGGCCCCGGCCCTCGCCGAGGCCCTCCGGCTCGACGACCGGGTGCTGGTCGAGGAACTGGTCGTCGGGCGTGAGGTGGATCTCGCCGTGCTGCGGCGGGCGGACGGCACCCTGACGGTGGGGCCGCCGCTGGAGATCGTCCTGGACGACGGACGCCTGTTCGACACGGAGCAGAAGTACGACGGCGGCGCCCGGTTCCTGATACCCGCACCGCTGTCCGCCGACGAGCACGACCGACTGGTCGACGCCTCCCTGGCGGTGTTCACCGCACTGGGCTGCCGCGGAGTCGCCCGGTGCGACTTCTTCCTCACCGCCGACGGCCCCGTCCTCAACGAGGTCAACACCATGCCGGGCATGACCGCGCAGTCGCAGGTCCCGAAGATGTTCGCGCACCAGGGGCTGAGCTATCCCGCGCTGCTCCACGAACTCGTGCGCGGCGCCCTGCGCCCGGACTCCCGTACCCGTGTCCGCCCCCATGGCGCGGTCGTCGAGCCGAGCCTCGCATGACCGCGCCGCCGAACACCGCCCCTCCCGGCCCCGGCCGGGCCCCCGTCCACCACCACCGGAGGCTTCCCGTGTCCTTCTCCCTGCACCGGCTGCTGCGCTCGGCCCGGGTGTGTGCGTTGACCGCCGTCGAGGTGGCCGTCCTCGGCACGGGTACGGACCTCATGTCCGCGGAGCAGGACTCCGCGCGGGAGGCACCGGCGGCGACCGGGCGCCACCGGGCGGCGGTTGCCGGGGTGAGAGGTGCCTCAGGGGCATCCGGAGCGCTTCGGTGACACTGGAGGGGACCACCGACGGCGGGCCGCCCGCCCGGCGAGCCGGAGCAGGGAACGAGAGCAGGGACGACGAAGACGTGAACAACAGCACGAACCGCTTGCTGGAGCGGCTGGTGCACAGTGTGATGTCGCTGGCGGGCCTGGGGGTCCTGCTGAGCCTGGGGATCGTGGACATGGTCCTGGGCCTGGCCAGGCCGTCCGTCATCACGTTGGCGGCTCTCGTCGCCGTGATCACATGGCGGCTGTCCGGCCGGGCGCTCGGCAGCAGCGCACTGGTCCTGGGCCTGATCATGCTGCTGACGACGGTGAGTCCTGACTCCACTCCCGTGGCGATCCTGCCGTTCGGGGTCACCGCCACCGCCGTCACCCTGCTGGTCATCGGTCTGTCCGCCTGGCGGGCGGAGCCCACCCGCGCCACGGTCGCGATCCCTCTGCTGCTGGGGAGCCTGGTCCTGGGACCCGTGCAGCTGTCCGCCACCAGGATCGCCCCGGTCGTCTCCCTCGCCCTGGCGCTGGCCGGTGTCATCGCCGGCGCCACGGGTCTGTGGGCACGCATGCTCCAGACCGGCCGCCGGCGCCAGGCGGTCGCCGAGCAGTTGGCGCAGCGCGCAAGCATCGCGTCCGATCTCCACGACTACGTCGCCCACCACGTCACGGGCATCGTGGTGCTCGCGCAGGCCGCGCAGAGCGTCGCAGCCAAACAGCCGCAGGCGGTGCTCCCCGCACTGGAGCGCATCGAGGCGGCCGGGGACGAGGCGATGACCGCCATCCGGCGCATGGTCGCCCTGCTGCACGAACCCGGCTCACAGGCCCGGCTGACACCGATGGGCACCATCGCCGACATCGCCTCCCTCGCCGACCACTTCACCTCCGGCGACGACGTCAAGGTGCGGCTGAACATCTCCGGGGACTTCGACGACGTACCCATCGACGTCCAGTCGGCCGCGCACCGGGTGGTGATGGAGGCCCTGACCAACGTCCGCAGGCACGCCGAGGGCGTGCAGGCCCTGGAGATCCTGGTGCACCGCGACACCCGGCCCGACTCGGTGACGGTCGAGGTCTCCAACGACGGCCGCGCCCGCGTCGGCCACGTCGCGGCGGGCGGCTACGGCCTGGCCGGTCTGCGCGACCGGGCCCTGGCGCTCGGCGGCTCCTTCACCGCAGGTCCGAGGACCCCGGACGGCTGGACCGTCCAGGCCCGATTCCCGACGGAGGGCGCACGATGACCATCCGGGTCCTGCTCGCGGACGACCAGGCCATGGTCCGCACCGGTTTCTCCCTGATCCTCGGTGCCGAGGACGACATCGAGGTGGTCGGCGAGGCGAAGGACGGCGTCCAGGCCCTGGAGATGGCCCGTCTCCTGAACCCGGACGTCGTCCTCATGGACATCCGCATGCCGCGGATGGACGGGCTCCAGGCGCTGCGCGAACTGAACCGCAGCGGCGCCGCCTCCAAGGTCGTGGTCGTCACCACCTTCGACGACGACGCCTACGTCTACGAGGCGCTCAACTGCGGTGCCTGCGGCTTCCTCCTCAAGGACTCGGGCCCGGTGCTGCTCATCGAGGCGGTGCGCGCGGCCCATTCCGGTGAGGCCCTGGTGAGTCCGGCGATCACGGTCCGGCTGCTGCGGGGCATCCAGCCACCGCGGACCGCGCCCCCCGCCACGTCCGACCTCTCCTCACGCGAGACCGAGGTGGTGCGGCTGGTCGCCGACGGCATGACGAACGCGGAGATCGCTGCCGCGCTCTTCGTCTCCCTGGGCACGGTCAAGACCCATCTGGGGAACATCCAGACCAAGCTTGCCGCACGCAACCGCGTGGAGATCGCGCTGTGGGCGTGGCGCTCGGGCCTGGTCGAGGGGTAGTACGCGGGCCGGACCGGCCCCGACGGAACCCGCGGCGGGCGCGGGTGAGGGGGAGGGGCTCGGAGCAGCTCCAGAGGGGTTTGCGTCGGGCCGGCAGCTGGGCGACGGCGGTGACCGGCGGTCGGCCGGAAGCCGACCGCCGGTTGCCTACGGGGTCACGGGCTGGCGCAGGTGACCGCGGGGGTGGCGGGTGATCCGGTGGCGGTGAACCCGAATGTCGTGGAGCCGTTGGCACCGAGCGTGCCGTTCCAGCTGAGGTTCTTCACCACCGCCGTGGACGCGTCGACGGTCAGGGTGCCGTTCCACAGCTGGCTGATCGTCTGCCCGGAGGTCAGGGGCCAGCGTGCCGTCCACCCGCTGGTTCCGGCGGCCCCGGCGCTCACCGTCACCTCACCCTGGAACCCTCCGGGCCAGGAGCTGATGGTCCGGTAGGTCGCCGAGCAGGCACTCGTGGGCGGGGTCGTGGGCGGGGTTGTGGGCGTGGGCGTCGGGCTGGGGCTCGTGGTGCCTTCGTACTGGCCGGCCACCCCGGCCAGATCCGTGCCCTTGCCCTTCATGTACGGCTGGTTGACCCAGGAGGTGAAGGCCGTCTGGGTGGCCGGCGAAGAGGTACCCGACCACAGCTCCTCCTTGTCCTGGTCGAAGTAGCTGATCAGTTTCAGATCGGCGTAACGGCCGGACTGGAGGGTGGTGGACATGTCGTTGATCCACTGCGCCTTGTTTCCGCCGTCCTCGCTGGACCCGACCTCGGCGAGCATCA
Source organism: Peterkaempfera griseoplana (assembly GCF_001418575.1). Taxonomy (GTDB): domain Bacteria; phylum Actinomycetota; class Actinomycetes; order Streptomycetales; family Streptomycetaceae; genus Peterkaempfera; species Peterkaempfera griseoplana. The sequence goes on from NZ_LIQR01000196.1 coordinate 15,136, forward strand.
CCGGCCGGTGCGGGGCGATGGCCCGGGCCTGTGCGTAGGCGTTGGAGAAGGCGGAGTCGAAACTCGTCCAGTAGTTGCCGCTGGGGTCCCACGACGGGGCCAGTCCCCAGTTGTAGCCGTCGATCGCGACCCAGTCGACGTAGGAGTCGCCCGGGTAGGACTGGCCGGGGTCGTTGTAGGCGGCGGAGGGGGTGGAGCTGTTGTTGAAGCACCACACCCACTGCACGTTGGTGGCGCCGGCAGCGGCGACGAGGTCGTGCACGTGCCGGTAGGCGCGTACGTAGAGCGAGGGGTCACTGCTGTTGTTGACGATGCCCCAGGGGTACCAGTTGCCGTTGAACTCGTGGCCCCAGCGGACCATGATCGGGACGCCGGCCGAGGCGAACTCCGCGCCGCGAGCCTTGATGTAGCTGTCCCACTTCCCGCCGATGATGTCCTGAAGATGGATCTGCCCGGTGTCGTTCACACCGAGAGCCGGGTTCCAGGGCTCCCAGGTGAAGTCCGGCATGATGCCCTGCTTCCACAGCGCCTGCGCGTTGGCGACGCCGAAGGCGTTGCCGCTGGCCCAGTTGTCGAACCACTGGACGCTGGCCGGGGTCACCCCGTAGCGGCTGACGGTGCCCGAGGGGACATCGGTGGGGCTCGTCTCGCGGAAGATCCCCAGGTACTTCGTCGAGGTGTCCGCGGCCGCGCTCGACGAGGGCATGGCCAAGGCCGCGCCCATGAACAGTCCCGCGACGGTGAAGAAGGCCACCGCCCGGGAGAGCCCGCTCGTGAATTGGTGTCGCATGCGCCCTCCGTGCTCTGGCACGATCCGGCTGGATCGCGGTCATGTCCGGGCGGACGGGCCGGGCGGGGCGGGTGGTTGATGGGGGTGCATCACCGTCCGCGAGGCCTGTCGCGCTCGTCAGGTGGTCCCGTGCGCCAAGAGGACACGGGTCGGTACCGCTGCCGGAGCTGTCGAGTGGCGGAGCGCGGGCAGCGTGTCCTGGAAGGGGGTCACCTGGCGCGTGGACGGAGAGCCTCTGCCGCACGGCAAGCAGAGATCTCAGAGCTCCACCACTGGACAGGTCAGGTTTCCATGCCAGGAAATTTTTCGTTCCAGTTGTGCACTCACATGAAGCAACGTCATGGTGGCACAGCCATCTCGTCGCACACAACGGTTGCGCCGGGGGGCTTTGGCCACTCATGAGCGCATACCGGCACATGGCAGCCCACAGAAAACTTTCCTGACCTTGTCGGCGCGCACGCCTGAGGTCGGGGCCCGCGGGCTTGGAGGCCGGACGCTTCGAACGGGCGCAGAGCCGCTGCTGAGGCGCTCACCGGCATCCCTCCGGGCGGTGCACCGCACCTCGGGGGGCTCGTACGCGGAGGCGCCTATGGCGCAGAAAACTTTCTTCCCCCCGCGGAACCGCTTGGATCGTCAGTGGTCCGGGCGTGGCGGTGCCGAGCTCTGCCGGACGACCAGGGTGGTCGGCAGCTCGACACGGTCCTGAGCCGGTCGGCGGCCCGCCGCCAGGTCGAGCATGGTCTCCGCCGCCATCGCGCCCATCTGCGACAGCGGCTGGCGCACCGTCGTCAGTGCGGGCACCGACCACTGGGTGAACAGCAGGTCGTCGAAGCCCACCACGCTCAGGTCGTCCGGAACCCGCAATCCGGCCTGCCGGGCCGCCTCGCACACACCCAGCGCCTGGAGGTCGTTGGTCGCGAACACGGCCGTGGGCGGGTCGGGGCGCTCCAGCAGGTGGCGTCCTTCCCGCAGCCCGCCCTCCACGTACAGCGGCGCCTGACGGACCAGCCGGTCGTCGACCGACGCCCCGGCGGCGTCCATCCCCGCGCGGAAGCCGTCCAGCCTGGCCCGGCAGCAGAACAGCTCATCGGGGCCGTGGACCACGGCCACCCGGCGGTGGCCCAGTTCCGCCAGGTGCCGGGCGGCGAGCAGCCCGCCGTTCCAGTTCATCGCCCCCACCGACGGCACCTGGTGCGACGGTTCGCCCGTCGGGTCCAGTGCCACCACGGGAATCGCCCGGCTCGCCAACTGCGCGTACTGCGCGTCAGTCAGCCTCGCGGACACCGCGATCACCCCCACCGGGTGTCGCGCCAGCACGTCCCGGGTCCACGACCGCCCCGGGGTGAGCCTCCCCTGCATCTGGGTGACCGCGACCGCGAGGCCCCGCGGGCCGACGACCTCCTCGACACCCCGCACGATCTCCAGCGCCCACAGACTGTCCAGGGCCTGGAACACGAGTTCCACCGACGGTGTGGAACCGGGGTTCTCGGCCCTGCGGTAGCCGTGCTCCCGGATCAGCTCCTCGATCCGCGCGCGCGTCTCGGCGGACACCCCCGGCCGGCCGTTGATCACCTTGGACACCGTGGGCACCGACACCCCGGCGAGGACGGCGATCTCGGTGACCGAGATCTCGGCTCGTCGACGCCCGCTCTCGGGAGGGGGCGTGGAGTTGTCACTGTCCACCGGCGAAGCGTACCGAAGCCGCGAACGCGGCAGGGTGCCCTACCTCGGTGGCCGACAGCCCGGATCTCGGGGGAGGCGAAGGGGGGTGGAACTCCCCGGGCCGCAGCGGGCCGCCGACCGCGCGCAGTGCGGCGACCACGGGCAACCCGAAGCAGGGACGGAGTGTCCATTGCGCCACATCCTCGGGCCGGTCCCGGTACGGAGGCGACTTGGCAGTTCCGCGCGGTGACGACTGCGACCCACGGCATCCGTCGCTCCGGCGGACGGGGGCCCGGAGGGCCGCGCCCGCCGCGTGGCCGTGACCGGCACGCGTGGCCGAGCCGCCTCTGCGCGCAGTCGCACGGGCCCGGGTGGTAGGCGCTGCCGTGAATTGTGATCCCTGGGCCGTCGGGATGGGCGCGGCGGTAGGCTCGGACTGGTTGCTTCGGCGGGGGCGAGGGAGTAGCGGTGACGGGTGCGGAGATCGCGGTCGGGTACATGTGCGCCTGGCTTGTGGCCAAGGCCAGGCGCGTTGCGGGGCGGGCGGATGCCGAGGTCGATCGGAGCCTCGACGCAGGGATGAGCCGGCTTCATCAGCTGGTCAGCAGCAAGCTCGGACAGGACCCGGCACTGGAGCGAGCCGAGGAGGAGGCCGGGGAAGGCCAGGCGGAACCCTCGGAGCGCACCCGGCGCCGGCTGACGGACTCACTGGAGGACGCGGCCGAGCGTGACCCGGCGTTCTCCGAGGCTCTGGATGCGTTGGTCAGGGAGTTGCAGGACGTCGCTGCCCAGGTGCCGGGAGCGGGCGGCGGCGGTGGGGTGGGGAGCCGGAACACCTTCTGGGGGCCGGCCGCTCTACAGATAGGCGACCACAACCGGCAGGACAACCGGTTCGGCCGCTGAGCATGGCAGGCGACGGCTACACCGGGCCCTTCGCCGGTCAGTACGGCGACCACAACGAGCAGAACAACCACTTTCACGCCGCGCCCCGCACCCCCGCTCCCTGGCCGCACCAGGTCGGGGTGATACCGCCCAGGGCGCAGTGGCTCCAGGACCGTGCCGAGACCCGCCTGCTGACCCGGGTACTGTCCGAGGGCGGAACAGTGGGCGAGGCGTTAGGCGGAGCCAGGGGCGGAACCACGAGCACCGAACCTGCCCGGCAGGCACTGGCGAGCGGGGTGCTGGCGGGTATGGGCGGGGTCGGCAAGACCCAGCTGGCCGCTCACTACGCGCGCACCGCCTGGCGATCGGGTGCCCTCGACGTCCTGGTGTGGATCACCGCCAGCAGCCCGACGGCGATCGTCAACGGATACGCGCAGGCCGCCGCCGAAGTCCTCGCCGCCGACACCACCGACCCGCAACGGGCCGCAGCGAACTTCCTGGCCTGGCTGGAACCCAAAGGCGACCGCCCGCCCTGCCGCTGGCTGGTCGTGCTCGACGACGTCGCCGACCCCAACGACCTGCGAGGCTGGTGGCCACCCGCCAGCCCGACCGGGAGCACGCTCGTCACCACCCGGCGCAAGGACGCCGCCCTGACGGCCTCCCGCAGCGTCGTCGAGGTCGGCATGTTCAGCGAGGCGGAGTCCGTCGCCTACCTCACCCAGACACTGGCCGCTCGCGACCGCCGTGAACCCGACGACGAGCTGGCCGCCCTCGCCGCCCGCCTGGGGCACCTGCCACTCGCGCTGTCCCAGGCTGCCGCATACGTCATCGACGCCGACATCACCTGCGCCGCGTACCGGGCCCTGCTGGCCGACCGTGCCCACACCCTGGCCGACGTCGCTCCGGACGCCCTCCCCGACGACCAGCCCCACACGGTCGCCGCCGCCTGGTCCCTGTCCGTCGACCGCGCCGACGCCCTGCGCCCCCGCGGGCTGGCCCGCCCGTTGCTCGAGCTTGCTGCGTTCCTCGACCCGAACGGCATCCCCGACAGCGTCCTGACCAGTGAGCCCGCGCTCGCCCACCTGAGCCGCCGTCAACGGCACCTCACCGGCGTGCAGAACGTCACCGCCGACCGGGTTCTCCTCGCCCTCCGGGCACTGCACCGACTCAGCCTGATCGCCCACACGCCCGCGGTCGCCCATCAGGCTGTCCGCGTCCACCAGCTCCTGCAGCGTGCCGTCCGCGAGAGCCTCACTCCGGCGCGACACACCCGGCAGGCACACATCGCCGCTGACGCTCTGGCCGCGGCCTGGCCGGAGGTCGAGAACCACGCCGTCTTCGCCCAGGCTCTGCGGGCCAACGCCACCGCCCTCATCGCCTGTGCGGGAGATGAACTCCACCAGGCCGGCATCCACCCGGTGCTGTTCCGCGCGGGCCGCAGCCTGGGCGAGGTCGGACAGCTCGACGCCGCTCGCGCCCACTATCAGCACCTCGCCGACACCGCGCGTCGGCACCTCGGCGCCGAACACGCCGACACCCTGATAGCGCGCTACCAGACCGCGGCATGGCAGGCCCGGGCGGGGAACACGGCCGACGCCCTGACGGCCCTTGCGAAGGTGCTGCACGACCAGAGTCGAGTGCTGGGACCTGACCATCCCGACACGCTCAGGACGCGGAGCAGCGTCATCGTCGTCCAGGCCCAGGAGGACGGCGACAGGACCCAGGAGCTGGCGAGCCTGATCAAGCTGCTGGAGCAGCAGATGCAGGCTCTCGGGCTCGACCATCGGGACTGTCTGGCCACCCGGCGGAGGGTCGCGTCCGTGATGGGGGAGGCCGGGTTCAAGGCCGAGGCCGTGGGCAGCCTGGCCGAAGTACTGCAGGATCAGGTGCGGGTGCTGGGTCCCGACGACCCGGACACCGTCGCCACGCAGGATGCGCTGGCGTTCTGGCAGGCAGAGGTGCGGACACAGGACGCGGGCAGTGCCGCGAAGGCCATGAATCAGGTGCTGCAGGAGCAGATGCAGGTCCTCGGCCCCGACCATCGTGACACCCTCGCCACTCGCCGTAAGATCGCGACCCTGTCAGGGCAGGTGGGCGACATAGCCGGAGCTGTGCAGATCCTGACAGACCTGCTCGACGACCAGGGGCGGATCCTGGGGGCCGACGATCTCGAAACCCTCAGCACCAGGAAGCAGCTGGCCTTCTGGCAAGGGCGGCTGTCCGGTGCGGACAGCGCCGTCGCGGTCCTCACCACGCTGATCGAGGACCAGGCCCGGGTCCTGGGCCGGGACCATGCCGACAGCCTTGACACACGTAAGGAGCTCGCCTTCTGGCAGGGCCGGGTGCACGGCGGGAGCAGGGCCGTGGAGACCCTGGCCGATCTGGTGGGCGACATGGTCCGGGTACTCGGCCCGGACCACGCCCAGACGCTCGACGCGATGGACGACCTCGTCTTCTGGCGGGACCAGGTCGACAGAATCCGCAGCACCGCGGCCGGCTACTCCTCGCTGCTCGACCAAGCGCTGACGCTCCTGGGTCCCGAGCACCCTCGCACCGTCGATGCGGCCGACAAGCTCGCCTTCCACCGCGACCGGGCCGGGGACGCAACCGGCCCCGTGCGGGCGCTGACCAGGCTGCTGAGCAGCATGAGCAGCACACTGGGACTTGACCACCCGCACACGTCGGCGATCGAGGACCATCTGGCCTTCTGGCGAGCCTGAGCGCCCGCGCCGCGGGACTCCGCCGCCGCCCGTCACGAGACCCGCGGCCCCCGGCGGTCAAGTCGTCCATGCCGACGCCGAACTGGTGGAACAGCTCGGCCTGCCGAGGGTCTCCCCGGAGGCGGAGCGTGAACGACGGGTGACGGCCGCAGTGGAACGCACCGTGGTCACCGAGTGGACGCCCTGCCCCGGGACGGCGCCGGTACAGCACACGCCGGGGCGCCGCCGTTCTCGCGCGCGCCCGGCAGTCGGAGGACGGGACCTCCGGTCTCGGTGTCACAAGGGGTTCAGCGGTGCGCGCGTCGAGCGTGCACACCGCAAGCCCACCGTCAGGCGCCGGCCGGTGCGGCGGATCCCAGTCGTGCCGCCGGTGGGAGCGGTGCGCGGTGAGGGCACGCTTCGAATGCCTGGATCGCCAGCCCTGCGAAGCGTCGGGAGGCCCTGACCCGGGTGGCGGTGGACGCGGCGTGGATCCCCTTGTTGGCCATGAGGACGAGAACGAGGTCGTCCAGTACGAAGTCGGGCCTCAGACGCCCTGCGTCCTTGGCTCGCTGGGCCAGTCCGGCGACTGCCTTCAGCGTGTACTCACGTCCCGCGACGTCCGGCGCCCCCGGGAGGGTCGACAGAAAGGCTTCGGTGAAGCCCCGATCACGTGCGTGCAGCTCACAGATCTTCTCGATCACCAGGCAGAGGCCACGCCAGGGATCGGGATCCGCGCACCCCTCGTCGACGATGGTGCGGCATGCGCGCAGCTGGTCCGCGAAGGCTTCGGCGACCAGCGTCTGCTTGGTCGGGAAGTGGCGGTACAAGGTGGCGGGCCCCACCCCGGCACGCCGCGCGATCTCCCGCATCGGCACATCCAGGCCCTCGGCCGAGAAGAGCGCCCGGGCCGCGTCCTGGATGCGTGCGCGGTTGTCCATCGCGTCGGAACGCAGCTTGTGAGGCACCTGCTCGGTCACTCTCTCACTTTAGCGAAACGGACGAGGGCGTCCGGTACCGTCCCGGGACACAGCAGCCCGCCGGGATCACCGGGGCGCACGGCACGCGGGCCGGTCCCGGCTGTGGCCCGAAGCCCCCTCCCACCAGGCGGAGTTCGGTGGCGGGCACGGAGCAGGACCGTGCCTGAGCAGTCCGAGAACGAGGAGACGACATTGAAGGCGATCGAGATCCGGACGTTCGGGGGCCCTGAAGGTCTGGCCGTTGTGGAGCTGCCGGTGCCCGCACCTGCTGCCGGGCAGGTGCTGATCGCCGTTGAGGCGGCGGGCGTCGGAGGTGTCGACACCGTGATCCGGAGCGGGGCGCTGGCCGCCTACGGCTTCAAGGAGGGTTTCATCCCCGGTGGCGAGGTGGCGGGCACCGTGACCAGGGTCGGGGACGGCGTCGACGCCTCATGGATCGGCCGTCGGGTGTGGGCCTTCACCGGCACCGGCGGAGGCTACGTCGAACAAGCCGTCGCGCCGGTCGAGCAGATCCTTCCCCTGCCGGACAGCCTGTCCACCGTCGCCGCGGTGACGCTCGGCAGCGCTGGTGCGGTGGCCCACTTCGGGCTTCGCCACGCCCGTTTCGCTCCCGGGGAGAGAGTCCTGGTGCGTGGCGCGGCCGGCAGCATCGGGATCATGGCGGTGCAGCTCGCGGCCCGCGGTGGCGCTGCCGCGGTGGCGGTCACGACCTCGTCGGCCGAGCGCGGCGAGCGGCTGCGCCGTCTCGGCGCGACCCACGTGCTGGATCGCTCCGGCCAGGGAGGGGCGGAGGCTCCGGCGGGCCATGACGTCATCATCGACATCGTGGCCGGCCAGGACATGCCGTCGTTCCTGGACAGGCTCAACCCCAACGGCCGCATGGTGGCCGTGGGCGCGGTCGCGGGTCAGCCGCCCGCGGACTTCGGCGCGAGGATCATGGCGGCGTTCCAGAAGTCGATCTCCTTCTCCACGTTCAGCGCAGCCACCGTCGCCCGGGCCGACTTGCTTGCCGTGCGCGGCGAGCAGTTCGCCGCAGCCGGTCGCGGCGAGATCGAGACGGTGGTGCACGAGGTGCTGCCACTGGACGAGGCTGTGCTGGCGCACCAGAAGATGGCCGCGGGCGAGGTCTTCGGGAGGATCGTGCTGACACCGTAGTTGTCCACACCGGACCGCCTCGATCCCACCCGCGCAGGCGGAGGCGAGGGAGTCCGGTGTCGCGGTGTGAACGACGGACCCGGACCCCCTCGCGACGCCCGCCCGCGGGAGCACGCGGGCTGCGTCCGCGGTGAGGTGAACCATGGCCCCGTGCTGCCGGGCAGGGCCGGCGAACCGCCGAGGGCCTGCGCGGGTGGTCAGCTCTCCTGGGTGCTGCGCTCGCGCAGTGCCTGCTCGACGGCGTCCCGCAGACGGGCCTCCTCGTGCAGCTTGCGCCGTGCCGTGCGCCGACGGGTCAGGACGAGCGCCCCGGCGACGGCCGCGATCAGTGCGAGGAGCAGCAGCGACAGCGTCCAGGGGACGGCCCAGCCGTGCGTGGTGGCGCTGACCGGGTCGAGCGCGCTGGTGGAGCCCGACGCGTCGGTGAGCAGGGGCGTGAGGGTCGCGGTCGCGGCCAGACTGAACGCGGGTGTGACGCCGTGGACGGGGACGGTCACCTTCCAGCGCTCGCCGGGGAGCAGCGCGGGCGGCGGGGCGATCTTGCCCGCATCGACCCGAAGCCACCCGAACGGCCCGGAGAGCGACACCCGCTGCTGGGCCGTCAGGACGGCGTTGCCGGTGTTGTGGACGGAGTAGGTGACGGTGGCGTCGCCCTTGGCGAACGGGTCGGCGGTTCCGGCGTAGCGCACCTGCAGGTCCTCCACCGCGAGGCTCGGCTGGAGCTTGCCGCTGACCCGCAGCCGGATCTTGATTCCGAGGCGCCGGTCCACATTGATGCCCGCCGCGTCGTCGGCCTGCGTCAGGGAGGTGAGGATGCCGCCCACGTGGTCGCCGGGTGTGGCGTTGGCGGGAACGGTGACGGTGAAGGGGATGGTGACGGACTTGCCGGGCTTGATCACGACGCTGTCGCGGTCGGCGTGGACCCAGGCGCCGATCCCGACGGACTTCTTGTCCGTGGTGAGCAGGTCGAGCGTGCCCGTCTCGGCGGTGAAGCCGTCGGCGGCGTGGATCTGCAGGTCGAGCGGGGTCTTGCCGCGGTTGGCGACCACCATGGCGTCCTTGATCTGCCCGCCGGGGTTGGTGTTGTAGCTGTAGCTGGACCGGTCGTCACCGAACCCGTTGGGGGCCGTGCGGACGCTCCAGGTGACGTCGCCGTCGGCGGCGTGGGCGGGGGCGGCCGCCAGGCCGGTGACCGCGAGGGCGGCGAGCAGGGCCAGGGCGAGGGTGCGGACGAGGGCGGCGGCGGTGGTGGTCTTCCGGCGCGTTGCTGGCGCTTGCATCGTGGGGTCCTCGGGCGGTGTGGTGCCGGGTTCTGAACGGGGGTGGCGGGACGGGCGCCCGAAGGAGCCCGCCCCGCCGGGTCAAGCGGGTCCGATCAGTCGCTCAGCGCGGTGATCGTCAGGGTGGCGCGGTAGTCGCCCTTCTGGACGCTGTCCGGGATCTTCAGATCCAGGTCGGCGCCCAGCCGGGCGGAGCCGCGGGTGTGGCCCTGCTCGGCCGAGGCGAGTCCGCGGGAGACCGACAGACCCTTGCCCTGGTCGGTGTAGCCCGAGGCCACCGGCTTGCCGGCCGTGGCGCCCGCGCCGCCGTCGAGGACGTACGGGGACCAACCGAGGTTGGCACCGGAGAACGTCTTGTCGCCGTCCTTGAAGTCGCTCACGTTGGCCGAGAGCGACCACGGGGCGAGCGAACGGCGGCTGTCCGACACGACGATCGGGTTGATCTTGCCGGACGCCTCGAAGTGGTCGCCGCCCAGCTCCTTGGCGGTGCCGAGGTCGACCAGGCCGTTGTAGCCGTCGATGGTCCAGCCGAACTCACCGGGGGCAACGTTGGGCACGTTGACCTGGAGGGACTGGCCGCCGCCGTTGTACGGGTGGATCTGCACCTTGTCGACGGCCGAGCCGACCGGCTGGCCCTCGGGGGTGTTGGTGCAGGACAGGCCCTGCTCGACCTCGGAGTTCGGGGCCGCGCAGGTGCCGCTGCGGAGGTTCTCCACCACGAGCTTGTTGTTGCGCACCTGGACCTTGACGTAGGTGCGGACGTGCTCCTGGTTCTGAACCGAGTTGTACCAGTAGCTGTCCGGGTTGAGCGGGTCCGCACCGTTGCCGGCACCGCTGGTGCCGCTGCTGTCCGGCTTGGTGATGTCGTAGTACTTCGAGCCCGACGCGGAGTTCGCCGTCACGTACAGGACACCGCCGGGACCCGGGTACAGGTCCGCGGCACCGGGCTGCTCGGCCGGGTCGGCCTTCTCGCCGTTCTTGATCAGGTAGCTACGGGAGTAGCTGTGGTCATGACCCTGCAGCACCAGGTCGACGCCGAGCTTGGAGAAGGCGGTCGGGAAGTCGGTGCGACGGGTCTTGTTGTCGCCGTCCTTGGCGTGCGAGGCCGGCGAGTAGATCGAGTGGTGGTAGACGAGCACCTTCCACTTGGCCTCGTCGCCGTGCTTGTTGATGACGTCGGTCACGTAGTTGATGTGCGCCGCGTCGCCGCCACCACCCGTGGCCGGGTTGTAGCTGTTGCTGTTCAGGTCGATGAACAGCACGTCCTTGTATATGTACCAGTAGTCGCCGCCGGACGAGGTGCCGCCCGGGTTCCCGTTCGAGTAGTACGGGGCCGTACGGTCGGTGTTCGGCGTGGTGAAGTGCTGCTCGTAGGCCTTGCCGCCGACGTCGTGGTTGCCGATGGTGGCAGCCCACGGGTACTGGCGCAGCCCGTCGGGAGCGAGGAACGAGTTCCACTGGGACTCGTTGTTCGCGGTCTCGACCTGGTCGCCACCGGACACCAGGAGCTCGGCGTTCGGGTTGGCCGCCAGCGACACCTTGACGGTGTCCTCCCAGCCGGCCTGGTCGGACGCCAGGTTGCCGGACGAGCCGATCTGCGGGTCGCCGTAGAACAGGAAGTCGAAGTCGCCCTCGAAGTCCTGCGTCTTGAAGGAGTACGTCTGCGACCAGTTGCCCTCGGAGCCGACGCGGTAGGAGTACTGCGTCTTCTCCTTCAGGCCGGTGATGGTCGCGTGGCGGTTGAAGCCGCCGCTGGTGGCGATGTTCGCCGCGCCGGTGGCGTCGAAGCTGACGGCGTCGGCCGGGAACTCGCCGTTGACCAGCTGCGTGGTCGGGGCGACCTGGAGCTTCTGCGCGGTGTCGGCCGAGGAGTACCAGGTCACGGTGCGCTGGGACTCGTTGGCGCCCACGCCGAGGACGATGCCGGTCAGAGTGGCGGATTCGGCGGCGCTGGCGGACGACGTCAGACCGCTGCCGAGGGCCAGGGTCAGGCCCAGGAATGCCGCCGTGGCCCCAGTGGCCATGCGGCGCCGCACAGGCCCGGAGGCCTGTGTCGGGGAGTTCGATGTCATCAGTTTGCTTTCCTTTTATGCCCACACGGGCACATGGGGTTGACTCCTTTAAGGTTTCATTACCTGGTTAACCCCCTGCGAATGGGATCTTGTGGGCGGCTGAACTTCCCCGAAGGACTGACACGGCCTCAGGATCCGGATATGCGTTGCGCGAACCACAGCAGCCCCATGACGGCCACTCCCGCGGAGACCGCACCGGTGGCCCAGAGCCCGGCCCTCGGCGCACGACGGCGCAGCACGGCCAGCAGCGGGAAGACGGCGGCGATGATCGCCAGCTGCACGAACTCGATGCCGATGTTGAACACCAGCAACGACCACAGCAGGGTCCACGACCACGCCGCGTCGATCCCCAGCGCGCCCGCGAAGCCCAGACCGTGCACCAGGCCGAAGCAGAACACGACCCCGAGGCGGGTCCACCCCGCACGGTCGAGGCTGAAGTGACCGCCGTCCCCGGTCTCCAGGTCGGCCGCGTGGTCGCCGCGCCGCCAGATCCGCCACAGGTACCAGCCGGCGACGACGGCGATCGACAGCGCGATGACCGGCTCCACCACCCTCGCCGGCACCTCGACCAGTCCCAGCGCGGCGAGCATGAAGGTCACCGAGTGGGCCAGGGTGAAACTGGTGGCCGCGAGCACGATCTCCCGCGGCCGCCGCGACCCGGCGATGAGCGCCAGCAGGAACAGGATGTGGTCGATCCCGCTCAGCAGATGCTCGGCGCCCAGACGGAAGAACTCCCAGAACCGCTGGTACCAGGACTGCCCGATCGAGAAGGACGGATGGGCCGCGTCGAGCGCGGCACTCCCTGACGCGCCGTCGAGCCGGTAGGTGACGATCGTCTTGGTGTCCTTGACGAAGTTCTCCGCGTCGGGGAACAGCCCGCTGCGCACCTCGATGTTCTCGCCCCGCTCAGGACAGGCCCAGTCCAGCAGCAGTCCGGCGTACGGCACGCCCTCCTGCTGCCCCATGGTGAAGCCGCCGACCTGGTGGGGGGTGCAGGCCCGCCCGGCCGAGGTGACCTGGAAGCGCTTGGCGACATAGCCGACGGCGGACTGCGCATGGGCGGTGAGCGCCGCGGCCTGTTCGCCGGCGTCGCCCGCGTCGAAGGCGGCGGTGCCCCTGCGGAAAAGGGGGTCGTCATGCTCGGAGTCGGCAGCGGAGACGACCAGCAGGTCGTACTCCAGCCTCAGTGACGTCCGTACCTGAGTCCCGTCCCCGTCGGTGACGTCGACATAGGCGGTCGAGGTGAACCCGTGGGCGGACGCCGGCTGCCCGGCTGCGAGAAAGGCGATCAGTACGGTGGTGATCCCGACGAGAGTGCGCCGGACCCGGTGTGACATGTTGCTCCTTCAGGTTGCCAGTGCACGGTGCAGGTCATGGGTGAACGGAAACCGGCCCGTTGGCGAACCTCGGAACAACAAGCCTCAGAACAGCGCCTGCGGGGGAGGGCAGCGGGCGATCGGATAGCAGGATGGAGGCGCACCACCCGCCACCACCCGGAGGACGATCACCTTGCGCCCCCCGCTTCCGACCGCTGCCGTACTCACGGCGGCCGCCGCAGTGGCCGCCGCACTGGCCGGCGGATGCAGCTCCGCCGACAGCTGGTCGCAGCCGCATCCCGCGCCCACCCCCGTCGGCACTCTCGGCCCGGGGTTCATCGACCCCGCCACGCCGCCGTCCCCGGAGGCGACCATCACCCCCCGGCCCGGCTCCTGGGCCGGGGTCCATCCGCCGAAGGGCTACCGTGTGGTGCTGGTCACGGCCGGTGCCGACCGTCCGACCAAGGCCCTCGTGTCGGCGGTGCAGGACTGGGCCAACGACGAGCACGTCGACCTCAGGACGGTGGCCGCAGACGCCCCGCCGGACTACGTGCCCAGCCTCAGCAAGGCCCTCGGGATGAAACCGGACCTCATCGTCAGCGCGGGCAACGACCTGGTCGACCCGCTCGCCATGGTCACCCCGAACCATCTGTCCCAGCAGTTCCTGGTGGTGGGCGCAGAACTGGCCGAGCCCACCAGGAACGTCACCGCGGTCGACTGGTCCGGCGCGTCGTTCCGCGGGGAGGGACTGGGCATGTCGTCGACGTACAACGCCGAGTCGTTCACCGCGGCGCGCTGCGCGGCGGCCATCGACGCGGGCGTTGCGGCGGTGCTCAACGACAGGACCGGGATCGTGGTCTGGCTCGACGCCGTGTGACGGGGGACGACAGACCCGGCCGGCCGGGGCGCGGGCCGATCGGGTCGGGCGCGCTGCCGGGGCCGGAGGGGCCGGTCGTACGACCCGCCGCGCGTATCGGCGCTTCCAGGCGCTTCCGGGCGTGAGTACGCGGGGTGGAGGATCCGTGTGATCCGGCGACCTGCGCTGGCCGGTCCTCGCGGACGGTTGGCGCGTGCCGCCCGCGGGAGGCGATCCTCCTGCTCGGTCAGATCAACCGAGTGGTGGCCGCCGCGGACCCCGTACCTGGGGGAGATGGGACTGGCGCTCTGCCGGCTGATCCACCGCCGCCGGAATCAACTCGCCGCGCGGGCTTGAAGAGCAGCCGCGGTTTCCGCTGCCTCCTGGAAGGCGACGATGGCCTCGCCGTGCTCCCTCGCCCAGGTGGTCAGGACTTCGATGGGTTCGATGAGGGTCCGGCCGAGGTCGGTGAGGCTGTACTCGACCTCCCGTGGCGCCTTGGCGTGGCGCTCGACCAGGCCGTACTGCTGGAGTCGGCGCAGGGTCTGGGTGAGGACCTTGCGTGAGATGCCGCCGATGAGGTCGACGAGGTGGCCGTGCCGACGAGGCTGATGGCTGAGTCCGAAAAGCACGAGCACGGCCCATTTGTCGGAGATGATGTCGATTGCCAGTCGTGTCGGACAGTCGGCGAGGAAGGCCGGTTCAGCCGTGTTCTGCATGGAAATCGAAGGTACCAGAAGGTAACCGAGGGCTCCGTAACGTCTTTGGAGAGCAGGCGGACAGCGCCGGACGAGAAGGAGCATTCCCATGCCACGAGTCGTTGTGTTCGATGAATTCGGCGGACCCGATGTCCTGCGTGTCGTCGACGAACCGCTGGTCGAGCCCGCAGCCGACGAGGTGCGGGTCAGGATCGAGGCGTTCGCGGTCAACCCGCTGGACCAGCTGATGCGGTCCGGGAATTCGCCCGCGCCCGTCCCCCTGCCCCACGCCCGCCTCGGCGTTGAGGGAACCGGAGTCGTCGACGCGCTGGGCTCCCAGGTCACCGGGCTGGAGATCGGCACGCCGGTGATCCTCGCGGCCGTCCCGGACGCGCACATCCGGGGCAGCTACGCCGAGTACACCACCCTCCCCGCGAGCCGGGTCGTCGCCCGGCCTGCCGGGCTCGGGATCACGGAGGCGGCGGCGGTCTGGGTCGCGTTCAGCACCGCTTACGGCGCGCTCGTCGAGAAGGCGGGGATGCGGCCGGGTGACCACGTGCTGATCTCCGCCGCCACCAGCGGCGTCGGCCGCGCGGCGATACAGATCGCCAACCAGATCGGCGCCGTGCCCATCGCGCTCACCCGGCACGCCGCGAGGACGGACGACCTGCTCGACGCCGGTGCCGCCGCGGTCGTGGCCACCGATCAGGTGGACGTCGCGGACACTGTCCGCCGGTACACCGGTGGGGCCGGCGCCGACATCGTTCTCGATGTCGTGATGGGTCCCGGCCAGCAGGATCTTCTGAAGGCGGCACGTCCCGGCGGGACGCTGGTCGCCGCGGGGTTCCTGGATCCCCGGCCCACACCCTTCCCGGCGGGCGCACTCACGGTCTTCGGCTACCGGAGCTTCGAGCACACCCTCGACCCGGTGGTGGTGAAGCGCATGGCGGCCTTCCTCAACGCCGGTGTGCGCCTGGGCGCGCTGCGGCCGGCCGTCGGCGACGTGTTCAGCCTCGACGACATCGTCAAGGCACACCTTCACCTTGAGCAGGGGCTCCACGCCGGAAGGAAGATCGTCGTCACGGTCTGAGCCGGGACGCCCAGCCCTCTCGGTGGGGGCAGGGGCGTTGCGGATCCTTGGGGCCGTCAGGGCTCGTGCACAGGACCTCGGGCCGACGCCGGGATCTGGTCGCCGGGGGTGTGGGTCGGCACGGGCGTCCCGCTGGTGTCCCGTGATCACGGGCTGCTTCAGGCCCGTTCGTGCCGGGCGAGCGGGCGCACGTGCATGGGTGATGGTCCGGTGCCTGGCCGTTGGCCGGGCACCGGACCATCACCACCCGTACCTCCGCGGCGAATACCCGGTGGTGGCGGCGTACGAACGACGACCGGGGCGAACGGGTCGACGGCGCCAAGCGCCGGCCCCCGGCGGGGGCGAGAGGTCACCGCGTCACTTGTGCGGCCGGTGTCCGAGTGCGACGGCCCTGCGGAGGTCCTCGGCGTAGCGGTGGGGCTGTTCCCAGGCCGCGAAGTGGCCGCCGGTCTCGTGCTCGACGAACTCCTGCACATTGACGTACCGGGCGGCGAACGAGCGGGGCGCAGGTTTGGTGTCGTGGGCGAAGGCGCTGAGAACGGTCGGCGCCGGCACGTACGGCGCCGGGGCGGCGAACTCGGCGTACGGCGCGAAGGAGGTTCCGATCGTGTTCGTGAACCAGTAGGCGCTGATCCAGGTGAGCAGCTCCTCCTCCTCGAACGGGACGTCCGACCAGCTCTGCAGCTTCTCGACGATCCAGGCCGCGAGCCCCGCCGGCGAATCCGCCAGTGCGGGCGCGAGGGTGTGCGGTTTGGTGGACTGCTGCGCGATGTACCCGCCTTCGGCGCGCTGCCACCGCGCCACGGTGTCGAGATAGGCGAGCTCCTCCGCGTCCAGTGCGGACCGGTCCGCGAAGACCGCGTGCAGCGGCGAGACGTTCGTCAGGTGCAACGCCGCCACCCGGTCCGGGTGCGACACGGCGAGCTGTTCGGCGACGTCCGCCCCGACATCGCCGCCGGACACGACGTAGCGGTCGTACCCGAGTGCCTGCACGGCTCCGGCCGTGAGCGAGGCCATCGCGGCGACGGTCATCCCGGGCTGCGTCAGCTCGTGTGCGAACGGGAAGCCCGGGAGGGCGGGGACGACCACGTTCAGGTCTTCGAGCAGGGGGAGCACCCTCTGGAAGCGGAGTACCGAGTCGGGCCATCCGTGCAGCAGGACCACCACCGGGGCGTCGGCGGTGGCGCGTTGGTGCACGACGCGCAGCGCGCGGTCACCGGAGCCGGTGGTCTCCCACGGCAGGTCGAGGATGCGGGCCTCCTGAGCCCGCCAGTCGAAGCGGTCGCGCCACGACGTGAGCAGGCCGGCGAGAAAGCCGGCGTCGGTGCCCCGCTCCCATCCGACCCCCTGCGGCAGGGGTGGCCTTCGCGTCGCGGCGAGGCGTCGACGCAGGTCGTCCACCTCGGAATCGGGGACGGGGCTGAGCGGCAGAGGCATGTGTACAACCATACACATCATGTGTTCGCTCGTACACATCGTGCCCGGCCGGGGATACCCTGTGCGCATGAGAACCGCGACGGCACAGCCCAAGGACGCCTCACGCACCCGTGAACGGCTCCTTGTCGCGGCACGGCGCGAGTTCGCACGCGTCGGGTTCGCCCGCACGACGGTCCGCGCCATCGCCACCGCCGCGGACGTGTCGCCGAACCTCATCACCCGGTACTTCGGTGGCAAGGACGGCCTGTTCGTCGCCGCCACCGAGGTCCACCTCACGCTCGACCGCCTCTTCGACGGCCCACGCGACTCGCTCGGGCGCCGGATGGCCGAGGGCATCGTCGACCGGTGGACCACGATGGAAGGCGAGGACCCGCTCCTGGTGCTGCTTCGCGCCGCAGGTGAACGAGGCGAGGCGGCCGAGGCGCTCTCGACCTTTCTCGACCAGGAGTCACTCCAGCCACTGCGGCGACAGCTGCTCCGCTACGGCATGACCGACGACGAAGCCACCGCCCGCGCCCAGGCCGTCGACATCTTCGTCCTCGGCATCTCCGCACGACTTCGCGTACTCCGCGACGACCTCGGCGACAGCGAGGCGCTGAAGGGCTGGATCGCCGTCACCATCCAGCGGCTCGTGGACGCCCCGTAGAACACGCCTGTGGTCGCAGGCGCCGGAGCCGGCCTCCGCCGGTCCGGAGACGATCGGGACGGCCCTGGCCTGCGACCGGTGGGGCGGCGCGCAAGGCTTACCGCTCTCGACCTCACGAGCAGTGACTCCGGCCTCGAAACGCTCGTCGACCTCGGGATCCCCGCCGTCCTCACCTACGCCGCCATCCGAGCAGGCAAGGCCGCAGTCCGCAGCGGCGGCGCCGGCCGCAGCCGCCAACGCAAGGAAGGGGCGCCCGGCGGCCGTGGGAAAGCTGACGGCCCACCCCCGAACACAGCCGAGCCGAGCGGGCCGCGCAAGTCCCCAGGGCCGGCCGACGGCACTCCGGCCAACCCCCTATACGGGAGACCGCCGGTCAGTTACTGTGTGCGTGCTGCAGCCCGACCCCATCGATGTTTGCAGCAAAGCCCCCGTGGCTCCAAGCCCGGGGGCTCAGCCATGCCCTGCCCCACCCGTCGCGGGCGCTACCGTCGTGGGGTCTGCCGTGACCAGTCGAGACCGCGCGAGCGGACCACCGGGCCACCTGTCGAGCGCCATCACCAACCCGGCGGCACCGGTCGACGTGGAGGCGGCCGCGAAGGCACCGAGCGTCACCGCTCTGGGCATCAACGCCGTGTTCGCCGAAGGCGTCCGCCCGGCGCCCACGCGACCGCCACCCCGAGATACGCCGGACCGTCGGCCGCTCTGATGCGAGGCGCTTGTCGCCGGGCAACGTTCAGACATCACGATCCAGCATTCGAACAGCGCCGCAAGGCTGACAGCTCCTCGGGGCACCGCTAAGACGTCGACTTGTTTGGTGAGTCTGCGGTAGCAGATGAGGGCTGCGGCGATGCCGGTGAAGGCGAGGAAGTGGTCGGCTCGGCGTTCGTAGCGGCGGTGGAGTCGGCGGAAGCCGGAGAGCCAGGAGATGGTTCTCTCCACGACCCGGCGGTGACGGCCCAGGTGCTCGCTGGATTCGATGCCGCGGCGGGCGATCCGGGGCGTGATCCCGCGTCCGCGCAACCATCGCCGCAGGTGAGCGTAGTCGTAGGCTTTGTCGGCGTGGAGCTTGGCGGGCTTGCGCCGACGGGGACCGCGCCGGGAACGGATCGGCGGGATGCCCCGCACCAGCGTGTGGGGCTCGGAAAGTCGTCGCTGCAGGTCGTCGGCGGGGGACCGACGGGACTCAGAGCCAGCCCCGGCGAGCGGCCTGCCAGGCGAGTTGCATCCGCGTGTCGGCGCCGGCCAGCGTCATCATGTGCTGGATGTGGCGCTGCACGGTGCGCCTGCTCAGCCCCATCTGACTCGCGATGGCCTTGTCGGCGACACCCGCCACGAGCAGCGAGAGCAGCCGGCGGTCGGTTTCGGTCAGCGGATCGGCGTCGACGACCCCGTCGCTGCCCTCCACCCCGCCGGACGCGCTGACGTTCAGCGGGACCGCGGTCTCCCAGTAGCGCTCAAAGAGCGAGATGAGCGCCTCCAGCAGGCTGCTGCCCCGCACCAGCGCGGCCGTCGCCACCTGGGGACTGCCCTGGGGCCCACCGGGGACCAACGGGCAGATGGCGATGGCGCGGTCGGCCACGGCCAGGCGCAGCGGCAGGTGCGGGACCGACCGGGCCACCTCGCCGGCGCGCACACCTTCCACGACGTTGTCCACGGCGCCCTCGTCGTTGAAGAAGGCCTGCTCGTACAGGACGCGGTAGCGCACCCCGCGGGCGAGGGCGTCATACTCGGCGCGGTTGCTGCCCGAGGGCATCGCCACGTACTGCGCCTTGCAGAACCAGAGCACCTCGTGGCACGCGTTGTCCTGCATCTGCCGCAGGTGCTGGCGCAGCGCCTCCGCTCCGGTGATGACCTCGATGAGCTGGCCGGGGTCGTGCCTGCGGCGCGTACTGCGGTAGCTGTCGAGGAGGTCGGTGACGGCGGTACGGGCTTTGTCGAGCGCGTCGGCGTTGCGCTGCAACCGCGGCAGCAGCGCCACGTCGGGCGGTACGGCGGCGTAGTGCAGCGGATCGTGGTCGGTGGGGCTGGCGAGGCCCTTGCCGCGCAGGGCCGCGAGGACGGCCTCGACGGAGTCGCGCGGGAGCCCGGTCTCGTCGGCGACCTCCTGGGCCGACGCGGTCGCGGTCCCGACCAGGAGCCGGTAGACCGTCTCCTCGATCGCCGTGAGACCTGCCGCCTCCAGCATGCCGTGCCCCTCCCTCACCGCGGCCGGCCCCGAGAAGCGGAACGGCCCGTTGAAGTTTGCACCGCGAGCCACCACCGGGCAAGCAAACGGCGGGTGCCAGGGCTTCCGCCCGGGCATCCGCCGTCGTTCAGCCGTTTTGCGGGGCCGGCGTCACCGCCCCGAAGAGGGGCCACGGTGCAGGTAGGCACGGTCGACCGTCTGCCGCACGGTGTTGCCCGCGGCGTCCACCGCGGTCACCCGCAGGCTGACGTACGCGTCCCCGTGCACCCCCGACGGCCGTTCGACCGCAGCGGTGAACCGCGTGCCGCCGTGCCGCGCGGTGCGGGCGGTGTGCCAGGTACGGCCGTCGTCGTACGACGCCTCGACCTTGAGCGTGACCCCGCGAGGGGCGGCCAGGCCGTCCGGCATCCGTACGTTCAGACCCAGCGTGTGCGACCGGCGCGGACCCACCGCGTTGCGGAGGTCCACCGGCGCGCTGTAGTCGACCTGGAGAAGCGGCAGCAGCGCGGCCGTCGCCGCGGTGTCCGAGGTGAACGTCCAGGACGTCCTGGTGCCGGTGCCGAACTGCCAGTCGGCGGAGGTACGGGCGGTGGTGAGGTCCAGCCGGTAGCCGGCCTTGCCCGCGGGCACCTCGAATCCGCCCCAGGCCCCGGTGTCGGACTGCGCCACGAGCCGGCCGTTGCGGTACACCTCGGCGTGGGCCACGTCGCTCGGGTCGCCCACCGCGGACACCGCGGCACCGGTTCCTGCACCGCCACCCAGCGAGTTGACCTCCGCGAACGACCAGTGGCCGGACTGGGAGTCGGCGAATTCCGGGATGTACAGGGACAAGGTGTCACCGTTGCGCACCGAGCCGGGCCAGCCCGTCACGCCGTGCGGGATTGACGGGCGCACCGGCCCCGCGAACCACTTCTCCGCGGCGTGCTGGCCGGGCAGGTAGGTGCGGGCGGCGTCCCGCATGCCGACGCCCAGCGCGAGGTCGCGATCCATGACGGTGTCGTGGTGCACGGTGTGGCTCCACAACGTGTCACCGGCCGTCACGTACTCGGTGCGCTGCTGTCCCACCGGCACGTCACGGGTGTACTGGTTCCAGGCGAACTCCTGGTAGGGGCGCCAGCCGAAACGCTGCTCGCTCCCCCAGGCCGAGGCGCCGGTGCGGGTGTAGGCGGCCTTCACCACCGCGCTGTTGCGTTCGCTGACCGTGTACACCAGCTTCTCGGGAACGCGCTGCTGCGACACCTGCATCACGTCGTACAGGTAGGGGCTCTTCACCGTGCCGGAGAACTCCACCGTGGTGGTGCGCTCACCGACGCGCTTCAGCAGGTCGGTGCCCTCGGTCGAGCCGGCGCGCATGATCGGCAGCGCGAGGCGGTCGCCCTCCGGCTGCCAGCGCGTCCAGGGGAAGAAGCCCTCGGGCATGACGAGCATCAGCGCCTTGGCCCCGGCGTCCGCGGCGGCCTTCGCCAGCTCGGCGTCGTTGCCGAAGTCGTAACGGACGACAGCGAGCCTCCCGCGCACATGGGCGGCCTCGAGGTCCGCGGCGGTGCCCGCTCCGGCGTCCACCGCGGTCAGCCGGACGCCCCTGTCGTCGAAGACCGGAGAGGTCGGCAGGTAGTACGGGGTGAAGGGCGCCGAGGTGCCCGACACCTTCGCCCGCAACTGCGGGGCCGTCATCTGCCAGCGCGAGGCGAACTCGAAGGTGCCGTCGGTGACCTGCGCGGTCGGGCTGACGTAGATGCGCTTGGCGATGTCGAAGAACATCACGCCCTGGATCAGGCCGTGGCCCTCGATGCGCCGGTACGTCTGGTAGCTGAGGATCCCCCGTTGCTCGGCGGGCTCGGGCGTGCGGATCTGCACCTGGGTGACCTTGGAGGCGTCCAGCGTCACCGTGGTGTCCTTTGAGACCTTCACCTGCGGGTTGATCACCTCGACCAGTTCCTGGCCGTCCGAGGCGTTGTCCAGAGTGCTGAAGTCGACCTGGTAGGTGCCGTCCTCGACGACGGCGACCGCGGGGTCGGCGCTGGTGTACGAGACGAAGCCGTCCTGGCCCCAGATCGTCGGCAGCCAGCCCGGCAGCACCTTGCCCGCGCGGTCGCGGGCGATCACGGTGAGCCGGTGCAGCGGCGCGTGCACGACCAGGGAGAGCGTGGTGTGGGCGAGGACGGTGCCGTCCGCGCCGGTCGCGGTGGCGTAGCCGTAGTAGGCGCCGCGCTTGGCGTCCCTCGCGTCGGTGCTCAGCGGCACGTCGGCGGAGGCGCCTGGGGCGAGGTGGACGGTGCTCGCGCCGGGCGCGACGACACCGGCCGTCAGGGCCACGCCGTCGGAGTTGGCCAGAGCCACGCTCAGCTTCAGGTCCACTGCCTTGTCACCGGTGTTGGTGTAGTGCAGTGTGGCCGACTGCTGCTTGTCGCCGCCCACCTGGACGGGGGGCAGCAGCACGCTGCCGGTGGCCGTGACCGCGCCCATGGCCGCGGCGACGTCGATCCGGCCGCCGCCCTGCTCGGTCACCTTCGTGCCCGGCACGGTGTGCGCGGTGCTGATCAGGGCGTCCTTCAACTGCTGGGCGGTCCAGTCGGGGTGCTGCTGCGCGATCAGCGCGACGGCACCCGCCACGTGCGGGGTCGCCATCGAGGTGCCGGACGCCGCCGTGTAGTTGGCGTCGACCGGGTCGCCCATGGTGGTGCCGGAGGCGCGCGCGGCGACGATGCCGACGCCGGGGGCGGTCACGTCGGGCTTGACGGCCTTGTCGCCGAGGCGCGGACCGCGGCTGGAGAAGGAGGCGAGGGAGTCGTCGCGGTCCACGGCGCCCACCGTCAGCGCGGCGTCGGCCGCACCGGGCGAACCGATCGTGGAGTCCCCGCTCTGGCCCGCGTTGCCCGCCGCGACGACGAAGAGGGTGTCACCAGAGGCGGACAGCGTGTTGAGGGCCTGGCTCATCGGGTCGGTGCCGTCGGTCGGCTCGTCGGAGCCGAGGCTCATGTTGACGACCTTGGCGTGCTCGGCGGCCGCCCACTCCATGCCGTCGATGACCTGCGACTCCGAACCGTAGCCGTCGTCACCGAGCACCTTGCCGATCAGCAGCTCCGCCTTCGGCGCCACACCCTTGCGGGAACCGGAGGACGCCGCGCCCGTCCCGCCGACGATCGACGCCACGTGCGTGCCGTGCCCGAAGTGGTCCACGGTGTTCCCGCTGCCCGAGAAGTCCTTCGCCTCGGCGATCCGGCCCGCCAGATCGGGGTGTGCGGCGTCCACACCGGTGTCCAGCACGGCTACCTTCACGCCCTGGCCCTCGTACCCGGCCTTCCACGCCACGGGCGCGTTGATCTGCGCCGTGCTGCGGTCCAGTACCGGCGCGACCCGGCCGTCCAGCCATACCCGCGGGGTCGCGGCGGCGCGGGCGGTGCCCTCGGCGTCGCCCGGGTTCAAGGCCTTCCAGAAGGCGCCGAGGTCGTCGTCCGCGACGCGCAGCGACCGCGCGCCGATACTGGCGAGGGTCCGCGCCGGGGCCGAGGCCTCGTTGAACGCGGCGACCCGGTCCGCGACGGCGGCCGCGGCCTTCTCGCTCTTCGCGGTCGTCCGGGCCACGCCGCCGCGCGGGGAGGCGGAGACGATCAGCGGCAACGCGGAGGTGCCGGCCTCGTCGTAGCCCTGGGCGATGAGGGCGGAGACGTCGAACAGACGCCGGTCCAGCGTCCCGGCGGAGACGAGGTCCGCAGCGTCCGACGGAAGCACCGTCAGGTCGCCGCCGTCCTCCTGGTACGTGCGGAAGACGATGCCCTCACGGCCGGGTCCCGGCTCGACCGAGGCGGTGCGGCGGCCGTCGGCCCCCGGCGTCACCGTCACGCGGTCGCCGGTCACCAGGCGTACGGTCACGGCCGGCGCGCCCTGGCCGTCGACCGGGCGCGCCGCGGTGTCCTGGGGCGTCTGGGCGGCGGCGGCCGGCATGCCTCCGGCGGCCAGCAGCAGTCCTGTCGATATCGCCGCCGTCAGGCGGATCCATGCCATCAGCCAAGCACCTCTCGTACAGCTGGGAGTCACACGCTGTCCGACAGAATCTGCTGTGGCGGTGGGCATGTCACCGGCCTCTGGTGTCACACCTGCGACATGTCGCAACGGCGCCACGGGATGCAGCCGTGGCCCGCTTCAGACGTCGTCTTATTTGGTGAGTCTGCGGCGATGCCGGTGAAGGCGAGGAAGTGGTCGGCTCCCTGCCACCGGCCACCTGCCGGGCGTCTCGACGCGTCGGGTTTCCGTTGGCTCGGGCCTGTGCCGGAACAAGTCCGTGCTGCACGCCCCTTGAGGTGTCAGAGGGGGATGTGTCAGTCTCATTTGGGCATTTCGCCGGGGCGCCGCCCGGGGGATGCCCGACCGCACAGGCCTGACCCCCACGCTGAATGTGAGCGCTCACTTCTTTTTGCGAGCGACCACACTCCCCCTTTCAGGAGCGCCCCGGTGATCCGAGGACAGACCCTGCCCTGGCTCCGTCATCCGCAGCATCCGCTGGGAGGCGCGAGGATCTCGCGCGGCCGGCCGGCCCACTTCTGAGCGATTCACCACCGCTGTGGGTGCCGATTCACCAGACCGCCTGGTCAAGCGGCATGCCATGGGGCGGCCGGCGGTGAGGCCGCCGACTCGACCAGTGGCCTGGAGGAACGGGCGTGGAGCCAACCCGGCCTTCACACCCCGGTAGCAGTCCAGGGCCGCGACGAGCTCGTCGTCGCCCTCCGCCTGCCGTGAACGGCGACGCGGAACCCCCGGTGAGGAACCCGGGGGACGTCCCCGCGCACATTGTTAGCGCCAACAGTACTGGAGGAAGAGATCCCATGGCGCGAATCCGGTATTTGCAGTCCCGCCTGCTCGGCCTGATCCTCGTGGTGGTCGCTGCGATCGGTGTGAGCCTGCCCGCCGCACCCCAGGCCGCCGCGGCCTCGTTGACCCAGGTCACGAACTTCGGGACCAACCCGACCAATCTGCAGATGTACGTGTACGTGCCGAACAGCGTCAAGGCCAACCCGCCGATCCTGCTCGCACTGCACGGCTGCCAGGGCTCTGGGCCTTACTTGTACTCCAGCACCGACTTCGGATCGCTGGCGGACCAGAACGGGTTCATCGTCATCTACCCCTCGTCCAACCCGGCCGGCAGTTGTTGGGACGTCTCGTCCGACCAGGCGCTGAGGCGGGGCGGCGGCAGTGACCCGGTCGGACTGATGTCGATGATCACGTACACCGAGCAGCACTACGGCGGGAACCTCAACGCGGTGTACGTAACCGGGGAGTCGTCGGGCGGGATGATGACCAACGTCATGCTCGCGGACTACCCGGACGTGTTCAAGGCCGGCGCGGCGTTCATGGGCGTGCCCTACCACTGCTTCTACACGGGCACTGTACGCGGCTGGAACGGGCCCTGCGCCGGGGGCCAGGTCTCCATGACCCCGCAGCAGTGGGGCGACCTGGTGCGCAACAATGCCGACCCCGGTTATACCGGGCCGCGTCCCCGGGTGCAGTTGTGGCACGGCACCGCCGACACCACCCTGAACTACAACAATCTCGGTGAAGAGACCAAGCAGTGGACGAACGTACTCGGGGTGGGTCAGACCCCGTCCTCGAGTGACACCCCGGTCGCCAACTGGAACCGGGCCCGATACGCCAACGGCTCCGGCAGCACGCAGGTCGAGACGTACAGCATCGTCGGTGCCGGGCACCAACTGCCGATCCAGGGCACGCAGATGGCCGCCTACGCCATCCACTTCATGGGCCTGGACGGTACCGGCACCACCACCGCCACCACGGGTGCGCTGCACGCAGTGGGCGCGGGCAAGTGCCTGGACGACCCGAACTCGACAGCGACGCTCGGCACCCAGCAGCAGATTTACAGCTGTAATGGCCAGGCCAACCAGACCTGGACGCACAACTCGTCGAACGAACTGACGATCACGGTCGGAGGCAGCACCCTGTGCCTGGACGCGAACGCCAAGGGCACCACGAACGGCACGAAGGCGATTGTCTGGTCCTGCAACGGGCAGGCCAACCAGCAGTGGAACGTCAACTCCAACGGCACAATCACCGGCGTCCAGTCCGGCCTGTGCCTGGACGTGACGGGAGGCTCCACTGCCAACGGAGCTCTGGTGGACCTCTGGTCGTGCAACGGCGGTAGCAACCAGCAGTGGATCCTCGGATAGCCGACCCCCGAGGCAGACCTCGTAGGGAAGCAGATGTTGCCGTCGTGAACGTGGGGGCGACGTCTTCGCCGGCCAGACATGAGGTCGGTGGGTCCGTGGCGGTCGTGGCCCCGCCGGGCTGTTGCCCGGCGGGGCGGCTGGACCCATTGCTTGATGAGTGATTTCCCGCAGTTCCCAGCGCCGGTCTTTCCGGTTCCGAGCCGGGTCAAGCTCCGCCGGTCACGCCTCGTCGAAGCACAAGCAGAAGGGGTGTCCGGCGGGGTCGAGCATCACCCGGACGTTCTCCTGCGGCTGGAACTCCGCCACGGCGGCGCCCAAGGCGACCGCGTCGGCAACGGC
Source organism: Peterkaempfera griseoplana (assembly GCF_001418575.1). Taxonomy (GTDB): domain Bacteria; phylum Actinomycetota; class Actinomycetes; order Streptomycetales; family Streptomycetaceae; genus Peterkaempfera; species Peterkaempfera griseoplana. The sequence continues at coordinate 41,402 of NZ_LIQR01000196.1, forward strand.
GGAGTCCAGATCGCCGACTTGGAAGTCGAAGTGCATCATCGGGCGCTGTTCCCCGGCGACCGGAGGCCAGACCGGAGCCCGATAGCCCTCCGCCTGCTGGAACACGAAGAAGGGTCCTTGCGGGGAGGCGGCGACAATGGCTGTTCCAGGCTCCTCATGTCCGATGTGCCAGCCAAGGAGCTCGGCGTAGAACTTCGCCAGGCCGCTGGGGTCCGGCGCCTCGATCGTCGTTCCCCACCACATGCCACCGGTTCGAGATCTCATGCCGGTAGCCTGCCCCATGGTCGAGAGCTTGTCGTGCGCCTGGTGCGTTCGACCGGGCAGTTGTCGAGGGCCGCGCGGTGTCAGGCGGCCGCGGTCTCCTCGCCGTCGACCAGGACGCCGCTCTCAAACCCCGCGCCCGTGCGGACGAGGGCGACGAGGTGGGCGCCGGTGACCGCGCGCCGGCGGGCCTGGACGGGCTCGTCGCCGTCATCATGCGCCGCGCGGGCCACCCCACGCAGGCCGTGGATCTGCTCGCCGCTACCGCCGAGCGCGCCTGAGAGGATCACCGCAGCGACGATACGGGTCCGGCTGGCCACGGGTCGCCGCTGCTCACCGCCGGCTGCACCGCTGCGGCTGCGGGGAGCAGCGCCGCGCTGGACCTGGTCTCCGAGGTCGGACTTCGACCGCGCTCCGACAGGGCGTCGTAGTACGTCCCCGTGATGCTGCAGGTCTCGCTCCAGCGCACTCCCGCGTCAGCCGCGCGGCTTGCTGCCGGGCGGCTTGCTGCCGGGCAGGGGCGACGGCCCCGGCCCGGCAGATCCAGACGTCAGGCAGCGATGTCGAGCACGACCCGGAAGCGGGCCTGGCCCGAGAGCATCCGCTCGTAGGCCTCCATGGCCTGGGAGAAGGGCATGGTCTCGGTGCTGGGCCGGATCCCCTGGGCGAGGCAGAAGGCGAGGTTGTCCTCGTTCTCGATGGACGACCCCGTCAGGCTGCCGACGATGGAACGGGTACCGAAGATCAGGTCGGGGGTGGCGACCGTCAGCGGGTCGGCTGCCGCGCCGACCACCACCAGCCTGCCGCCCGGGGCCAGGCCGTTCACGAGCGGGTTCATGGAGGCGCCGCTGGAGGCCGTGGCCACGACGATCGAGGCGCCGCCGAGCTCACGCAGCGCGGCTCCGGGGTCGGTGGTGGTGCTGTCGATGTACTCGTGGGCGCCCAGCTCGCGGGCGAGCTCCTCCTTCTCCTTGCCGCGGGCGACGGCCGCGACCCGGTAGCCGAGGCTGCGCGCGTACTGCAGGGCCAGGTGCCCCAGCCCGCCGATGCCCTGCACGGCGACCAGGGCACCGGCCCTGGCCGGGCCCTGCTGCAGTGCGGACAAGGTGGTCAGCCCGGCGCAGAGGAGGGGGGCCGCCTCGACGGCCGAGAGACCGTCGGGGATGCGCACCAGCCCGCTGGCCCTGGCGTAGGCCACCTCGGCGTAGCCGCCGTCGATGGTCGTCCCGGTCTGCTCCTGGTTGCGGCAGTTGACGAAGTCGCCACGGCGGCACGGCTCGCACTCCCAGCAGTGCCCGTTGAGGAAGCCGACGCCCACGCGGTCTCCCGGCTGCCAGGCGGTGACGCCCGCGCCCACGGCGTCGATGACACCGACGAGCTCGTGCCCCGGGACCACGGGCCGGGAGGGGTCGGGACGCAGGCCCTCGACGGCCAGGACATCGGTGTGGCAGATCCCGCAGGCCTCCACCCGGAGTCGGACGTGCCCCGGCTCGGGGTCGACAAGCTCGCGCTCGACCGGTCGGAGGGAGTGGACACCGGTGGCTTCGAAGGCTCGGTACGTGGACATGGTGGTGCTCCTGTGTCGGGATCGACGGCTGGTCCCCGGCAGGTGTTGCTGGGCGCGGGGACTCTTCAATATGACCAGTCGACTTAGTTTTCGTCAAGCGCCGCACAACGCACCACCCGGCGGGCTCGCGGCCGCTCGCCGGCCGCGAGGACGCTCGGCGTAGTCCCTGGTCGGGCAACGGCCCCGGCCCGAGCGAGGCGCCCGGAGCAGACCCGGGACGGGGGCGCCAGGAGCCAGAACGGCTGGTCACCGGCACCTCCGTTCATCGGCGACCTGCCGCAGACGACGATCGTCCCACCGCGACCGGAGCTGGAGTCGTTCCAAGGCGACCGGCCATATACTGGGTGCGAGGTGATGATGATGGCGCGCGCATCCAAGCGTGAGGAGATCGCGGAGGCAGCCCTCCAGCAGTTCCACACGCACGGCTTCAACGCCACCGGCATCAGCGACATCACCGCGGCGGCGGGGGCTCCCAAGGGTTCGTTCTACAACCACTTCTCCAGCAAGGAGGAGAGCGCCCTGGAAGCGCTGAGCCGGTACGGTGCCGGCCTGCGCTTCGACATCCTCACCACACCGGGACGGCCGGCGCTGGAGCGGCTCCGGGCGCACTTCGAGCACCTGGGCAGGGACACCGTCGACAGCGGCTTCACCCGGGGATGCCTGGTGGGCAACCTGGGTGCTGAGGTGGCCGATCACAGTGAGGAGATCCGCACCGCTGTCAGGCGCGGTTTCGACCTGTGGGCCTCGAACATCCGGCAGGCGCTCACCGAGGCCCAGGAGGCCGGCGACCTCGACGGCGCTCTGGATACAGCGGCCGCCGCGCGGTTCATCCTCAGCGCCTGGGAGGGCACGCTGATCGTGGCCCGGGCCGACAAGTCGACGGCGCCGTTCGAGGCCTTCTTCCACATGGTCTTCGACGTCACTCTGCGCTGACGGTCCCCTCCGCCGAGACAGGCCTTCTGCCACGTCCCCCGGCAGCGGGCCGCGCGCACCGGGTCCAGGAAGCCTGGCGAACGTCCGCCCGGTCCCTGGGGGTTGACCGCTGGGCGCGGCGGTAGCCAGACGCCGGGGAGTCGCGGCGTTCCCATCCCGGGCTGCCGACGACTGGTCGGCCGGTGCTCCGTGCCCCCATCGACGGTCCTGTCGGCAGCCATGTTCCCGCTGTCGCCTCGAGGCGCGCGCCGGTGACGACGCAGTCGAGCCCGGTCGGCAGGGGTCCGGAGACCTGTCGGGCCGTCATGTTTCCGCAGATGAATTCTTCGCGTCCGATCGGTTACCTGTGAATGTCCCCGCACGGCCCGTGAGGCTGGCCACCCGGAGCCTCACGGGCTTTCATGCGCATCTGCCGGCGGGCTGCTGCCTGGATGCAGTGCGAGCACAACCTGGACAGGCATAACGAAAACGGATGGCTTTGCCGACCTTACTTCCGGAACAATCCGACATGAGTGCTGACCTGCCTGTGCGAGCAGATCGCAGGGGCATGGTGTCCCCGGCTGAGCAACCTTCCGGAAACAAGGTCGACTGAGAGTCAACTTGGGGATTATTAGGGGAAATTCAAACCAGTACATTGCCTCCGCGACAGCTGATATTCAGCGGTTCATCAACTCCGGAGGTACTGTGCGACCCCCCCTTCCCCGAAGGCGAGCGGTGTTTGTCGGCGCCGCCCTCGTCGCCGGTCTGTTGCCGCCCATGGCGGCACACAGCGCTGCCGCGCTCACCCCGACGACTCCGGCGTCGTCGGCCGCAAGCGACAACAAGCCCCGCACACCGGCCACCGTCACCCTGATCACGGGCGACAAGGTGACGGTGACTCCGGGAGCCGCCGGGACGGCTCCCGAGGTGAACGTCTCTCGCGCCCCAGGTGCGACGGGCTCGGTGCGGGTCTCCACCGAGGGCACCGGCACCTACGTGTACCCGGACGAGGCCATGCCCTACATCGCGGCCGGCCGGCTCGACAAGGAGCTCTTCAACGTCACGCAGCTGATATCCCAGGGCTACGACGACAAGCACACGAGTGACCTTCCCCTGATCCTCAGCCACACCGAGGACTCAGCCGCCCTCGAGTCCGGTGCCGCGAAGGTCGACTCGAACGCCCAGGAGTCCGGCGCCGCGCTTCCGGGCACCGAGACCACGCTGAGCCTTCCCTCCGTCCACGGCGAGGCGGTCCGCACCCACCGGGCGAAGGCTGCCGCCTTCTGGTCGGCTCTCACCGGTCCGGCCCGGCACCACGGCAAACCGTCGTCGGCCGACCGGGCCGCCGGCGGCACGTCGGACGGCACGCAGGTGCCCTCCTTCGCCGAAGGTATCGACAAGGTCTGGCTCGACGGCAAGGCGAAGGGCCTCCTTGCCGAAAGCACCGCACAGATCGGTGCCCCGGCTGCCTGGGCTGCGGGAGGCACCGGCGCCGGGGTCCGCGTCGCGGTCCTGGACACGGGGGTCGACGCCACCCATCCCGACTTCAAGAACCGCATCGTGGCGTCCAGGAGCTTCGTTCCGGGCGAGGACACCACCGACGTGGTCGGGCACGGCACCCACACCGCCTCCACCATCGCGGGGACCGGCGCCGCGTCCGGCGGCAAGGAGCAGGGAGTCGCGCCCCAGGCCGATCTGCTGGTGGGCAAGGTCCTGAACAACAACAACTTCGGGCAGGATTCCTGGATCATCGCCGGCATGGAGTGGGCGGCGAGGACCGAGCACGCCAAGGTGATCAGCATGAGCCTCGGCGACTCGAACCGGCACGGCCAGAACGACCCGGTGAGCCAGGCCCTGAACAAGCTGACCACCGAGACGGGAGCTCTCTTCGTCGTCGCCGCGGGCAACGGGGGCCCCGGCCCGTACACCCTGGGAGCACCGGGAACCGCGGATGCCGCGCTCACCGTCGGCGCCGTGGACGCCACCGACACGCTCGCCCCGTTCTCCAGCGCCGGCCCGCGGATGTACGACGACGCGATCAAGCCGGACATCACCGCGCCCGGAGTGGGCGTGCTGGCGGCGCGCTCGCATTTCGTCACCAACGGCGGCGATGGCTACTACTGGAACCTCGACGGCACCTCCATGGCGACCCCGCACGTCGCCGGAGCAGCCGTTCTGCTGGCCCAGAAGCACCCCGAGTGGACCGCGCAGGACATCAAGAACACCTTGATGAGCACCAGCATGCGGACCCCTGCCTACACCCCCTACCAGGCAGGCACCGGCCGCGTGACGGTGTCCGACGCGTACGCCGCCGAGGCTTTCGCCACCGGGTCGGTGAACGCCGGGCTGGTCCCCTGGGAGCCCAAGACGCGGCCCCAGCCGATCCACCGCGAGATCACCTACACCAACCGCACGGACAAGCCCTTCTCTCTGGCTCTCTCCGTCGACGCGGGCGACTCTCCGGCGGGAGCCTTCGCGCTGGGCGCGAAGAACGTGACCGTGCCCGCGCGGGGCAGCGTGAAGGCCGACGTGGTGGTGGACCCGAAGGGTCTTGCGCCGGGCCAGTACGCCGCGCAGGTCGTGGCGAGCGGCAGCAGCCGGGCCGGACGGGTGTCCCTGCACACGGCCGTCGGCGTCTCCGTCGAACCCGAGAAGCACAGCCTCACGATCAAGCTCAAGGACCGTTCCGGTCGTCCCATCAGCGGCACGGTTCTGATCACCGGTGACTCCGGTGTCGACACCAGCGTGTTCGTACCCGAGAGCGGGATGCTCACCAGCAGCTGGATCCCCGGCACGTACACCCTCCGCGGCTATGTGGACGTGGAGGGCGTGCACGGGCCCCACTCGCTGGGTGAGGCGGTGCTGATCGCTCCCGAGGTCGATCTGACCTCGGACCGCGAGGTGCTCCTCGACGCCTCGAAGGCCCGGCAGGTCAAGGTGGCGACCGCCAAGCCGACCAGCGTCGTCCAGACCCGGATCGACGTGTGGCGCTCCTTCACCTCGGCCGAGCCCGCCCCGTCCAACGATGCCATGTTCGACGCGCTGTTCCCGCCCGACGCGTACGACAGCGTGTGGGCTCTGCCCACCAAGACCAAGGTGAAGAAGGGCGGTTTCGCCTTCGGCACCAGGTTCCGCGCGGTGCAGCCGCCCCTGACGGTGTCGTACGGCAAGCAGCACCTGGACGACGCACTGGTGATGCCCGGTACCAAGGCGGTGCCGGACGGCACCTCCAGCCTGGAGGCCGTCTTCGCGGGTGACGGCCTGGGGGCCGACTACGCCGGTCTGTCCGTCCGCGGCAAGGCCGTCGTCGTGCGCGGCGGCGCGGTCGCCACGGACCAGCAGGCGGCGGCGGCGGAGGCCGGCGCCGCGCTGCTCCTCGTCGTCAACCAGGAGACCGGTCGCCGCGGCGACCTCTGGTACGGCAAGCCGGACTTCAGCACGGCCGGGTCCGTTCCGGTCGCCTCGGTGACGCTGGACGAGGGCGAGAAGCTGATCGAGGACATCGCCGCGGCCGGCAAGAAGCGGGTGCAGCTGGCGGTGGAAGGGCACGCCAAGCCGGCGTACGTGTACGACCTGGCCGACTACCACATCGGTGCGGTGCCGGAGGATCCGTCCGCCGACACCGACCATCTCGCCCGGATCGACCTCGGCTTCGCTCTGGCTCCCGGCAAGGAGGGCCGGGAGAAGCGTAACGACTATCCCCCGTACTGGTGGCCGGGCGAGTCCCTGCCGCAGTACGGGGTCGCCTACATCAACCTTCCGTTCCCGATGCTGCCGGTCGCTGCCGGGGCGCGTACCGACTGGGTCTCCACCAACGGTGTCCGGTGGCAGGAGTTCGCCAATGGGGGGAATGTAAACACGCACACCGACACGCTGAGCTACAAGCCTGGCAGCACGCAGCAGGACCGCTGGTTCGGCCCCATCACGCGGCCACGGCTGCTCAGTGACGATGTTCTGTGGCGGCTGCCGGACGGAACGTTCAACGCAGACATCGATGGCGGCGGTGACGCGGGATCCGCGCACAGCGGCTCGGCCTCGGAGTGGATATCGCTGTACCAGGGTGACCTGAAGCTGACCGAGGCCCCCGTCCCCAGCATCCGCGCCGGTGACCTGGCACCGCAGAGCCTTCCGTACCGGCTGGTCGTCGACACCACCGGTGACCCGGCGGTCAGCTCCTACTCCTCCGCCACGCACACCGAATGGCGCTTCACCTCGGGCGCTGTGACCGAGTCGAAGGCAACCCCCCTGGCGCAGTTGGACTTCGAGACCGACCTCGACCTGCAGGGCCGGGCGGAGCACAAGACCACTCTCGCCATCAAGCCCAGCGTGATCGGTGACGCCACCGCGCAGGACGAGGTCTCCTCGGTCGCGCTCGATGTCTCCTATGACGACGGGCAGACCTGGCACGCCCAGAAACTGAAGGAGAAGAAGGGCACCTGGCAGGCCTCGCTGACCGCGCCGTCCGGAGCGCAGTACGTCTCGCTCCGGGTGACCGCCGGACAGCGCAGTGGCGGCGGGGTCACTCAGACCATCACCCGGGCCTTCGGCATCCAGCCGTGAGCAGGTCGAGGTGAGACCGGAGTGACGGTCGCCGGCTGAACGTCGGGGGAGGGGCCGCCTGGTCCCTCCCCCGACGTCCGGCGGGGCCACTGCGGTCCTGTTCACCAACGACTCGATGTCGGGCACACCGTGCCTATCGGCAGACCGTGGCTCGACGACTCGGACTGTGATCACTACCTGGTGAGCCTGCCTTATCCATTCGGCCCCGAGTTCGAGATCTGCACGTGGGGCGACGGCGCGCATGCCTGGATCCTGTGGCTGTTGCCGATCACCAAAGGCGCAGGACTTCCGGCGGGAGGCCGGGTTGGAGGCGCTGGAGAGCCGGTTCAAGGACGTGGGGATCGACCCGGTTGATCCCCGGCGACCGTCGGTGGTCTGAGCCGCGGCAGCCGGGGGCAAGGGCCGAACACGCGATCCGACCGCCCTCCGCGAGCGCGTCGCCGTCCGGATCGACGGGATGGGACCGGGTCGGTCGACGACCGTGCCGTGGCCCGGTCACGCGGGCAGTCCGGCACCCGTCGTCCGGGTCACCGCACGGTGGCGGCCATCATGACGGCCCGCTGCGCACAGCGTCCGCGCAGTCCGCGAATCGGTCACGCCGTCGCACCAGCGCGGAGAGGACCTGCCGCGCGGCGGTCCTACCCGCGGGCGGCGGAGTCCTCGGCGAGGGTTCGGGGCGCAGGGTCCGCTTCCGTCGTCGCGGTGACCCAGTGAGCGGCAGCCAGCACGGTACGGACCTGGTGCGCAACCTGGTCGTCGACCGGGATCCAGCGCGCACCGAATCGCCAGGCGAACCGGTCGCGCCGTTCGGCGACCTCCTGCTCCAGCCGGCGCCGCACATGCGCCACCCGCAGGCTCTCACCGACGGCGCGCAGCAGCATGGCGGCGGCGCGCAGGGGCAACCTCTCGGAGGCGATCCGGATGTTGGTCGCCTGGGCCGTGGTCTTTACCCGGGCGACGATCGGTGCCCGCACATCCGTGACCCTCAGGACCACGCCTTCCTCCTGCGCCTGGCGATGAAGCCGCTCCAGGCCGTCCGCGCCCGAGCAGTCGCAAAATCGCACTGCGCGAAGTCGAGGTCGACGCGGTGGGGCCGGCGCGCCAGGCACTCCTTGACGCGGCTGGCGAGTTCGGGCGCGGTGGGGAGGCAGATCTCGCCCGTGACCGCGACGGTGGCCTGGCCGTCCCACCAGGCGACGGCGGTGCGGAACTCGTTGCCGTTCAGAGCCATGGGTCCACCTCCCACAGCCGGTGCAGTATCCACTCCCAGAGGTCGCCGGCATCATCCCGCGCCCGCGCCGGTGCGCCCGGCGGTGCGCTCCGCACCGGGCCCGCCCGAACGAGCGGTTCGGCCCCTGGTCGCATCGCTGCGCCGGGGGAAGTGGGCTCGGCGCTCCCGGCGTCCCGGATGACCCGGACGGGCACCCGCCGGGGTGCGGCCGGGGGCCGGGCCGAGGTGGGGGCGGTACTCGGGTGGGGCCGGGCGCTCTCGCGTTCGGCGTCGTAAGCGGTCCGCAGCCGGGGATCGTGCAGCACCTCGTAGGCGGCGACCACTGCGCGGAGTCGCTCCGCCGATCCGGGCTCGACGGGGCGGGTGTCGGGGTGCAGCAGCCGCACCAGGCTGCGGTAGGCCGAGGTGACCTGCCGCGCGGACGCCGTGGGCTCC
>NZ_LIQR01000197.1 GCF_001418575.1 Peterkaempfera griseoplana
GTACAAGCCCACGGCGTACCGGCCCACCGCCGCCGAGCCGGCCCCGTACGAGCCCACCGTCCGCGAGCGCACGCTGCCCCCGGCCCCCGCCCCACCGCAGCCCGTGCCTCAGCCCGAGCCGCTGATCCGGTTCGGCCCGGGGGTGCCCGACCCGAAAACCGCCCGCACCATCGAGGTGTGGCGCGGCGGCGCGGCCCCGGCCGCACCGCAGGCGGCGCCGCGCAGGCCGATGGCGNNGACCGCGGCCGCCACCCCGGCGCGGCTCGGCTGCGACGCCACGGCCACCGTCACCGCGACCGTCCGCACCAACGGCCACGGCGGCACCCTCCGTTTCCACTGGGTGCGCAGCGACGGCACGGACTCCGGCCCGATGACCCAGCAGGTCGCCGAGGGTTCCCACCAGGTCCAGGTACCGCTGCGCTGGACCGTCCAGGGCCACGGGTCCTTCCACGGCACCGCGACCCTGCAGCTCACCGCTCCCCGCTCACTCCACGCCTCGGCCGGCTTCGACTACACATGCCCCTGACCTGGACAACCGACGTGCGGTCGAATGTCCGGTGGCCCATCCGCCGGACGAGCACCTGAGTCAGCTTTTCGACAAGAGCCGACGCAGCGTCCACCGGAGAACAAGACCGTTGACCGGGGAGGGGACACCCGGCGAAAAGGCCCCGACGAGGTGCTGCGGGCCTGATTTGCTGTCCGCAGTGGGTCAGCGGGACCAGCAGGTCAACGACGACATCCGCAGCCGCGGCAGAACCGGGCTGCCTGGCCCGTCACCGGGCTCAGCTGCCCGTTGCCCCGGTATGAGCCCGAGGTTTCCGACCCCACAGCGTCTGTCACGCTGGGAGCGTGCCTGCCCGTAACCGTCGCCTGCCCCGCAGTCTCTCGTGGCCGCTCACCACGTCCGACATCCGCGCTGCCCTTGGCGAGCAGGCGGCCGATGCCGTCGACCTGAGCTTCGACGACCGCGCACACGATGACGGGACCCTCCTGCAGGTCGAGTGGGTCCCGCCGATCTCCTCCAACTACGGCAACGGCATCCACCCCGCGTTGTGGAACAGTGTGCGGATCCGCGTCGCACCACTTCCAGCCACCGAACGGGCCACAGCCCGCCGTGCCCTGCAGCAGCATGCCCTGGCCGAACTCGCCGCGTGGATCAGTGACGCGCGGCGCGCACCCGAGGGCTGGGGCCTGACCCGGCGCAGCCGTTCGTGGCGGCTGACCGAAGGCACCACCACCTACCGCGACGACGGGCAGCCGTACCGCTGACGAACCGTCGCACAGGCGGCTTTCCCCGCGACGCGACGGCTTCCCAGGGATCCGGCCGATGGGGACGCCGGTTCCGCTACGCGATGGACGGCCCGCGCTCCGGCGCGAGGGCGCGATCGACCAGGGCGGCCACCCGGGACAGCGGCGCGAGGACGTCTGCACGGACGCCGAAGCGGTCCCCCCACTCCGAGGTGTCCTGACGGCTCACCAGGACTTCATGCCGGTCGTCCTCCCACACCAGGAGCCGCAGCGGCAGCTCCAGCCCCATCTCGGGGCTGGCGATCATGGCAGGCGTTCCCGCCGCCGGGTCTCCGAGGACCAGCAGCTTCGCGGGGTGCATCTCCAGTCCGGCAGCGCGGGCGCCGCCTGCATGATCGACCACGGTGAAGAGCGTGAGTCCGGCATGGTGGACGGCCCCGACGAGGCGGTCGACGGTCTCGTCGAACCGGTGAGGGCTCGTGACCGTCACGATTCCCGCCGGCGGTCGCGGTCGGCTGGTGTTCTGCATGCCGTTCACCGGGTCCTCTCCGTGAGCGTGTGCGGATGTCCTGCGGGCGCCTGGGGCGTGGCGCTCGCTGCCGAGTTAGGCGCTGGAGACCGGGCGCCCGGCTTGCGCGAACTGCTCGACGATGGCGGCGCAGAAGGCGGGCAGGTCCGCGGGCGACCGGCTCGAGGTGAACTGGCCGTCGATGACGACTTCCTCGTCGACGACCTCGGCTCCTGCATGACGCAGATCCGTGCGGATGCTCGGCCACGAGGTGAGCCGGCGGCCGCGCACGACATCGGCTTCCACCAGGGTCCACGGGCCGTGGCAGAGCGTGGCCACGGGCTTTCCCGCGTTGACGAAGGCCTTGACGAAGCCGACGGCGTCCTCGTTCACGCGGAGCTGGTCGGGGTTCATGGTGCCGCCGGGCAGCAGCAAGGCGTCGTAGTCGTCGGCGGAGGCGTCCGATACGAGCCGGTCGACGGGGAAGGTCCCCGCGGAGTTCAGGTCCCACTGGCGGGCCTGGATCTCGCCGGGATGGATGGAGAGGACCTCGGTCTTCGCCCCGGCGCCGTGCAGGGCGCCACGCGGCTGCTCCAGTTCGACGCGCTCGACGCCGTCGGCCGCGAGGATCGCGACCTTCCGACCGCGGAGTTCGTGTGCCATGGTGCTCATTCCTTTAGTGAGGGGCTGGTGAGGGCCGCTGTCCGTAGCGCGACGCCGTGCCGCGCGCCGCGAGTGTCATCACGGCAGATAAATAGGTTCGAGAAACGGGTTCACCCCGCCTATCGAGTACGCGCCTGCCGAGCCGGCGGCTGGGGCCCGAAGGCGTCCTACCGGGCAGGACGCGGACGATCGCAACTGGGCCGGTTCGACCGGAGCGCATGCGACCGCCGCCCGCCCACCCCGGCCGGAGCCGGTGCCGGTCCGGGGGAGCAGGCGGGACGGCGGTTCTCGGGTCACTCAGCGCTTGTGGCCGTTGCCGTGTCCGTTGGGATGCAGGACCACCTTGGTCCAGCCCTCGTCACGGGCGTCGAAGTGCTCGTAGGCGGTGGAGGCCTCGTCCAGGCTGAGTTCGTGGGAGACGACAAAGCTCGGCTTTGCCTTCCCGCCGGCGATCAGGTCCCGCAGCGCCCGGTTGTACTTCTTCACCGGCGCCTGCCCGGTGCCCATGTGCTGGCCCTTGAACCACATCAGCCCGAAGTCGATCGGGACCTTGCCCTGCGCCTCCAGCTGCCCCTGGGTTTCGGCACCGCCGGGGTCCTCGGGCAGGAACACGCCGACCACGCCGATGTCACCCGTGAACCTGACCGACTCGATCAGTCCGTTGAGCGTGAGGCTGGCGTCCTCGTGTCCCTGGGGGTCGTGCGCCTGGTAGCCGACGCATTCGCAGCCGTTGTCGGCGCCCAGACCGAGGGTGGCCTCCTTGACGACCTCCGCGGGGTCCTGCTCAGCGGTGTTGATCGGGATGGCCCCGATCTCCTCGGCCTTGCGCAGCCGGTCGGGCTGGTGGTCAGCCGTCCAGACGCGGCCGGCGCCCTTGAGGAGCGCGGAGTAGGTTGCCATCAGCCCGACGGGACCAGCCCCGAAGACGATGGTCTGGTCGCCCGGCTTGACGTGGGCCATCTCGGTGGCGTGATAGCCGGTGGGGAAGATGTCGGCGAGCATGACGTAGTCGGTCTGCCGCTCGGCGGCGTCCTCGCCCAGACGCAGCGCGTTGAAGTCGCCGTAGGGTACGCGCAGCAGTTCCGCCTGGCCGCCCTGGTAAGGGCCCATGTCGGCGAATCCGTAGGCCGCTCCGGCGAGGGCCGGTTCCGGCTGCATCGTCAGGCAGTAGTTGGTCAGACCCCGCTCGCACTGCTTGCAGAAGCCGCAGGCGATGTTGAAGGGCAGGACCACGTACTCGCCGACCTTGACCTTGCGGACGGCCGAGCCGACCTCCACGACCTGGCCCATGTTCTCGTGTCCCAGGGTGCGGCCGGACTCGAAGGAGGTGCGGCCCTCGTACATGTGCAGGTCCGAACCGCAGATGTTGGTGGCGGTGATCTTGACGATGATGTCGCAGGGGTGTTCGATCTTTGCGTCCGGTACGTCCTTCACCGCGACCGTTCGCGGACCTTCGTATACCGCTGCTTTCATGATTGCTTCCTTCGGTGCGCGGCATGTCCGCAGCACGCCGGTGATGGCGAGCGCACAGAGCCTGACTCCCGGGAGTTGGTGCGACGGGGTCCGCGGCTCCGGCATGCCTCTGCGGGCCGTTCATCCGGATGGGGTGGAACGGTGATGCCGCCGCCCGCTGGGCGGAGCCCCTGCGTTCCGGCGGCACGCCTTTCGAGTTCCCGGCGTCCCCGTCGCGAAACGGCCCAGCACGACTGGAATCCGCAGTCCAGCCCGGACTTGTGCAGTCTCGTCGCGGCGCACTGAGGGCCGTTTCCCCGAGCTCGTCCACGCGGCCGTGCGTTTTTCCGTCGGTTTGGTCATCGCTGGCGAGCAGGTCGTGTGGTGCGGTCAGGTTCGAGGCGCTGCGACGTCGTGCAGTCTCCAACGGGGGGACGGCCGCACGGCCGGCTGAGGAGATGGCTGCGCACTTCAAGCTGCTCTGCCAGGCGAAGAGGGAGCGGCCCTTTTCGGCCTGGCGGGCGCAGGCGCGCATCAGGGGGTTCTGCGAATCTTGACCGGGTAACAGCCGATCTCGGTGCCTGCGGCGGCGATGCCGCATGGTTCCCGGTAGGAGGCGAGAGGCATGACCGTGATGGGTGTGTCGAAGTTCGAGAGGTTCTTCCGCGCTGCCGCAGGCCTCGACGTGGACAAGAACGACCTGAAGCGGTACGGCGACTTCGTCGATGCCAAGCTCTACGACCTCCTGGTCGTCGGCCAGGCGTCGGCCAAGGCCAACGGTCGTGACACCGTCGAACCGTGGGACCTGCCGGTCACCAAGGGTCTCCAGGAGAGCATCCACCGGTTCCGGCGGCTCGACGAGGAGGTCGAGCTGAAGCCGATCCTGGAACTGCTGGCCGCGCACCCTCCCCTCGACAGGACGCCCACCCAGGAGACCGAAGAGCGCTACCCCGAGATCATCGGCGGTCTCAGTGTCGCGCTGTCCGAGACGTTCAAGATCATGTATCCGGACGTCAAGAACCCGCAGACCAGCCATTGGGAGGGCGTCGCCGCGGTGTTCGACCGGCTGCTGTAGCAGCGCACCCCTGTGCACGTCGCCGAACTGAGCTGACATCCCGGACAGGGGTTGGACCGGGCACTTTCACCAAGGCCCGCGCGCCGCACATGCTCGGAGATTCGCGGTCGCAGCGAGGCCTGTCACCCGGGCCAGGGGATCACACCTGATCTCCTTCACGCAACGGCGCGCGACTCGGTCACGTTTCTGACAGGCCATCGGCCGGGCCCTGCCGCCCTCGCTCGGAAGAGGGGTTGCACACCAGGTGCAGGCGCAGGCCCTCGCACAAGCGACCGTGGCCGGCGCAGTAGCCGTACTTGGCCCCTCCGGCCAGACCGGAGCGTTTCACGGTCTCCCGGGGGCGGCCGCATCCCACCGGCGCGGAGTCGACGATCCACTGCCGCAGATGATCCAGCCCGGCTGTGCCGGCGCCCTTATGGTGTGGCTCTTCGCCACGTGCGACACGGTCGGACTCGACGTCCTCCCCACCATCCGGCGCGGCTCCCGCACACCACGGTGCACTGAGGCGTCAAGCCGTCCGTGGGCGGGCGCCGGGTGGGCGTGGCAGGCTTGCAGAGGGGGGCCGCGACGTTCGTCGCAACACAACAGCGAAGGGGTCACGACGCATGGATGAGAAGGAGTTCGTCCGTACCGTCGCCGAGCGCACCGGGCTGAGCCGACAGGAGGCGGCGGACCTGACCTGGGCCACGCTCGAGACGCTGGCCCACCGGCTGAGCCCGGGGGAGGCCACGGACCTGGTCACTGAGCTCTCCGGGAGCCTCGCGGAAGCGGTGCGCCGGGGAACCACGGACCGCATCGAGCGCTTCGGCCACCACGACAGCGTGCGGCGCGTGGCCGAACGCACCATGCTCAAGAAGGAGGAAGCCGATCGGGGCGTGCGGACCGTACTGGCCGTGCTCCGGGAGGCGGTCAGCGAGAAGGAGTTCAACGACCTGATGTCGCAGCTCGGAAGGGACTTCTCCCAGGCCTTGGAATCCGCTGGGTGACCCCGGGTCCTTCGGCACGCCGACTGCGCCACGGCGGAACGGCTCGGGCGCCGCGCGTGCGCGCCGGGGACGGACGGCAGGCTGGAGGGCACCCGCGGCCCGCTGGTCGCCAGCGGCCGTCCCTGCGCGTCGGGCCGGTGGCCGATGTCGTGGGCCGCCCCGCAGAACCACGGTCAGCCCTGCCCACCGAGCATGATCCTCCACACACGTGTTGCCACCTGGAGATTGAGTCGGGTGTCCACATCCGTGAGGTCGCGGCCCCCGATCTCACGGATGCGCTGGAGCCGGTAGCGCAGTGTGCTGCGGTGAACGGCGAGAGCGGTGGCGGTCTCGTCGTAGTTGCCACCGCAGTCGAAGTACTCGGCGAGCGTCTGCACCATGTCCGTGCCATGCCGTCTGTCGTAGTCGATGAGCGCCCCGAGCCACTCGCGGACGAACGCTTCCAGCTCGTGCAGGTCGTTCCCGGGCCCCAGAATCCGGTAGAGCCCCAGGTCGTCGAAGAACGTTGATCCGTCCCGTGCACGGGAGCCCTGCCGCACCCCCAGGGCCCGCAGCGCCTCCTGGTAGCAGCGGGGGATACTACCGGGGGAGTCGCAGCGGGCGCTCACCCCGACCGACCAGGTGTGCGCGCCGAACTCCCGGTCCAGCGCCTCGCCCAGCGTGTCCTCGTGCGGTTTCGTCTCGGTCAGCAGGACCACGCAGTCCCCGCGGCGGATGGCCAGCGGTCGCAAGCCCAAGGCCGCTGCCGCCCGCTCGACGGGCCGCGTGAGGGATTCGTCGTCCGCCACCCTGCCCCTTGAGTGCACCACCATCACGTAGTGCGGCCGGTGCAGATCGTGGCCGACGGCGTCGGATCTGGCGTACGCGCTCGCCTCGTCCGCGCCCTCCAGCAGGTCTTCGACCAACTCGCGGTGCAGCCGCAGCTCGACTTCTGCCAGGTCGCGCAGATGCGTCAGCTCCAGGGCGAGCGACCGCACGGCGTGGTCCAGTGCGAACACGGTGCGGGCGTCCGCCGTGCGGTCGGGGTCCATCAGGGCCAGCACGCCCAGCACCTCGCCGCGTGGCCGGGCCAGGGCGAGCAGCCGGTCCTTGACCCGCACCGGTCCCGCTTCGAGGGCCACCTCGCGCAGCATCTCCTCCCGGCGGGCGGCAACCGGCACCGGATAAGAAGTCGGGCGGCCCGGGCCCGCCCAGGAACGCAAGTTGCCGGAGCGGTCCTCGACGAGTGCCGGCAGACCGGTCAGTTCGTACAGCGCCTGGGTGAGGGCGTCCTCTCCGCCCCCCAGACCCGCGACACGTCCGAGCGCCTCGTGGACGATCCGCTGCTGCCGGACCTCGGTCCGCAGGGCGTCCAGTTGCCTGAGGACGGCGGCCCGCTGGCTGCGCAGCCTGCTCAGCTCCCGGGCGCCGTCGGCCTGCCGGCGTCGCGCGATCGCCAGAGACAACGCCGCCGCGGTGAGCCGCACCAGGGTGGAGAGGAGGAAGTTGTCCCGCTCACCGGGTGGGAACCGGGACGACACCGCCAGGTGGCCGAGCACGCCCTCGGCGCTGCGCAGAGCGAACGCCCAGCACCAGGGCCGCCCGGGAAGGGTCAGGGGACCGTCCGTCCGGGCCAGCCTCCGTAGTTGCACCTTGACCTTGACCGCGTCCGCGGATCCGGCGGCGCCGGTCAGTGCACCGTCGTTCGAGAGAACGCCGACCTCGGCGCGGTACGGCCCGAGGGTTGCGACGTGCGCCAGGGCAAGACCAAGGATCTCGCGTTCGTCCGCGCTGGCGAACAGAGTCTGGGAGAGCGCCAGCAGCCCATGAGGGTCCGCCGCGCCCCGAGCTGGGGCGGCCGTGTGGCCGAGGACATGCCGCTGCTCGTCCACGGGCACGGTGGTGCCCGGAGAGTCCGCCGGCTGAGCGTCGAAGCGGGGAGACAGGCCTTGCCTCGGACGGCCGGCCATGGGATCACTTCCGTTCTCCCCCGGGCTTCGAAGAAAAGCACATCCAGGAACCCCCGCCCTCATGCTAGGTCGAATTCGAGTACCCGTGCTGCGAGTCGCCAACCCGAATCACGCGTCACGCCTCCTGTCCTGGCAGACCGACCGCCGGTGCCACTTTTCGACCCGCTGGGCGCAGGTCGGGTGACCGCGTGAACCGCCACTCTGGGGCCTGCAGGGACCGCTCGGCGGTCGCCGCCGGAAAGGACAGGCCATGAGCGAGCAGGCCCGTACGACCGTTGCCCCGTCCCCGACATGCCAGGAAGCCGAACGTCCCCTCGATCACCTCGTCGACCGGGGCTTTCCCGTTCAGAAGGCGGCGCTCACCGGCGGGGCCGCACGCCAGTTCGAACCAGTGATCGACGGAAGGGGCTGGGACGAGGCCGCCCGGCACGGCGGGGTCACCGGAGCGCTGCCCGGCGCGCTCGTCGGCTGGATTTCTTGCGGGACTGCTGGACTGGCTGAAGCCGGTCGTGCCCACTCTGCTCCTCACCCTGAACGGACTGATCTGCGGAGCGACCTTCGGCGCCCGGCTCGGCCTGCTGCCGCACGCGGCCCAGGGCCGGCCGCCGGAGTCCACCCGGGTGCGCTCGGTGCAAGCCCAGCGGGTACGGCCGTTCGGCTGGTCGCCGGGCCGGAGAGCAAGGTCTGCGGACAGGCGGAGAGCGCGTCCTCGAAGGGCAGTGGCCCGCGCAGCGGCCCGCCCCCAGCTGAACGAGTGTCGAAGCCGGGCGGACAGGGCCCGGAGGGTGAACGGTCGCCGACGGACGTCGACCGCCGCGGAAGGAGTTCCTCATGGCCAAGGCAGTCGGGATCGACCTGGGCACCACCAACTCGGTGATCGCCGTCTGGGAGGGCGGCGAGTCGACGGTCGTACCCAACAGCGAGGGCAACCGCACAACACCGTCCGTGGTGGCCTTCACCGACACCGGTGAGCGCCTGGTGGGCCAGTTGGCCCGCCGCCAGGCAATCCTCAACCCCAAGGGGACCATCTACTCGGCCAAGCGGTTCGTCGGCCGCCATTTCGACGAGATCTCCGAGGAGGCCAAGGCCGTCGCGTACGACGTGGTCGAGGGTGATGGTGGCGCCGCCCGCTTCAAGGTGCGCGACAAGCTCTACGCGCCCGAGGAGATCAGCGCGCAGGTGCTGCGCAAGCTCGCCGACGACGCCTCCAAGCAACTGGGGGAACGGGTCACGGAGGCAGTCATCACGGTGCCGGCCTACTTCAACGACGCCCAGCGCACCGCCACCAGGGACGCCGGACGGATCGCCGGCCTGGAAGTGCTGCGGATCGTCAACGAGCCGACCGCAGCCGCCCTCGCCTACGGCATGGACAAGAAGCAGCATGAGACGGTGCTCGTCTTCGACCTGGGCGGCGGCACCTTCGACGTGAGCATCCTCGACGTCGGCGACGGTGTGGTGGAGGTACGGTCCACGGCGGGCGACAGCCATCTGGGCGGCGATGACTTCGACCGCCGGCTGGTCGACCAGCTCGCCGACGGCTTCCAGAAGGAGAACGGCATCGACCTGCGCCAGGACCCGCAGGCGCTGCAACGTCTGTTCGAGGCCGCCGAGAAGGCGAAGACCGAACTCAGCTCGGTGACCCAGACGCAGGTCAGCCTGCCGTTCATCACGGCTGACGCCTCCGGGCCCAAGCATCTGACCACGACGATCATGCGATCCACGTTCGAGCAGATCACCGGCGACCTGGTGGAGCGCTGCCTGGGCCCGGTGCGGCAGGCCATGGACGACGCCAAGGTCAGCGACAACGACATCGACGAGGTCATCCTCGTCGGCGGCTCCACTCGCATCCCCGCCGTTCAGGCCCTGGTGCGGAGGCTGACCGGCGGCAAGGAACCCAACATGAGTGTCAACCCCGACGAGGTCGTGGCGATGGGCGCCGCGATCCAGGCCGGGGTCCTCAAGGGCGAGGTCAAAGATGTTCTGCTGCTCGATGTCACCCCGTTGTCGCTGGGTGTGGAGACACGCGGCGGCGTGATGACGAAGATCATCGAGCGGAACACCACCATCCCGGTGCGCCGTACGGAGACCTTCTCCACCGCTGCGGACAACCAGCCCGCCGTCGACGTCGTCGTCCTGCAGGGCGAGCGGGAGAGTGCCGCCGACAACCGGGTCCTGGGGCGCTTCCAGCTCACCGACATCCGCCCCGCGCCGCGCGGCGAGCCGCAGATCGAGGTCACCTTTGACATCGACGCCAACGGCATCCTCAACGTCACCGCGCGGGACAAGGACACCGGCAAGGAGCAGGGCATCACCATCAGCGAGAGCTCGAACCTCGACCGGAGCGAGGTCGAGCGCATGGTCGGGGAGGCCGAACGCAACCGAAGCCAGGACGAGGCGCTGCGGGAGGCCGTCGATGCACGCAACGAACTGGACGCGGTCGCCTACCAGGTCGAAAAGCGCCTGAACGAACTGGGCGACGCCGCGCCCGCGCACGAGAAAGCCCGCGCCGACATGCTGGTGGCCGAGGCCCGCGACGCGGTCAAGAACGAGGCCGGCGTGGACAAGGTCAGGCCGCTGACCTCCGAACTCCAGCAGGTCTACGCCGGGCTCTCCGCCCACCAGGCCGGAGCCGCGGCGGCGAGTGGTCCGTCGGGCACGGCCGGGCCGGACGGCTCCGGGCAGGGCGGGGCGGACGCCGACGAAGACGTGATCGACGCCGAGTTCGACAAGGGCTGAGGTATCCGCCATGCCGATCCCTCCCCAGGACCGAGCCCCTGACCGGCCGCCCGAAGGCGCCGTGCAGCCGCCACAGGGCGATCTGCCCGAGCCCCCGTCGTCGACCACGGAGGCCGAACCGGGGCCCGATGCGGCCACCGGTCCGGCCGGGGCCGAGGACGAGTACGCGGCCGCGCTGAAAGAGGTCGAGGACCGCTGGCGGCGTGCCCTCGCCGATCTCGACAACCTGCGCAAGCGGCACGCCAGAGAGCTGGAACGGGAGCGCGCGGCCGAACGCGCCCGCACGGCCGCGGCCTTCCTTCCCGTCATCGACAATCTCGAACTGGCCTTGCACCACGCCGGCTCCGACCCCGGGGCGATCGTCGAGGGGGTCCGCGCCGTACGCGACCAGGCCGTGTCGATCCTCGAACGGCTCGGCTACGAGCGTCACGCCAAGACCGGCGTCCCCTTCGACCCCTCCCAGCACGAGGTCGTCGGCGTGGTCCAGGACCCCGAGGCCGAACCGAACACCGTGGCGCAGGTGCTGCGCCCCGGCTACGGCGAGGCTGAGCGGCAGTTGAGGCCGGCCGCCGTGACCGTCGCCAAGCGGGAGTGACCGGCCATGGCACGCGACTTCTATGAGCTTCTCGGGATCCCGCGCAACGCCGACAAGGACGAAATCCAGCGGGCGTACCGCAAGCTGGCTCGCAAGTACCACCCCGACGTCAACAAGGACCCCGCGGCGGAGGAGCGGTTCAAGGAGATCAACGAGGCCTTCAGTGTGCTGTCCGACCCGGACCAGCGGGCCCGTTACGACCGCTTCGGCGAGGACTTCCGAAAGGTCCCCGAGGACTGGGAGGAGCGGGTCGGTGCCGGCGCGGGACCCGGCGGCGGCTTCCGGTGGTCCACCGGGGGCGGCCCCCGGGTCCGGTACGCCACCAGCGGCTTCGGCGCGGAGGGCGTCGACGTCGACGACCTCTTCGGCTCGTTCTTCGGGGGCGCCGGACGGGCGCGTGTCCCCGGAGCCGACCAGGAGGCCGAACTGCCGCTCACGGTCGAGGAGGCCTACCGCGGCGGCCGCCGCACCGTCACCCTCGCCGGGCCCTCCGGGCAGCGGCGCTACGAGGTGGACGTGCCGCCCGGCGTCGTCGACGGGCAGCGCATCCGGCTGGCGGGCGAAGGCGGCCGCGGCAGCGGCGACGGTTCCGCGGGGGACCTGTACCTGCGGGTGCGGATCCAGCCGCACCCCCAGTTCCGCGTCGACGGCCGGGATGTGCACGTGCAGCTTCCGGTCACCCCCTGGGAGGCCGCGCTGGGCGCGACGGTTCCGGTGCCCACGCCGAGCGGGGCGACGGCCAAGGTGGCCGTGCCCGCCGGGTCATCCAGCGGCCGGCGGCTGCGGCTGCGCGGTGAGGGCATGCCGGGACCGGGCGGTGCCAACGGCAACCTCTACGCCGAGCTCCGGGTCATGGTGCCGCCCAAGGTCAGCGACCGGGAGCGCGAACTGTTCGAGGAGCTCGCCACTGTCTCCTCGTTCGATCCCAGGAGGACACGATGAGCGACCCACCCGCCGAGGCACGCCAGGCCTCCTCGCTGACCGCTGCCGCCCCGGTACGCGTCCAGTACGCGATCGTGCCGGTGCCCAGGCTCTCCCTGCAGACGGTGGCCCGCCGCTCCGGCGTCCATCCCGACCTCATCCGCCGGTTCGTCGCTCTGGGACTGGTCGAAGCCGAGCGCGACGCCTCCGGAGGGCTGATGTTCGAACCCGCGGCACCGGCCGCTCTCGCCCGTGTCCAGCGGCTGCGCACCGGGCTGTGCCTCAACTACGCATCCATCGGCCTGGTGCTCGATCTGCTGGACCGCATCAGCCTGCTCGAAGCCGCACTGCGCCGCGCAGGTACGAGGAGTGACATACCGCCATGGACATGAACCGCCTCACCCAGAAGTCCCAGGAATCCCTCCAGGAGGCCCAGACGGCGGCCGTCCAGATGGGGCACACCGAGGTCGACGGTGAACACCTGCTGCTCGCTCTCCTCGACCAGGAGAACGGCCTCGTCCCGCGGCTGGTGCAACAGGCGGGCAGCGAACCCGGGGAACTGCAGGCCGCCGTGCGTGAGGAACTGGCCCGGCGTCCCAGGGTCACCGGCCCCGGCGCGGCACCCGGGCAGGTCTTCGTCACCCAGCGCCTGTCCCGGCTGCTCGACGCGGCCGAGCGGGAGGCCAAACGCCTCAAGGACGAGTACGTGTCCGTGGAGCACCTGGTGCTCGCCCTGGTCGAGGAGGGCTCGGCGACCGCCGCCGGACGGCTGCTCAAGGAGCACGGTGTGACCCGGGAGTCGTTCTTGGGAGCGCTCACCCAGGTCCGCGGTAACCAGCGGGTCACTTCGGCCAACCCCGAAGTTGCCTACGAGGCGCTGGAGAAGTACGGCCGCGACCTGGTCCTGGAGGCCCGGTCCGGGCGGCTGGACCCCGTCATCGGCCGTGACGCGGAGATCCGCCGCGTCACCCAGATCCTCAGCCGCAAGACCAAGAACAACCCCGTCCTCATCGGCGACCCCGGCGTCGGCAAGACCGCCATCGTCGAGGGCCTGGCGCAGCGCATCGTGCGCGGCGACGTCCCCGAGGGCCTGCGCGACAAGACGGTGTTCGCCCTCGACATGGGATCACTGGTCGCCGGCGCCAAGTACCGCGGTGAGTTCGAGGAACGGCTGAGGGCCGTGCTCAGCGAGGTCAAGGCGGCCGAGGGCCGGATCCTGCTCTTCGTCGACGAACTGCACACCGTCGTCGGCGCGGGGGCGGCCGAGGGCGCCATGGACGCGGGCAACATGCTCAAGCCGATGCTGGCCCGCGGTGAACTGCACATGATCGGCGCGACCACCCTCGACGAGTACCGGCAGCACATCGAGAAGGACGCCGCGCTCGAACGCCGCTTCCAGCAAGTGCTGGTCGACGAGCCGAGCGTGGAGGACACCATCTCCATCCTGCGCGGCCTGCGCGAACGTCTGGAGGTGTTCCACGGCGTCAAGATCCAGGACACGGCGCTGGTCACGGCGGCGACGCTGTCACACCGCTACATCACCGACCGCTTCCTGCCCGACAAGGCCATCGACCTCGTCGACGAGGCGTGCGCCCGGCTGCGGACCGAGATCGACTCCATGCCCGCCGAACTCGACGAGATCACCCGGCGGGTGACTCGCCTGGAGATCGAGGAGGCAGCCCTGTCCAAGGAGACCGACCCGGCCAGCAAGGGGCGCCTGGAGGAACTGCGCAAGGAACTCGTCGGTCTGCGGGCCGAGGCCGATGCCAAGCACGCCCAGTGGGCGGCCGAACGCCAGGCGATCCGCCGGGTGCAGGAACTGCGCCAGGAACTGGAGCAGGTGCGCCACGAGGCGGAGGAGGCCGAGCGCGCCTACGACCTCAACCGCGCCGCCGAACTTCGCTACGGCAAACTCCGGGAACTGGAGCGCCGGCTGAAGGCCGAGGAGGAACAACTGGCCGCGAAGCAGGGCCAGAACCGGCTGCTGCGGGAGGTCGTCACCGAGGAGGAGATCGCTGAGATCGTCGCCGCCTGGACCCGCATCCCCGTCGCCCGCCTTCAGGAGGGTGAGCGGGAGAAACTGCTGCGTCTGGACGAGATCCTGCGCGAGCGGGTCATCGGCCAGGACGAAGCGGTGAAGCTGGTGGCCGACGCGATCATCCGGGCCCGCTCCGGCATCCGCGACCCGCGCCGGCCCATCGGTTCGTTCATCTTCCTCGGCCCCACCGGTGTGGGAAAGACAGAGCTCGCCAAGACGCTCGCGGCGGCCCTGTTCGACTCCGAGGACAACATGGTCCGCCTCGACATGAGCGAGTACCAGGAGCGGCACACCGTCAGCCGGCTGGTCGGTGCACCGCCCGGGTACGTGGGCTACGAGGAGGGCGGCCAGCTCACCGAGGCCGTGCGCCGCAAGCCGTACTCGGTCGTGCTGTTCGACGAGATCGAGAAGGCGCACACCGACGTCTTCAACACCCTGCTGCAGGTTCTCGACGACGGCCGGATCACCGACTCCCAGGGCCGCACGGTCGACTTCCGCAACACCGTGATCATCATGACGTCCAACATCGGCTCTGAGCACCTCCTCGACGGCGCCACCGCCGAGGGCGAGATCAAGCCGGACGCGCGGACGCTGGTCATGGCCGAGCTGCGCGGCCACTTCCGGCCGGAGTTCCTCAACCGCGTCGACGACATTGTGCTGTTCAAGCCGCTCGGTGAGACCCAGATCGAGCGGATCGTGGAGCTGCAGTTCAA
Source organism: Peterkaempfera griseoplana (assembly GCF_001418575.1). Taxonomy (GTDB): domain Bacteria; phylum Actinomycetota; class Actinomycetes; order Streptomycetales; family Streptomycetaceae; genus Peterkaempfera; species Peterkaempfera griseoplana. The sequence continues at coordinate 14,885 of NZ_LIQR01000197.1, forward strand.
CGAGCTGCGCAGCCGCCTCGCCGAGCGCCGCATCACCGTCGACGTCACCGACACCGCGCGCGAGTTCATCGCCAGGCAGGGATACGACCCGGTGTACGGCGCGCGACCGCTGCGCCGCTACATCTCCCACGAGGTCGAAACTCTGGTCGGACGGGCCCTGCTGCGCGGCGACGTGCAGGACGGCGCCACGGTCCGGGTCGACGCTCAGGCGGGCGAACTGGTGGTCACCTACGAGCAGCCCGCGGCGGCGGAGGAAGCGAGGGCGGCGTGAGCACGATGCAGGTGGCGACCGTCAGCTGTCCGCACTGCGGGCGCAGGAACCGGGTGCCCGCGGCCGCGGAGGGGCGCCCCACGTGTGGGAACTGCAAGCAACCCATACCGTGGATGGTCGACGCGGGCGACCACGACTTCGCCGAGGTCGCCGAGCAGGCCGACGTCCCCGTCGTGGTCGACCTCTGGGCCACCTGGTGCGGTCCCTGCCGCATGGTCAGCCCGGCGCTGGAGCAGGTGGCCACCGACCTCGCCGGCCGAATCAAACTCGTCAAAATCGACATCGACAAGAATCCGCGGTTGGCGCAGCGTTTCGAGGTGCAGGCGGTGCCGACACTGCTCGTCCTCGACAAGGGGAGGACCGTCGCCCGGCAGGCAGGGGCGGCGCCCGCCCCCGTCCTGCGCCAGTGGGTGGAGCAATCGATCACGGCCCGGGAAGGGTGATCCGGATGACCCTGCACGCAGACCCCCACCTCGCGCTCGTCAAGCCGGTCCAGCCGCTGACCCCGGAAGGATGTCAGGAGTGTCTGCAGCTCGGCTCCCCGTGGGTCCACCTGAGGCTCTGCCTGACCTGCGGGCATGTCGGCTGCTGTGACTCCTCGCCGAACAAGCACGCGCGCGGGCACGCCGCTGCCGACGGCCATCCGATCGTGGAGTCGCTCGAACCCGGCGAGGAATGGCGCTGGTGCTACGTCCACGAGGCGTTCGTCTGATGTCCCGCGACCAGTCGCCGCCGAGCGAGGAACCAGTGCCGGAGGAAGCGGACGAGTCCGTCTCCCGGGAGACCCCGGACATCTGCGGCGCGTATCCGCGCCTTACGGAGGACCAGACAGCGCGTCTGGCGGAGCACGGGCAACGCCGGAGCATGGCTCCGAACGACGTGCTGATCCGGGAGGGTGAGCGCTGCGAGACGTTCTTCGTCGTCCTCAGCGGTACCGTCGCCGTCGTCGAGGACTACGGCACTCCCGGGGAGCACGTGCTGCGCGTGCACGGCCCTGGTCGCTTCATCGGCGAACTCGGGCTGCTGTACGGACAGGTTGCCTTCTACACCGCCGTCGCCAGGGAGCCGGGCGAGGTCCTCGTCGTCCCCTTGGATCAGCTGCGCCGCCTGGTGGCCCAGGACTCGACGATCGGGGACGTCGTGCTGCGCGCCTGTCTGGGCCGTCGCGCGCTGCTCGTCGGACAGGGCGCCGGCTTCCGCATCATCGGCTCGCGCTACTCACCCGACACCAGGCGACTGCGCGAGTTCGCCGTCCGCAACCGGCTGCCGCACCGCTGGATCGACCTGGAGACCGACGAGGAGGCCGAGGAGCTGCTGCGCCGGTTCGGCGTCGGCCCGCAGGAGACACCGCTCGTCATCTGGCGGGACACCACCCTGTTGCGCAACCCCAGCAACGCGGAACTGGCCCGGCTCATCGGCCTGCCGTCACTGCCTGCCGCAAACCGGCACGGCGATGTCCTCATCGTCGGCTCCGGACCCGCCGGCCTCGCTGCCGCGGTGTACGCCGCCTCCGAGGGGCTGAGCGCCACCGTGGTGGAGGCGTTGGCCACCGGTGGCCA
>NZ_LIQR01000198.1 GCF_001418575.1 Peterkaempfera griseoplana
CGGCCGTAGGGGGCCTCCGGCGCAGTTGCGCCCGGGTGCCGGGTCGGTGCGGGCCGCTCAGCCCGCGGCGGTGACCAGGCCGGTGCTTGCGGCCGGCTCGTCCGCGGCGACGGCCGCCGCCGGGAGCTGCGGGCGGACCCGCAGTGCCAGCGGGACGCGCAGGGCCGCCACCCACACCAGCGAGGCGCCCAGCAGGTGCAGGCCGACCAGGAGTTCGGGCGAGCCGTTGAAGAACTGCACAAAGCCGATCAGCCCCTGCGCCAGCAGGACCACCAGCAGGTCACGGGCGCGGGCCCGGGCCGGGGCGGGCGCCTGCACCGCGCGCAGAGCGAAGATCAGCGCCAGGGTGAGACCGACCGTGACGAAGGCGAAGTCGGCGTGGAACTGGGTCACCCGGTCGTAGTCCAGCGGGATCCGCGGCACATCGCTGGAGTCCCCGGAGTGCTTGCCCGCCCCGGTCACCACGGTGCCGGCGGCCATCAGACAGCCCGTCAGCGCCACCAGGACGTACGACAGCTGCACCAGGGGACGCGCCACCAGGGTCTGCGGCGGGCCGTCGCCCTCCCTGGACCGCTCCCAGGTGACCAGCGCCACCCAGATCAGCGCCATGGACGCCAGCAGGTGCACCGCCACCGAGTAGGGGTTCAGCCCGGTGAGCACCGTGATGCCGCCGATCACGGCGTTGCTCATCACGATCCAGAACTGCGCCCAGCCCAGCCGGGTGAGGCTGCGCCGCCACGGGGTGCGGCTGCGGGCGGCGATGATCGCCGCGCCGACCGCCGCGCACAGCACATAGGTGAGCATGCGGTTGGTGAACTCGATGACGCCGTGGATCCCCATGGCGGCGGTCGGGGTCAGGGTGTCGGCGGTGCACTTCGGCCAGGTCGGGCAGCCCAGCCCGGAGGCGGTGAGCCGCACGGCGGCGCCGGTCACCACGACGACCACGCTCATCACCAGTGCGGCGAGACAGGCCACACGCACGGCCCTCGCCGAAGGCTGCAGCCGCCCGGCGAGATAGGACAAGGGGGTACTCACCCCCACATCCTAGGTCGCCGCGCACGCCTCCCCGCGCCGGGGTCCGGGAGCGCCGCCGGACGCCCGGAGCACCGGGCGGCCCACCCCGGGCGGGGACCGTATGTCGCGTACCTGTAAAGTCCGCCGGGAATCCCCGGGTGTTCCGCTCACCCGGCGGTGACGACGGTGGAGGGAGCAGGGCAATGGCACGTCAGGGGTGGGTTCGCGGAGGTATCACCGCCGCAGCCACGGCAACGGCACTTCTCGGGAGCGGTGTGCTGGCGGGCTCCGCCTCCGCGCACGTCCCGGCGTGGACCATCGACTGCTCGTCGGTCCACATCAACCTGGTGAAGTACAACGCGGACGTGCACAACACCGTCACGGTGAAGGTCGCCGGCACCACGGTGCTCGGCCCCTCCACCTTCGGTGAGAGCTTCCAGCAGGACCTCAAGCTGCAGGACCACGGCACGCCCCTGGACGTCGAGCTGATCGTCGAGTCAGGGGACGGCAACGGCGCCCTGGACGAGCACAAGACCGCCGAGGTCTGCCCGGGCCACGAGACGTCGGCACCGCCGGCCACCAGCGCCGCGCCGTCCAGCCCGGCGGCCTCCAGCCCGGCCCCGTCCAGCGCCGCGCCGTCCACTCCGGCGGCCTCCGGCGCCGCACCCTCCAGCCCGGCGGCCTCCGGCGCAGCGCCGTCCAGCAGCGCCCCGGTGGCGGCGGTCTCGGCCTCCGCGTCGCCGAGCTCCGGCCCCGGGCTGGCCGAGACCGGCGCCTCCAGCAGCACCCCGGTGATCGCCGGCGCGGCCGTGGCCGTGGTGGCTCTCGGCGGTGGCCTGCTGGTGCTGTCGCGCCGCCGCCGCGGTGCCCGCAGCTGACCGCAGGCCTCCGCACGGCAGACGGCGGGCCCCGGAACCGCACCGGTTCCGGGGCCTGCCGCCGTCGTGTCAGCGGGCTACTCCCAGCGGAAGAAGCGGGCCGCCGCCGCCAGCCCCAGCACCGCCCAGACCGCGAGCACGCCCAGATCGCCGAGCGGCAGCGAGGATCCGTGCTGCAGGACGGAGCGCAGCCCGTCCGAGAGGGCGCTGATGGGCAGCAGTTCCAGCGCGGAGCGCACCGCGGCGGGGAACTTCTCCAGCGGAACCACCACACCGCCCGCCAGCAGCAGCAGGACGAAGACCAGATTGGCCGCGGCCAGCGTCGCCTCCGCCCGCAGGGTGCCCGCCATCAGCAGCCCGAGGCCGGAGAAGGCCGCGGTGCCCAGCACCAGCAGCGCAGCCACCGAGAACGGGTCGCCGTGCGGCGACCAGCCCAGCGCCAGGGCGATCACCGACAGCAGCGCCACCTGGAGCACCTCGGTCACCAGCACACAGCCGGTCTTGGCGGTGAGCAGCGCCCAGCGCGGCAGCGGGGAGGCGCCGAGCCGCTTGAGCACCCCGTAGCGGCGCTCGAAGCCGGTGGCGATGGCCTGCCCGGTGAAGGCGGTCGACAGCACGGCCAGCGCCAGCAGGCCCGGGGCGAGGAAGTCCACCCGCTTGCCCGGACCAGAGGTGTCCACCACGTCCACGGCGCTGAACAGCACCAGCAGCACGGTGGGGATGACCACGGTCAGCAGCAGCTGCTCGCCGTTGCGCAGCAGCATCCTGGTCTCAAGACCGGTCTGCGCCAGCAGCATCCGGCCGAGCGGGGCGGCTCCGGGCGCGGGGGAGTAGCGGCCCTGCGAGGTGGTGGTCATGAACGCAGTTCCCGTCCGGTCAGTTCGAGGAAGACGTCTTCGAGGCTCCGCCGCTCCACGGTGAGCCGGTCCGGCAGAACGCCCACCTGGGCGCACCAGGCGGCGACGGTGGCCAGCAGCTGGGGGTCCAGGGGTCCGCGGATCCGGTAGCTGCCGGGGGTCAGCTCGGCTGCGGCGGTGCCGTCCGGCAGCGCCTTGAGCAGCGCGCCCAGGTCGAGTCCGGGCCGGCCGTCGAAGCGCAGCGCCTCCTGGGTGTCCTCGGCGCCGTCGCCGCTGCGGACCAGCTCGGCGGGGCTGCCCTGGGCGATGACCCGGCCGCCGTCGACGATCGCCACCTGGTCGGCCAGCTGCTCGGCCTCCTCCATGGCGTGGGTGGTGAGCACCACGGTGACGCCGTCGGCGCGCAGGTCGCGCACCAGGTCCCAGGTGGCGCGGCGGGCCTGGGGGTCCAGGCCGGCGGTGGGCTCGTCCAGGAAGACCAGCTCGGGCCGTCCCACGACGGCCATGGCCAGCGCCAGCCGCTGCTGCTGGCCCCCGGAGAGCCGGCGGTAGGCGGTGCGGCCGCAGGAGCCGAGGCCCAGCCGCTCGACCAGGGTGTCCACATCCAGGGGCCGGGCGTGGAGCTTTGCGGTGTGCTGGAGCATCTCCACGGCGCGCGCACCTGCGTACACGCCCCCGGACTGCAGCATCACACCGACTCTCGGACGCAGCCGGGCGGCGTCGGCGACCGGGTCAAGGCCCAGGACGCGCACCGTGCCGGCGTCGGGGCGCCGATAGCCCTCACAGGTCTCGATGGTGGTGGTCTTGCCTGCGCCGTTGGGGCCGAGCACCGCGGTCACCGCGGCGCGGCCGACGCTGAGGTCCAGCCCGTCCACCGCGGTCTTCCGGCCGTACCGCTTCACCAGGCCGACCACCTCGACCGCGGGTTCTGCTTCCATGCGGTCGAGTCTATGGACTGCGCCGCCGTGATCTTCCGGGGGGCACCGGCGGCGGCCATGCCCCCGGCAGCCGCGGCGGCCCCCGGCGGTGCCGGGTGTCGCGCCCGGGCGCCGGGAGCACGGCGGCCCGTCCCCCGCGCGGGCCCTCCGTCATCCTGACGGCCGGCCGCCGTGCCGTCTTGTACGAATGCGAACACCGTCCGGCCCCGGCGCGTCCACGGGCAGCACCGCGGTGGTGACCCGGTCGTCCAGCCGGTCGGTGGGCGGCGCGGCCGGCCCGGCGGCGGCCCGGTGGCCGAAGAAGCGCCCGGGGGTGCTGCCGGTCATCGCCCGGAAGGTGCGCACCAGGTGCGCCTGGTCGTGGAAGCCGCACAGCGCGGCGATTCCGGCGCCGCCGAGGCCGGGGTCGGCGTCGAAGGCGCGCAGGACCCGCCGCAGCCGGACGACCTGGGCCACCTGCTTGGGAGGCAGACCGACCTGGGCGCGGAAGCGGGCCTCCAGCCGCCGGGGGCTCCAGCCGGTCTCCTCGCTCAGCAGCCGTACGGGTGCGGTGCCGCGGCTGCGGTGCAGCAGCTCCCAGGCGCGGGTGACCTCCGGCGCCCAGACCGGCCCGGCGGACAGCCTGGTCAGCAGCAGCCGGTCCAGCAGGGCGAACCGGGCCGGCCAGTCGGGGGCGTCCGCCAGCCGGGCCGGCAGGTCTCGTCCGGCGGGGCCCATGACCTCGGCCAGCCCCGCCCACTCATTGCCCAGGTCGCCGAGGACCGGCCCCAGCACCCGCCAGGCGGCGGCCGGGGTGAGGGCCACGGTCACTCCGTGCGTCCGGCCGGTGTGCTCCCCGATGGTGGCCGTCCGGCGCAGCCCGCAGACCAGTGACCCGAAGCGCTCCGAACGTTCCGGGCGCACCGCGTCGGTCAGCCGCAGCGGCTGGTCGAAGCCCACCGCCAGCGTCACCAGTCCGGTCGGCACCTCCAGCCGGCGCCGTGGCACCGCCAGCTCCAGCCGGTGGCCGCGGTAGTCCAGCACCATGCCGCGCAGCCGTGGGTCGGGCCGGCCGCGGACCAGCTCCCAGCTGCCGACGCCGTCCGCCGAGCCCTGCTGCGTCCGCACTCGCGGCTCCCTGGAGTCGTCCTCGCCCCGCCTGCCCATGCTCCCACCGGATCGCCGGCCCGTGGGCGGCCCGGAGCGCTGCCCCGCAGGTCAGGTAAGGCACGCCTGAGTGATCGAGGACACCGGGCGGCCGGAGGGACCCCGCTTGTCGCATCGGAATGAATTACGCAACAATGGCGTTGTGAAAAACATGCGCGAGCACCCGGACGAGCAGACGGTCGAGCCGACCGCCGCCGTTCCGCTGCCCGCGCCCGGGGACGGCACCGCGATCCAGGGCGGCCACCAGGCCACCCGCGACCGGGTGGCGCGCTCCATTCTGGACCACGGCCCCTCCACCGCCGCCGATCTGGCCGAACGGCTGGGGCTGACCTCCGCGGCGGTCCGCCGCCATCTGGACGCACTGGCCGCCGCCGGTCTGGTCGAGTCCCGCGAGCAGCGGGTCTACGGCCACCGGGGCCGCGGCCGTCCCGCCAAGGTGTTCGCCCTCACCGAGTGCGGCCGGGACGTCTTCTACCAGGCGTACGACCAGCTGGCAGCAGACGCCCTGCGCTGGATCGCCGAGTCCGCCGGCGGAGGAGAGGCCGGCGCCGAGGCGGTCGCGGCCTTCGCCCGCGCCCGGCTGGAGCGCGACGCCGAGCGTTACGGCGCCGCCGTGGCGGGGGCCGGCGCCCTGGACCGCACCGAGGCGCTTGCGCGCGCCCTGAGCGCGGACGGGTACGCTGCCACGGTGCGGCGAGTGCCGTCCGCCGTCAAGGCGCTCGCGGGCGAGCAGCTCTGCCAGCACCACTGCCCGGTGGCGCACATCGCCGAGCAGTTTCCGCAGCTGTGCGAGGCGGAGACCGAGGTCTTCTCGCGACTGCTGGGCACCCATGTGCAGCGGCTGGCCACCATCGCCCACGGCGACGGAGTCTGCACCACCCATGTGCCGCCCGGCGACACCGCCAGGGCCGACACCGCAGGACCATCCACCACGACGTCACCGACCACGAAGACTGCCTCCGGGAGGAACCCCGTATGACCACGACCGCTCACCCGGAGCTCGAGGGTCTGGGCAACTACGAGTACGGCTGGGCCGACCCCGACGCCGCCGGCGCCGCCGCCAAGCGCGGCCTGAGCGAAGAGGTCGTCCGCGACATCTCCGCGAAGAAGTCGGAGCCGGAGTGGATGCTCAAGCTGCGGCTCAAGGGCCTGCGGCTGTTCGACCGGAAGCCGATGCCGACCTGGGGCTCCGACCTCTCCGGGATCGACTTCGACAACATCAAGTACTTCGTCCGCTCCACCGAGAAGCAGGCCGCCTCCTGGGACGAGCTGCCCGAGGACATCAAGAACACCTACGACAAGCTGGGCATCCCGGAGGCCGAGAAGCAGCGCCTGGTCGCCGGTGTGGCCGCCCAGTACGAGTCCGAGGTGGTCTACCACCAGATCCGTGAGGACCTGGAGCAGCAGGGCGTCATCTTCCTGGACACCGACACCGCGCTCAAGGAGCACCCGGAGCTCTTCCAGGAGTACTTCGGCACCGTGATCCCGGCCGGCGACAACAAGTTCGCCGCGCTGAACACCGCGGTCTGGTCCGGCGGCTCCTTCATCTACGTGCCGAAGGGCGTGCACGTGGAGATCCCGCTGCAGGCCTACTTCCGGATCAACACCGAGAACATGGGCCAGTTCGAGCGGACCCTGATCATCGTCGACGAGGACGCCTACGTCCACTACGTCGAGGGCTGCACCGCGCCGATCTACAAGTCGGACTCGCTGCACTCCGCGGTCGTCGAGATCATCGTCAAGAAGGGCGCCCGCTGCCGTTACACGACCATCCAGAACTGGTCGAACAACGTCTACAACCTGGTGACCAAGCGCGCCGTCGCCTACGAGGGCGCCACCATGGAGTGGGTCGACGGCAACATCGGCTCCAAGGTCACCATGAAGTACCCCGCCGTCTACCTGATGGGCGAGCACGCCAAGGGCGAGACCCTGTCCATCGCCTTCGCCGGCGAGGGGCAGCACCAGGACGCCGGCGCCAAGATGGTCCACATGGCTCCCCGCACCTCCTCGTCCATCGTCTCCAAGTCGGTGGCGCGCGGCGGCGGCCGCACCTCCTACCGCGGTCTGATCGAGATCGGCGAGGGCGCCGAGGGCTCCAAGTCCAACGTGCTGTGCGACGCCCTGCTGGTGGACACCATCTCCCGCTCGGACACCTACCCCTATGTCGACGTCCGCGAGGACGACGTCTCCATGGGCCACGAGGCGACCGTCTCCAAGGTCAGCGAGGACCAGCTCTTCTACCTGATGAGCCGCGGCATGTCGGAGAACGAGGCCATGGCGATGATCGTGCGCGGCTTCGTGGAGCCGATCGCGCGTGAGCTGCCGATGGAGTACGCGCTGGAGCTCAACCGGCTGATCGAGCTGCAGATGGAAGGCGCGGTCGGCTGACGCCGGACCCCAGCGAAGACCCACCGGACCACCAGGAAGCGAGAGCAGCCGCAGCCATGGCTGATGTTCAGAACACCACCGGCTCGACGACCGCCGGTTCCATCGAGGTCGGCACGGCCGGCGCCGGCGCCCAGCTGGCCGGTCCCGGCACCGGCCGCAGCGCGGTCGCAAGCCAGCCGGTCGACGCCCGGGTGGAGGCCGTCGCGTCCTACGACGTGGCGGACTTCCCGGTGCCCACCGGCCGCGAGGAGAACTGGCGGTTCACCCCGCTGCACCGGCTGCGCGGGCTGCACGACGGCACCGCGGAGGCCGACGGCGGCGTCCGGGTGGAGGTCTCCGCTCCCGCCGGGGTCACCCAGGAGACCGTGGACCGCAGCGACGCCAGGGTCGGCAGGGCCGGCAAGCCGGTCGACCGGATCGCCGCCCAGGCGTTCTCCGCCTTCGAGAAGGCCTCCGTGGTCTCCGTGCCCAAGGAGACCGTCCTCAGCGAGCCGATCCGGATCTCGGTGCACGGCGAGGGCGGCACCGCCTACGGCCACCAGGTGATCGAGCTCGGCGCCTTCGCCGAGGCCGTGGTGGTCATCGAGCACACCGGCGACGCCGTGCTCGGCGCCAACGTGGAGTACCTGGTCGGCGACGGCGCCAAGCTCACCGTGGTCTCCGTGCAGGACTGGGACGCCACCGCCGTGCACGCCGCCCAGCACACCGCGCTGGTCGGCCGGGACGCCTCCTTCAAGTCGGTGGTGGTCACCTTCGGCGGCGACCTGGTCCGCCTCCACCCCCGGGTGGTCTACGGCGCCCCCGGCGGCGAGGCCGAGCTCTACGGCCTGTACTTCGCCGACGCCGGCCAGCACCTGGAGCACCGTCTCTTCATCGACCACGACACCCCGCACTGCCGCTCCAACGTCGCCTACAAGGGCGCGCTGCAGGGCGAGGAGTCGCACGCGGTCTGGATCGGCGACGTGCTGATCCGCGCCGAGGCCGAGGGCACCGACACCTATGAGCTGAACCGCAACCTGGTGCTCACCGACGGCGCCCGGGTCGACTCGGTCCCCAACCTGGAGATCGAGACCGGCGAGATCGTCGGCGCCGGACACGCCTCTGCCACCGGCCGCTTCGACGACGAGCAGCTCTTCTACCTGCAGGCCCGCGGCATCCCCGCCGACGAGGCCCGCCGGCTGGTGGTCCGCGGCTTCTTCGCCGAGCTGGTCCAGCAGATCGGCCTGCCCGACGTGCAGGAGAAGCTGCTGGAGAAGATCGACGCGGAGTTGGAGGCCACCCTCGCATGACCTCCGCACCCCAGGACTTCGTCCGGGTCTGTGCTCTCACCGACCTCGACGAGGACAGTCCCAAGCGCGTCGAGATCGACGGCGTCCCGGTGGCCGTCGTGCGCACCGAGGGCGAGGTGTTCGCGATCAACGACATCTGCTCGCACGCCAACGTCTCCCTCTCCGAGGGCGAGGTCGAGGACTGCCGGATCGAGTGCTGGCTGCACGGCTCCAGCTTCGACCTGCGCACCGGCAAGCCGTCCGGACTGCCGGCCACCAAGCCTGTTCCCGTGTACCCCGTAAAGACCGAAGGGGACGAGGTCTTCGTCTCCGTCACCCAGGAGTCCTGAAGCCCCATGGCCACGCTTGAAATCCGCGACCTGCACGTCTCCGTCGAGGCCGAGAAGGGCCCCCGGGAGATCCTCCGCGGTGTCGACCTCACCGTGAAGCAGGGCGAGACCCACGCCATCATGGGCCCCAACGGCTCCGGCAAGTCCACCCTGGCGTACTCCCTCGCCGGTCACCCCAAGTACACCGTCACCGGCGGTACCGTGACGCTGGACGGTGAGGACGTCCTCGCCATGTCGGTGGACGAGCGCGCCCGCGCGGGCGTCTTCCTCGCCATGCAGTACCCGGTCGAGGTCCCCGGCGTCTCCGTCTCCAACTTCCTGCGCACCGCCGCCACCGCCATCCGCGGCGAGGCCCCCAAGCTGCGCACCTGGGTGAAGGAGGTCAAGGAGGCCATGGCCGCGCTCCAGATGGACCCCGCCTTCGCCGAGCGCAACGTCAACGAGGGCTTCTCCGGCGGCGAGAAGAAGCGCCACGAGATCCTCCAGCTGGAGCTGCTCAAGCCGCGGATCGCCATCCTGGACGAGACCGACTCCGGCCTGGACGTCGACGCGCTGCGGATCGTCTCCGAGGGCATCAACCGGGTCCGCGAGGGCGGCGAGGTCGGCACCCTGCTGGTCACCCACTACACGCGCATCCTGCGCTACATCAAGCCCGACTACGTGCATGTCTTCGCGAACGGCCGCATCGTCGAGTCCGGCGGCGCCGAGCTCGCGGACAAGCTGGAGGACGAGGGCTACGAGGCATATGTGAAGGGGGGCGCTTCCGAGTGACGATCCATCCCGGCTCGGCGCACCGTGAGCTGACCGGTCTGCTGGACACCGACGCCATCCGCAAGGACTTCCCCGTCCTGCAGCGCCTGCTGCACGACGGGCAGCCCTTGGTGTACCTGGACAACGCGGCGACCTCGCAGAAGCCGCAGCAGGTGCTCGACGCGCTGAACACGTACTACGAGCAGCACAACGCCAACGTCCACCGCGGCGTCCATGTCCTGGCCGAGGAGGCCACGGCGCTGTACGAGGGCGCCCGCGACAAGGTCGCGGCGTTCATCAACGCGCCCAGCCGGGACGAGGTGATCTTCACCAAGAACGCCTCGGAGTCCCTCAACCTGGTCGCCAACATGCTCGGCTGGGCCGACGAGCCCTACCGGGTGGACAGCGACGCCGAGGTCGTCATCACGGAGATGGAGCACCACTCCAACATCGTCCCGTGGCAGCTGCTGTCGCAGCGCACCGGAGCGAAGCTGAAGTGGTTCGGCCTCACCGACGACGGCCGCCTCGACCTGTCGAACATCGAGCAGCTGATCACCGAGAAGACCAAGGTCGTCTCCTTCGTCCTGGTCTCCAACATCCTCGGCACGGTCAACCCGGTGGAGGCCATCGTCCGCCGTGCCCAGGACGTCGGCGCGCTGGTGGTCATCGACGCCTCGCAGGCCGCCCCGCACATGGTGGTGGACGTGCAGGCGCTCGGCGCCGACTTCGTCGCCTTCACCGGCCACAAGATGCTCGGCCCGACCGGCATCGGCGTGCTGTGGGGCCGCCACGAGCTGCTGGAGGACCTGCCGCCCTTCCTCGGCGGCGGCGAGATGATCGAGACCGTCTCGATGTCCTCCTCCACCTATGCGCCCGCGCCGCACAAGTTCGAGGCCGGCACCCCGCCGATCGCCCAGGCGATCGGCCTCGGTGCCGCCATCGACTACCTGAACGGCATCGGCATGGACGCCGTCGCCGCGCATGAGCACGCCATCACCCGCTACGCCGTGGAGCGGCTGCTGGAGGTGCCCGACCTGCGGATCATCGGCCCCCGTACGGCCGACGACCGCGGTGCCGCCATCTCCTTCACCCTGGGCGACATCCACCCCCACGACGTGGGCCAGGTGCTGGACGAGCAGGGCATCGCGGTCCGGGTCGGCCACCACTGCGCCCGGCCGGTCTGCCTGCGGTACGGAATTCCTGCGACCACGCGGGCGTCGTTCTACCTGTACTCGACGCCGGCCGAGGTCGACGCCCTCATCGACGGGCTGCACCATGTGCGCAGCTTCTTCGGTGCGGGCTGACGGGTAGGAGGACCCGCAGACGTGAAGCTCGATTCCATGTACCAGGAGATCATCCTGGACCACTACCGCAACCCCCACGGCAAGGGGCTGCGGGAGGGCGACGCAGAGGTCCACCACGTCAATCCGACGTGCGGCGACGAGATCACCCTGCGGGTGAAGCTCGACGGCGCGGTGGTCACCGATGTGTCCTACGAGTCGCAGGGCTGCTCCATCAGTCAGGCGAGCGCCTCCGTGCTCAACGACTTGGTGGTCGGCAAGAGCGTCGGCGACGCCCAGAAGGTCCAGGAGGCCTTCCTGGAGCTGATGCAGAGCAAGGGCCAGTCGGAGGGCGACGAGGAGGTGCTGGAGGACGCCGTGGCGTTCTCCGGTGTCTCCAAGTACCCCGCCCGCGTCAAGTGCGCCCTGCTGAGCTGGATGGCCTGGAAGGACGCCACAGCCCAGGCCCTGGCCCAGCGCCCCGAGTGAGTCCCGAGGAGGACGCAAGCATGAGCGAGACCGAGAGCGCCGCCCCGGTGGCGGCCGCCCCGGCGGGCGGGACCGAGGAGACCACCTCCACCGGCATCGTCGGCACCACCGCCGGCACCGTCTCGGTGGAGGACCTGACCGAGGCCCTGATGGACGTGGTCGACCCCGAGCTGGGCATCGACGTGGTCAACCTGGGCCTGATCTACGGCCTCCACATCGACGAGTCCGATGTGGCCACCGTGGACATGACCCTGACGTCGGCGGCCTGCCCGCTCACCGACGTCATCGAGGACCAGGCGCGCAGCGCCACCGACGGCCTCGTCCAGGACCTGCGGATCAACTGGGTCTGGATGCCGCCGTGGGGTCCCGACAAGATCACCGACGACGGCCGGGAGCAGCTCCGCGCGCTCGGCTTCAACGTCTGACGGCACCGCCGACGCAACACCGCTGCCCCGCGGCCCGCAAGGGCCTGCGGGGCAGCGGCGCGTCGGGGGAGGGGTCTGCCGCCGCTGGGCGGGCCTGGCTGCTGACCGGTCCTCAGGAGCATGATGGCGGGGTGACTTCACCGCAGGGACGGCGGCGCAGGGCGCGGGAGGAAGCCGTCCTGTTGCAGGGGCAGCTGACGGCCTTCGGCGAGCTGCTGGCCGCGCATCCGTTCGCCGTGGACCGCCCCGGCACCACGCATCTGATGGCCGTGGACTACGCCCGCGCCCTCGACGCCTATGAGACGGCCGCGCGGGAGGCCGTCCGCGACCCGGCGCTCGCCAGACGGGAACTGGATGAGGGGCTTGCCGCGCTGAACCGGCTCAACGCCCGTCTGGTCGGAGCCCTGCCGGTCGAAGGGGCGATGGTCGAAGGGGCGATGGTCGAAGGGGCGGTGACGGAGCAGCCGCGGGACCGGGCGGTTGAGATGCCGACGACAGCGAGGACGCCGACGACACCCAGGACGCCGAAGCCCGGTGCACCGGTCGGTCGCCAAGGCGGCGCCGGGGGAGGCGCGGAGCGGCGGCCCGGCGAGGCGGTGGCGGACAGGGTTCCCCCGGCCCGGCGGGGCTCCGGAGCCGCACGGGAGGCCGGCCCGGCCGCGTCCGGGCGCCCCGCAGCGGCGGACGTGCGGACCAGGCCCCGGCTGAGAGAGCGCTACACCCCGGCACAGCTGCTGCTGCGGGCGGTTCTCACGGCGCTGACCGTCTACTGCGGGGCGGTGGGCGTCGTGGTCGGTTGGCTGGTGGCGCTGCTGTGCTTCTTCGGTGCGAGCCTGGGGGCGGGGGTGGCCGGCTGCGGGTACGCCTTCTGCCTGCTGCCGATCGCCCAGACCCGGGGCGCCGTCAAGGGCGGACGGGTCGAGGCCGTGTACGGCGGCACCAGGGAGTCCTTTGTCCGGGGCAGGCGGTGGGAGCAGCACTATGTCCATGTGGGCGCGGACGGCCGGGAGCTGACCTATCGGCGCGGGGTGCCGAGCGCGTCCCTCGTCGCGCTGCCCACCCGCCGGCTGTGGCTGGTGGAGGGGGACGCTCCCCAACTGATCACCTCCCTGGACCTCTTCCTCACTCCGCTGGCGCTGGTCCTCGGCGTCCCCTTCCTCCTCGGCGGGGCCGCGCTCACCCTGTTCGCCGTTCCCGGTGTGCTGGTCACGGCGCTGACCGGGTACCGCTGGTGACGACCGCGGCAGGGCCGGACGCCACGGCGAGACGGGGGTGACCTACCGTCAGGAACCCTGCGGGGAGACCAGGCCGGACTCGTAGGCGAAGACCACGAGTTGGGCCCGGTCGCGGGCCCGGAGCTTGGTCATGGCCCGGTTGATGTGGGTCTTCGCGGTCAGCGGGCTGATCACCATACGGGCGGCGATCTGGTCGTTGGACAGACCCCGCGCGACCAGGACGACAGCCTCGCGTTCGCGGCCGGTCAGCTCCTCCGGCCCCCGGCCGGGGACCACGGGGAGCGGCTGGGTGACGTACCGGTTGATCAGCCTGCGGGTGATCGAGGGCGCGAGCAGGGCGTCGCCGCGCGCGGCGACGCGTACGGCGTGCAGGAAGTCCTCCGGCACGACGTCCTTGACCAGGGATCCGGCGGCGCCGGCGCGCAGGGCCTCCAGGACGTACTCGTCCAGGCCGTAGTTGGTCAGGACGACGACGTGCACCGCGTCCAGGGCCGGATCCGCGGCGATGCTCCGGGTCGCCGCGATGCCGTCGACGACCGGCATCCGGATGTCGATGAGCACGACGTCCGGCAGGTGCTCCCTGGCGAGTTCCAGGCCTTCGCGGCCGTCGGCGGCCTCGGCCACCACCTCGATGTCGTCCTCGAGGTCGAGCAGGGCGCGGAATCCGCGGCGGATCAGGGGCTGGTCGTCGACCAGCAGGACACGGATCACAGCGTCCGGTCCACGGGGAGTTCGGCCTGGACGGTGAAGCCGCCCCCGTCGCGTGGTTCGGCCCGCAGCCTGCCGCCGAGGGCGGTGACGCGTTCGCGCATGCCGAGCAGCCCGAGGCCGGGCAGCGGGGCGGCGGCCGGCGTCGCCCTGCCGTCGTCGTCGACGCGTACGGCGAGGGAGTCCGGAAGGCAGTCGATGCGGACCACCGCGCTGGTGGCGCCGGCGTGCCGGGCGACGTTGGTGAGCGCCTCCTGCACGATGCGGTAGACGGTACGGTCCACCGCGGCCGGTATGCCGTGCCGCCGCCCGTCGATGGTCAGCGCGGCGTCCAGGCCCAGCGTCCGCGACCGCTCCACCAGCTCCGGAACGTCGTCGAGCCCGCGCGGCGGGGACGTGTCGTCGTCCCGCAACGCCTCCAGCGTGGCACGCAGTTCCCGGCCGGCCTCACGGCCGGCCTCCTGGATCGCCAGCATCGCCTCCGGCACCTGCTCGCCGAGCCTGCGGGCGACATGGACCGCGACATCGGCCTGCACCGTGATGACCGAGATCTGATGAGTGAGCGAGTCGTGCAGTTCCCGCGCGATGCGCAGCCGCTCCTCGTCGGCGCGCCGCCGCGCGGTCTCCTCCCGGGTCCGCTCGGCCTCCTCCGCCCGGCGCTCGGCCTGCCGCACCGCCTCACCCGCGGCGAAGGCGGCGATCAGCCAGGCGATCTCGAGTACGCCGCCGCCCCGCCCGAACGCCCGGCGCACCGGCTCGTCCTGGAGGACCAGCGCCGTGAGCTGGAGCACGACCAGCGTGGCGAGGGAGACCGCCACGGTGGTGGCGCGGTGCCCGGCCCGCACCGCGCCGTACACCGCGACCAGATAGGAGACGGCGAGCACGTCGAACCCGGCGGTCTGACATCCCACCGCGCACAGCCCGGTGACGACCAGGACCACCCGCGGAGCCCGGCGGACGGCTGCCAGCGCCAGCCCGCCGCCCGCCAGCAGAGCAACGCCGAGCAGGTCGCCGGCCCCCGTGGAGCTCCCACCGGACAGTCCGGTGCCCACCAGCAGCGCCGCCACGCCGACAGCGACCGCCCAGTCCCGCACCCCGGCCGGGACACCCAGTTGTCCTCTGCCCATAGGCGCACCCTAGCCAGACGGCACTGGGGGCGAGTCCCGCTCAGGGACGAGCGGCCGACTACCGCGTCCGCGGTATCCGCGCGTCCTCTGCCGCGCCCGCAGCAGGCGCATGGCCCACCGGCGGCAGCGCGAACTGTCCACGTCCGCAGGACGACTGACGGAGGATCCGGCGGACATGCTGGGCCGACATCGCATCGCAGTGAAGCGACAAGGAGGCCTCTCATGGCAGTCCGATCCGTACTCGCCCTACCGGCGGCCGCGCAGATCGCAGCCCGGTCGGCTGCCACCACCACCGGCCTGACCGCCGCGCGGCTGGAGGGCACCACGGCCGCCGCCCTGACACTGGCCGGGGTGGTCGTCGGCGGGCTGGCTCTGGGCCGCCGCACCGGCAGCAGGCGCAACAGGGCCGTCATGGCACTGGCGGCGGCGGTGGTCGGCCTGGCCATGGGCGTGGTGAACCTGGCGGCCGCCGACGGCGGCCCCGGCACCGGCAACGGAGTGATCGGCGGCGGCGCCGCGGTGGTGCTGGGGCTGGTCGGCACGGCCCTCGGCGGCCTGGCACTGAACCGCGCCCGGCGCACCGGCTGACGGTGACGGACACGGACACCGGGCACGCCTTCGCGCCGAAGCGGCGGTGGTGCTGCCGTGTACGGCCGGCTCAGCAGCGCCCCGCCCGCTGACGGCGCGACCCATGACGGCGCGACCTGGAGACACAACCGCCCGGCCCGGACAGGATCCGGGCCGGGCGGTTGCGTCACCTGCTATGCGGCGGCGGGGGCGTTGTCGTGAACGACGACGAAGAGGCCGCGGGCCTTGGCACCGTCGGGGAGAAGCCACTCGGCGGCGACGTAACCCAGGGCCTCCGTCGCGGCGGAGGACTCGTCCGGCTGGGACTCCAGGATGCGGTTCACCCGGAGGGTCAGCTGCCGGTCCGGACCGGTCTCCGGCCCGGCGTCGGCGACGGTCCGTACGAGGAGATCGGTGCCGCGCGGTCCGTCGGTCACCTCCGCGCGCCGGATCGACGCCCGGTAGCCGGACTCGGCGAAGTGGCCGGTGACGGTGGCGTCGGCGGCGCCGCTGGTGCTCTGGGCCTGCGGCTCCGCCTCGCCGAGGACCAGGGCAAGCAACTGGGCGGCAAGAACCGGGTCATGGGTGCCGTCGTAGATCCACCGCCGCCCCAGAACGCCGTGTTCGGACGTCCCGATGAGCGCGTGGTCGGCTCCGTCGAGGGGAGTCCCACGGTAGGTGAGCGGCACCTGGTAGGTGATCGGCCGGTGCCCGGACTCGTCGGTGACCACCATGAACTCGATCCCCACCTCACCCTGCGGGTCGTCGAGCCGGAACCCGCCGCCCTTGGTCAGGTGCGGCTCCCGCCCCGCGCCGAGGTACCACGGCTGCGCGGGAAGCCAGGAGGTGAGAAGCTCCAGCTTGCTGGGTTCCATCGTGGTGTGGTGGATGACGGCCATGCTTGGTGCCTTTCCTGTGGGCTTGTGCTCATCTGGGCTCGAACGCCGGCCGGCTCACAGGGCGGGGAAGTCACCGGCCTTGACCCCGGCCAGGAACGCGGACCAGGCAGCGACCGGAAGAACCAGGGTGGTGCCCTGCGGGTCCTTGCTGTCCCGCACACCGACTATGCCGTGGAGATTGCGGGCCACCTCCACACACTCGCCCTGCGAGCCGCTGTAACTGCTCCTGCAGAACCTGAACGCCTCACGCGTACTCAACGGAACTCCTTGGTCAAGCCGTCTACCAGAGCGCGGGAATCCTCGGGGGACAGAGCTGATCTTCGCACGCTGTCGAACAGGCTTCGGTGCCGGTGTGCATCGTCCTCGCGCTCCAGCCACAGCGTTGATCCGGCGGTTTCGACGTACACCACGTCGAGGGAGGCCGGCTCCTCGAAGCCCACGATCACGAACGGCCCGCTCCTGCAGGCATGTGCCCCGGCGTGCCTCGCTGCGATGATGGGTGGTCACCACCCGGCCGGCCGGGCCGAGGTGCGCGGCAGCAGCCGCAGCGTGCGGGGCCGGGCGGGGGAGGGGACAGGATGAGCGGCAGCGCCGAGCGGCCGGTGGTGGGCAGGCTCAGGGACCGCCTCGCCGGTGCCGTGGACGTCCAGGCCCATCCGCTGGACGTGGAGGAGGCGTGCGGCCGGTACGCCGGGGACGGGTACGAGGTCACCCCCCGGCTCCGGGAGTTCCTGGCGGAGTACGGCGAACTCACGCTCACCTTCACCGCCCGGCCGTGGAGGTTCGTCGTCACCACCTCGGTCGCACGGACACTGGAGTCCAACCACGCCACGCCCAGGAGCGTCGGCATCTTCGCCCGGCGTCTCCAACGGCCCGTCCTGCTGGTCGGCACCGCGTTCGAGACGGAGGAGGCGCTGCTGCTCGCCGGGAACGGCGATGTGCTGCTCTACGGCGACGCCGGATTCCAGCAGGTCGCCAACGGCTTCGAGAACACGGTCCGGGCGTTCGCCACGGGCGAGTGGGACAGGACCTTCTTCCGCAGCCAGGCCGAGCGCTGACCCGGCCGCCCTCACCGTGACGGTGCGGGCGGCAGAGCGCCGACACCGTTGTCGCGGACATGCCTGCGGGGCTATCCTTCCCGGGTTCGGAGCAGGGCACCGCGCCCGGCCGCGCCCCCGTCCCACGCGGCGCGCGGCCGAGAGGACCGCGCGCCGGATCGCGCGCGGGAAGCCACCGGTGAGCCGGGTGAATCGCCCGCAGGCCCGCCCGTACGAGGCCCCGCCGACGGCGGGCGCCGACAGCGCCGGCCACCGTCCCGATCCCGCCCACGGAGGACGCCCGTGACCACCCCGCGCACCACCCGACGGCAACTGCTCACCGTGCTGCCGGCCGTCCTGGCCCTGCTGGCGGCCCTCTGCTCCAGCGTCACCGCAGCCGCGTCGGCCCCCGCCACGGCTGCGCCCGTGTCCGCGGCCGCGCCCGCCTCCGTCACGGACACCCACACCGGATACGCGACCGCGCTCGACAGCCCGGGGACGCCGCAGGAGGGATGCGGAGTCCCGCAGGCCTACCTCGACGCCCCCTCCCTCTTCGTCTCCCTCAACGTCTTCGACACACCCGGCGACGGCACCTACGACACCCGCCCCGTGCCGGAGCAGGACGCCGACCGGACGGGCGCCTACGACAACGGCCGCAACTGCGGGCGCTGGGTGAGGGTGACGATCGGGGACTACTGCACCGGTACCAACGACGGCGACCTCAGCCTGCCCTTCTGCCGCGACGGCTCCTGGGCCGCCGACGACTACAGCGGTGCCACCGCGGACCTGCTGGTCGCGGCCGGCTGCGCCGACGCCACCGCCTGGTGCCGCAACGACCGCAACCACCTCGGCCTGTCGACGGCGGCGCTGCGTGACTGGTTCGTCAAGGGCGGCACCCGGGTGACGGACATGTACCCCGACCACTGGAACAACCGGAGGATCAGCTGGTCGTTCGAGCCCCGGCCCTCCTACACCGGGGACATCTCGATCGGCCTCCTTGCCGGGTCCGCGCCGGAGCGGCCGCGCATCACCGTCACCGCCCTGCGCAACGGCATCCACGGAGTGGACTACTTCGACGGCAGGACCTGGCAGCCCGCCGAGCGGCAGGCGGACATGGGACAGGCCTTCGCCATCGCGCCGACCGCCCTGCACGGGACCGACTACCGCATCCGGGTCCGGGACGCCGACGACCAACTGGTCAACGGCGGCGCGGAGTACAGCTTCCCCATGCCCGACGCGTGCGCGAACGGCTGCCACGACTACACGCAGGTCAGCTATGAGACCGACCACGCCGGCGCGATCGGCACCGGCAGCGTCGAGGGTGGCGTCGGCGGCGCGACGACCGGCGGGGAGGCCACACCGCCGACCGTACCGGGGCAGTTGGGCGTGACCGGCACCACCGCCACCACGGTCTCGCTCTCCTGGAACGCCTCCAGCGACAACACGGCAGTGTCCCGCTACCTCGTCTACCGCGACGGGCAGCCCGTGGGGGCCGCCACCGGCACCACCTGGACGGACACCGGGCTCGCGCCGGGCACCGACTACTCGTACACCGTCCAGGCCGAGGACCCCTCGCACAACCGGTCCAACCGCACCGCCTCGGTGCCCGCCACCACCGCGGCGGCCGACGGCACGACCCGCGCCTGCACCGCCACCTGGCACGTGGAGAGCCGCTGGACGGGAGGCTTCGTCGCCACGGTCACCGTCGCCGACTCCGGCGCCACCGCCATCGGCGGCTGGAAGGTCCACTGGATCTGGCCCAGGGCCGGCGCCGTGACCACCGGCGAACACTGGAACGCCGACCTCACCGACGACGGCACCACCGCCACCGCCACCGACCTCGGCTTCAACGGCGCCCTGGTCCCGTCCGGCGCCACCACCTTCGGCATCTGGGCGACCGGCTACGCCCCCACCGTGCCGCCCGCCTTCAGCTGCACCCCCGCCTGACCGGACCCCGGTCCCGGGATACGGACCGCCCAGGTCGTCTCCGGCCGCGCCCACCCGGGCGCGGCCGGAGCGGCCGGCCGCTCACCCCCGTCGCAGCGCCGCCCCGGCCAGGCCCAGGCAGGCGGCGCCCGCCACCGCGGCGAAGCCGCTGAACGCGGGCTGCAGCCCCAGCCGCTGGGCGACCGCGCCCACCGCCACGATCGGCAGTGAGCTGCCCAGGTAGACGATCACCCAGAAGGCGCTCAGCTGACTGCCCCGCCGCTGCGGATCCATCGCCGCGCAGGCCGCCGTGAAGAGGGCGCGGAACGCCAGCCCCTGGCAGGCCCCGCCCAGCAGGCTGCCCGCGACCAGCAGCGCCGGCGCGTGCGCATACCCGGCCGCCACCACCATGCCCAGCCCCGCCGCCAGCCCCGCCATGCCCAGCACCGGCACCAGCCGCCCGGCCGCGGGCGGCGCCGCCAGCTGGGTCGCGGCGGAGGCCCCCAGCAGCAGCGCCGCCACCGCCGCCCCGGTCATCCGGGACCCGGTGTGCAGCAGGGCGGCGCTGTAGCCGGGCGCCAGGCTGAGGTAGACACCGAAGACGGCGTAGCTGACGAAACCGGTCCCCGCCGCCAGCAGGAACTCCCGGCGCCCCCGGGCCGGCAGCGCCAGCGCCCGCGGCCGCAGCGCCCCGTGGCGCGGCCGCCGTCCCCGGGCGGCGGCCCGGTCCGGCTGGTGCCCCGGGCTGCGCGGGTGCAGCAGCGCCAGCGGTACGCAGAGCGCCAGCAGCGCCACCGCATGCACCAGGAAGGGGGTGTGCACCGGGTGGCCGCCCCGGGCCAGCGCCGCGCCCGCCAACGGGCCCGCCGCGACGCCTCCGGCGGAGGAGGCCAGGGTGAGCTTGGCAGCCAGGCCCGGCCGGTCGGGCAGCAGATCGGTGAGCGCCGCCCCGCCGGCGCCGGTGGCCATGCCCACCGCGATCCCCTGGACGGCGCGGCCCAGCGCCAGCTGCCCCAGGCTGCCGGCGGTGGCGAAGAGGGCGTCCCCGCAGGCGGAGAGCGCCACGGCGGGCAGCAGCAGCGCCCGGCGGCCGAGGTGGTCGGACCAGTGGCCGACGGCGGCGAGCACCGGGATCAGCGCGAACACGTACACGGAGAAGAGCACCGTGGTGTCCAGCGCGGTCAGCGAGAGCCGCTGCTGGAGCAGCGGATAGATCGGCGTGGCCAGGTTGGCGCCGGTGAGCAGGGTCAGCAGTACGGCGGCCGAGAGGCCGACACGGACGCCGCGGGCGGCGTTCCAGCGGCTCAGGGCCGAGAGGCGCAGCAGCTCGCGCGGGGCGAGCTCGCGGGGCAGCAGGGTGTCGGTCAGCCGGGTGCCGGCCGACCCGAGGTCCACCACGGTCGTGGGTCTCCTGTGGTACTGGCTCCCACGGCCGGGTCGGCGGGGTGTGCCGACGCGCCCGGGCGGCGGCGCCGTGGGTGTGGGCCGTCGTACGGGCATCCGGGTGGAGCCGGGTTGCGGGTTGCGGTGGGGCTCCGTCGCCCCGGGGGCCGGACGCCATGCGCGCCGGACCGGGTCGAAGAATACGTGCTCGGCCGGGTTGGTCCGAAAATCGGCTGGACGTACCACTCTTCCCCCGAACGGCCCAGCGCCGTTCCCCCGTGCTCCTGAATCACCTGTGCGTCGCCGCCCGGTCGGCCGAATCCGTCGCGAGAGTCGTGGGGTATCCCCCTCGATCGCCCGCGGCTCGGTGGAAAGGCGGCCCCATGACCGGGATGACCCGAAGGAGACTGCTCGGTGCGGCGGCGGCCACGGCGGCCGGTGCGGCGGCCGCGCTGCTGCCGCCCAGCGTGCGGCAGGCGGTGGCCGAGGGGCCCCGGTCGGGCGGTTCGCTGCGGGATGTGAAGCATGTGGTCCTGCTGATGCAGGAGAACCGTTCGTTCGACCACTACTTCGGCACCATGGCCGGGGTCAGGGGCTTCGACGACCCGGACGCGCTGCGGCTGCCCGACGGCCGGGACGTCTTCCACCAGCCCGATCCCGGCAACGACCAGGGCTATCTGCTCCCCTTCCACCTGGACACCCGCCGCACCAGCGCCCAGGCCATCCCCTCCACCAGCCACGCCTGGGACGTGCAGCACGAGTCGTGGAACTTCGGCCGGATGGACCGCTGGGTGCGCGCCCACCGCAAGGCCGACGGCAATGCCAACGGGCCGTTCACCATGGGGTACTACACCCGCGAGGACATCCCCTTCCACTACGCCCTCGCCGAGAGCTTCACCGTCTGCGACCACTACTTCTGCTCGGTGATGGGCCCGACCTGGCCCAACCGCCTCTACTGGATGACCGGCACCATCGACCCCGGCGGCCGCAGCGGCGGCCCGGTGACCACCAACGCCGCGCCGCACCCCTTCCGCTGGACCACCTACGCCGAGCGGCTGCAGGCGGCCGGGATCAGCTGGCAGGTGTACCAGGAGGAGGACAACTACGGCTGCAACATGCTGGCCTCCTTCGACGCCTTCCGCCGCGCCCGGCCCGGGGACCCGCTGCACGAGCGGGGTCTGGCCAGTTACCCGGCCGGCACCTTCGAGGACGACGCCCGCAACGACCGGCTGCCGACCGTCTCCTGGATCATCCCCACCAGCTACCAGTGCGAGCACCCCGACTACCTGCCCGCGGTCGGCGCCGACTACATCGCCTCCAAGATCGAGGCCATCGCCTCCAACCCCCAGGTGTGGGCCAAGACAGTCTTCGTCCTCAGCTACGACGAGAACGACGGGCTCTTCGACCATGTGCGGCCGCCCGTGCCCCGCCCCGGCACCCCGGGCGAGGTGGTCAAGGGGCTGCCGATCGGAGCCGGGTTCCGGGTGCCGTGCATCATCGTCTCGCCGTGGACGGTCGGCGGCTGGGTGGCCGGCGAGACCTTCGACCACACCTCCCAGCTGCGCTTCCTGGAACGGGTCACCGGGGTGCGGGAGAAGAACATCACCGCCTGGCGGCGGTCCGCCTTCGGCGATCTCACCTCGGCCTTCCAGTTCGCCTCCGGCCCGTACCGGCCGCCGCGGCTGCCGGAGACCGAAGCCCGGATGCTGGCCGCCGAGGCCGAGGTGGAGAGCCTGCCCAGGCCGCTCCCGCCGACCGGCGGCCAGCAGCCGCCGCACCAGGAGCGCGGTCAGGTCAGGCGCCGCACACCGGGCTCGGGCTGACGGTCCGACGGCCGTCCGGCACCACACCCCCGGCACGGGCCGCCGTAGGCGTACCGGCGGCCACCGGGCCGATAGGCTGGTGCCGGAACCGGCCGCCGTGCCCCAGCACCCGAGCCGGCCGCACCCCCACCCGCTCCACCCGTGCCAGTCCGAGGAGAACGTGCCACCATGGCCGGACGAAGCCGCAACACCCCTGACAGCCCGTCGGCCACCGGCCCGGGCACGGAGCCGGGCGGCAGGCTCCCCGCCGACCTGGCCGTCGAGGAGCTGTACGGCACCTACCGCACGGGCGGCCTGGACGACGAGACCGACCCCGACGACGCCCCGGTGTTCGTCCCGCCGGTACGGCTGCTGCCCGAGGCCGAGCTCGCCGAGGCCGCGCTGCGGGTGCCGCTGCTGGACCGCGCCGTACGGCTCGCCCGCTGGATCGCCCCGTACCGGCCGGTGGACCAGTTCGGCGAGCCGGGGACGGAGCTGGAGGCCGAGGCCGCGGCGGCGCTCGGACTGACCGACGCCGACCCGGACCCCGAGCACGGCACCGCCGCGATCATGCAGGCCTGGTCGCTGGCGGTGGACCTGGAGCTGATCGAGATCGGCGAGGCCGCCGAGGGGGAGGACGCGGGCGAGGGCCAGGTGGCCCGGCCCGGAGCCGATCTGGAGGCGGTGGAGTCGGGCGACCCCGAGGCCGTGCTGGAGGCCTGGCTGAGCGCCGCCGATGTGGTGATCGACACCGCCTCCGAGGCGGACGCGCCCTTCCCGGACCCGGGTGAGCTGGCCGTCGGGGACTCCGACGAGCTGGACGAGGAGAGCGCCGCAGCGGCGGTGGAGGAGTTCGAGGCGGCCCACGACGAGGCGCAGGAGCTCCTCGACCAGGCCCTCCAGGTGCTCTACGAGTCCACCGCCTTCGCCGAGCAGGGCGCCGAGACGGTGCCGCTGGGCGTGCTGGCCGCGCTGCTGGTGGTGCCGGACGGGCAGGAGCCCACCGAGGAGATGCTGGGCGACATCACCTCCGTCATGGTCTCCCTGGACCCGATGCTCTCCGATCTGGCGGAGATCGGACTGGTGGAGTACCACCCCATCGACCCGGACCTCTTCGAGGAGCCGGAGGAGGAGGGCGAGGCGGAGACCCTGCTGTCCGACGCCCCGGTCGACGACGAGGAGGCGGCCAGGTTCGGCCTGGTCAGGCTGACCCCGCTGGGCCAGTACGGGGTGCGCCAGTGGCTGTTGGAGGAGGGCTACGACGCCCCGCTGGTGGGCGAGCACGCCAAGGGCGACGCCGCCCGGCTGCTGCGCGGGGTCTCCGAGGCGGTCAATGTGCTGCCCGAGGAGGAGATCCGCGAGTGGGTGCGCGGGCGTGAGCCGCTGGCGGCCGCCCGTGAGCTGCTGGCCGCCGCCCGCGGCGGCGACACCCTCGGCCCGGTCCGCCGGGTGCTGTGCCAGCTCGCCCTCACCGAGCTGGGCGCCGGCGCCGAGCCCGCGCTGCGCGAGGTGCTGGACGACCCCGAGCTGGGCGGCTTCTGCCGCGCCTGGCTGGTGGAGCGGGGTGCGGCGGACGTTCCCGAGCCCGGGCGCACCATGGCCCTGTGGACCACCGTGGACACCCTGGCGGCCCAGCTGCTGGACCCGGACGTCGACACCGAGCTGCTCACCGAGCTGGTCGGCGGACTCCCGCTCTCCCCCGACCCGGCGGCCTTCCTGGCCGAGCTGTGGCGGGTGGACCATGTCTGCACCCCCGAGGTGCTGGACGCCATCGGGGAGTTCCACGGGGACAAGAAGGTCGCCAAGGAGGCCCGCAAGGCCGCCTACAAGGCGCGCTCCCGCCGGTCCGAGTGACGACCGCGCCGGGGGCGCCGCCGCTGGGCGCCCCCGGACCGCACCGCCGCCGGTGCGGCGGGCTTCGGCGGACCCCTGTGCAAAAGGTGCACTTGCGGAGGTGTGCCACCGTATCGTGAGGGCGACGACACGGGGGCCGACCGACCAGGCAGGGGGCGTGGCGGGTGCACCACACCGGGAGCGGAGCGGGGCCGGCCGGCCGGCGGCGGCCCGTCGAGGAGGAGATGGCGGCCGCACTGGAGACCTGGCGGCGCGCCGGGCGGCTGCCGTACGCACCTGGGGCCGGACTGCCGGGATCCCGCGTGCTGGACAGCTGGCACAGTGTCAACGGCGAGCTGGTCGCCTTCACCCTGCTCGCCGGTGAGCCCCGGGCGCAGGCCGGGCCCTTCGTCTCGGTACGGACCGCGGTGACCGGCGACGACCTGCACGGCGAGGTGCTGAACGGCCTCGACGAGGTGATCGAGGACGAGCGGGACCGCCTCTTCGAGCTGACCGGCCTGGACGAGGGCGACGGGCCGCGGGAGACCTGCACCTCCGAACTGACGCTGCTGGTGGACGGTGTGCCGGTGCCCGCGAGGGTGCGGGTGGAGCAGCCCGGCGCCGACGGCGAGGTGGAGCTCTGGGCGGCGCAGCTGACGCTGCGCCGGTCCGGTCGTCCGATGGAGCTGACGGTGACCGTCCGGGGGTTGCCGGTGGGTGAGCCGCCGCTGGTCGCGGCCGACGACCTGGGCCCCTATCTGGCCGGACGGGAACGGCTGCTGGCGGAGACCGCGTCCGGCCGGTCCGCCTCGGCGCCGGCCGGGGAGCCGGTGCCGTCCACCGCCGCGCTGGGCCTGTCGGCGCATCGGCAGCTGGCGCTGGACGGTATGGAGCGGTCCCGGATCCTGGCGCAGCAGCTGAGTGAGGGCCGTACGCCGCGCACCCCCCGCCGGCTGCGGGTGCGGGAGGGTGGTGAGCTCTGGGAGGAGGCGGTGCGGCAGCAGATGCGGCTGGCCTCGGAGGACCGCTGGGAGGCGGACGAGTCGGTGACCTCGATGGTCAACCAGCTGGGCTGGCTGGCGGAGCGGGCCGACTGGGCGGTGGGGACCGAGGACGGGCGTCAGGCGGTGGAGGAGACGATCCGTCACACGGTGTTCGGGAGCGAGGTCCCCAGTCTGCGTGCCCAGCTTGCCTGGCGTGCGGTGTGGAGCGATCCCCGCCACGGGCGGGAGCCGGGGCTGGCGGAGTGGCTGGCGGCCTGGGAGCGCTGGCGGCGGGACCGCAGGCGGGGGGCTCGAAGGGATCGGGGAGACATCACCTCGCAGTGACCGGGGCGTCGAGGCCGGCGCGTCGTACGACCGCTCCGCCGGCCGGTCGGGTGCCGGGCCGCCGGGGCCGCCGGGGCCGCCCGGGCACGCGGGGCCGTGGTCGTCGACGGGCACCCGCGGCCATGCCCACCGCTCCGAGGACGCGGCCTGTTCCGACGGCCGCCTCCATCGCCGGTCCCCGCCGCACGGCTCCGGCCAAGGCGGCGGTCGACGCCGGCACCCCGTTCGCGGGCATCCGGACCCCCGGCATCACACCCGGCCGTCCACCGGCCGCCGGAACCGGACGTGCCCCCGATAACTGATGACACGTCAAAGGCGTTATGGGCGGCGGATTCCGAAAGGCGGCGTCCGCCGCCCGCTTCTCGGCCGTATTGCAGAGACTTCTCTGCCGAGACACCTATGCAGAGAGTTCTCTGCATCCTAGAGTGTGTCCATGGCCGACACCCCAGCACCCGCATCCGCCCCGGAACCCGCAACCGGACCCGTTTTCGCCCCAGGCGACAAGCCGGTCCGCCGGATCGACGCCCGCAGCCTGCGCGGCTTGGCACACCCGCTGCGCATGCAGATCCTCGAACTGCTGAACCTCGACGGACCCGCCACCGCAACCGGGCTCTCCGAGCGCCTCGGCGAGAAGACCGGCACCGTCAGCTGGCATCTGCGTCACCTCGCCGAGCACGGCTACATCGAGGAGGAGACCGGCCGCGGCACCAGGCGTGAGCGCTGGTGGCGCGTGGTGCAGAGCACCCGGGTACTCAACACCGGCGACTTCAGGGACTCCCCGCAGGCCCGGGGCGCACTCTCCGTCTACATGCACGAACTGGTGCAGCAGTACTACAACCGTGTGACCGACTACCTCAACGACGACTGGCCGGAGGAGTGGCGCAACGTCGGAACCCTCTCGGACTGGAGCGACCTGCGGCTGACGCCCGCACAGCTCGGCGCCCTCAACGCGGAGCTGCGCGAGGTCGTCGCGCGGCACACCCCGGCGCCGGGCACCGAGCCCGGGCCCGACGCGCTCCCCGTCATCGTGCAGCTCCAGTCGTTCCCCCGCCACCCGCGGGGTGGCGCATGAGCCGCGGACTGCGCGGCGGACTGCTGCGCCGCCACCGGGACTTCCGCCTGCTCTGGTCCGGGGAGACCACGGGCAAGTTCGGCAGCGCCGTCACCGGTGTGGCCATGCCGCTGGTCGCCGTCTCCACCCTGCACGCGGGCACCCTGGAGGTCAGCCTGCTGAGCGCCGCCGCCTGGCTGCCCTGGCTGCTGATCGGACTCCCTGCCGGAGCCTGGGTGGACCGGATGCGCCGCCGGCCGGTCATGCTGGTCGCCGACGCGGTCTCCCTGCTGGTCTTCGCCGCCGTCCCGGTCGCCGCCTGGTGCGGCGCGCTGAGCATCGCCGGGCTGATCGCCGCCTCCCTGCTGGCCGGTACGGCCGCGGTGTTCTTCCAGACCGCCTACAGCGCCTACCTCCCGGGCCTGCTCGCCCCCGAGGACCGGCCCGAGGGCAACGCCAAGCTGCACGGCAGCGCCTCCGCCGCGCAGATCGCCGGTCTGGGCGCGGGCGGTCTGCTCGCGCAGGCCCTGGGGGCGGTCAACGCCCTGTTCGGCGATGCGGCCACCTTTCTGGTGTCGGCGCTCTGCCTGCTGAGGATCCGTCACCGTGAGCCGCGCCTCCCCGCGGCGGAGCGCCCCCGGAAGGCGCTGGTGAAGGAGGTCGGCGACGGACTGCGGCTGGTGGCGGGTGACCCGTGGATCCGTACCATGACGCTCTTCGGCGCGGTCTCCAACCTCTGGCTGACCGGCTATCAGTCGATCCAGGTGGTGTTCCTGGTCAGGGAGGTCGGACTGGCCTCCGGAGCAGTCGGCGGCCTGATCGCCGCGAGCAGCATCGGCGGGGTGGTGGGCGCCCTGGTCGCCCGCCGGGTCGCCGCCAGGGCGGGCACCGCCCGGGCGCTGCTGGGCTTCGAGCTGGGCGTCCCCGTGCTCGCCCTGCTCATCCCGCTCACCACCGGTGGCGCCGGACTGGCCTGCTATGTGGTCGGCGGTCTCGCGGTCTCCGGCGGGGTGGTCGCCGGAAACGTCATCAAGTCCAGCTTCCAGCAGAGCTACTGCCCGCCCGCCCTGCTCGGCCGGCTCGCTGCCAGCAGCGCCTTCCTCAACTACGGCACCATCCCGCTCGGCGCCGTCCTCGCCGGAGTGCTCGGCACCACCCTCGGCATCCGGCCGGCGATGTGGATCACCACGGCGGGAGTGCCGCTGGCCGCCCTGATCCTGTACTTCTCGCCGATCCGCCGCTGCCGGGACCTGCCGTCCGGCCCTCCGGAGGAGACACGGACCACCGCGCCGCAGCCCGCGGCAGTCGAGCTGGTCTGACGTACCGGCAGCCATCATGCGGACACACCCACAGCCGGACGGTCCTCCCGCCGCCGGCCGGGGATCTCGACCGGCGGCGCCAAGAGGTCAGCGGTGTCCGGCCGCCGGCCCGGGCGGCGCCCCCGCCAGCCGCAGCTGAAGCATCGCCAGCAGCCGCTGCTCGGGATGGGCGAGGTCCAGGCCGGTGAGCTCCTCGGCGCGGCGGACCCGGTAGCGCAGCGTGTTGGGGTGGATGTGGAGCCGCTCCGCCGCCGAGCGGACGTCGCCGAAGGCGTCCAGGTATGCCAGGACCGACTCGGCGAGCCGGGTGCCGTGCCGGGCGTCCCGGTCGGTGAGGGCGGTGAGCGCGGGATCGCGCAGCGCGGGCCGGTCGGCGAGCAGCGCGAGGACCTCGCCGAGGAGGACCTCGGCCGCCACCTCGTCCAGCGAGGCGACCTCGGCGAGCACCCTACCGCGGTCCATCGCCGCGAGCACCCGGTCGGCCTGCCGCCGGGAGTCGGGTACCTCCGCGAGCCGGGGGACGACCGGTCCCACCGCCGCCTGGAGGCGTACGCCCAGGTGACGCCCGGCGGCCTCGGTGATCTCCATGACCCAGCCGCGCACGGTGGCCGGCGACAGCCCGGCCGGCAGCTCCGGCAGCAGGACGTACACCCGCGACTCGGCCGGGGAGAGCAGGGCGCTGTGATGCCTCGCCGCGGCGTGCACCGAGATCAGCGCGGTCAGCTCGCTGCGGGTGAACTCCACGCCCGACGCCTCGGAACCGGCGTCCCGGGTGGCGGGGCGCAGGGCGAAGCCGATCACCAGGGCGGGGCGGCGGGCGTCCAGCCCCAGATGGGTGGCCAGCGACTGCGGGCCCGTGGAGCCGTCCAGCAGCCCTGCCAGCAGCGACTGGGTGAGCCGCAGGTCGGCGGAGACCTCGCGGCGCCGCCGTACCAGGTGCAGCGCGGCCACCCGGGCCGCGCCCAGCAGTGCCTGTTCCGAGCGGGGCTCCAGCGGGCGTGACCCCTCCTGCACCCAGATGGTGCCCAGCGGCTGCGTACCGGCCCGGATGCCGATCGCCAGGCGGCGGCGGATGCCCAGCTCCGGGTGGTCGTCGATGGCGATGACCGCGTCCGAGGTGCGCAGATGCTGGAAGACGCCCCACTCCCGGAGCTTGGAGAGGTAGGGCTCGGGGCCCTGCCAGCCCAGGATGGAGAGCCTGCGCAGGTCGTCCACCTCGTCGGAGGAACGCGAGTAGGCCAGCACCCGGCTGGAGGTGTCCTCGATGGAGACGATGCCGCCGGTCAGTACGGCCGTGGTCTGGGCCAGCGAGAACAGGTCCCCGCTGCCCTCCGCGCCGCCCGCGCCGGCCTCCGGGCGGCCGCTGCCGAGGACGGCGCGGGCCAGTGCGTCCAGGTGCTCCCAGCGGGCCTCCCGGCGCACCGACAGCAGCGCCACCCCGGCCTCCGCCGCGGCCTCGCTGAGCATCGCGGCCTGCCCGGGGGCGTCCAGCTTCACCGCGACGGCCGCCGCCCCGGCGGCACCGGCCGCCCGCAGCGCGGGCAGCGCCGCGCGGCCGCGGGCCCCGATGGCCAGCACCAGCTCGCCGGGGAGGGCCTGAGCCGGGTCCTCGGGGTCGAGGATGGCCACGTCACGTACCTCGACGTCGAGCCCCGCCGGGGCGGCCTGCAGCTCCACCAGCGGTTCGCCCAGCGACATCAGCAGCTGGCGCAGGCTGATGCCCTCCTCGGCCGTGGACGCCGGCTTCTGCTCGGCCACCGCTCGCTCACCCCGCTTTCGTACGGGCGGACAAGCCCCGGCCCCCGATGTTAGCCGCGACGACAACGGTGGGAGGGATAGCAGCTCCTACCGTGGGCAGTGACGCGAGACCCGCGGCCAGAGGCGATTCAAAGGAGAGCGCGCGCATGGATGCTGTGACCCAGGTCCCCGCGCCGGTGAACGAGCCGGTCCACAGCTACGCCCCCGGCAGCCCTGAGCGGGCCCGTCTGGAGGCGGAGCTGAAGCGGCTCGCGGCGGAGCCCACCGAGCTGACCATGACCATCGGGGGTGAGCGCCGCCTCGGCGGTGGCGAGCCGATCGACGTGGTCCAGCCGCACAACCACGCGGCGAAGCTCGGCACCATGCGCAACGCCACCCGCGACGACGCCCAGGCGGCGGTCGACGCGGCCCTCGCTGCCGCCCCCGCCTGGCGGGCGCTCTCCTTCGACGACCGCGCCGCGGTCTTCCTCAAGGCCGCCGACCTGCTGTCCGGCCCCTGGCGGGAGACCGTCGCCGCCGCCACCATGCTGGGTCAGTCCAAGACCGCCCAGCAGGCCGAGATCGACTCGTCGTGCGAGCTGGTCGACTTCTGGCGGTTCAACGTCCACTTCGCCCGGCAGATCATGGCGGAGCAGCCGGCCTCCTCGGCCGGTGTGTGGAACCGCAGCGACCACCGCCCGCTCGAGGGCTTCGTCTATGCGATCACCCCGTTCAACTTCACCGCCATCGCCGGCAACCTGCCCACCGCCCCGGCGCTGATGGGCAATGTGGTGGTGTGGAAGCCGTCCCCCACCCAGCAGCTCGCCGCGCACCTGCTGATGCAGCTGCTGGAGGAGGCCGGACTGCCCAAGGGTGTGATCAACATGGTGACCGGTGACGGCCTGGCCGTCTCCGAGGTCGCCCTCGCCCACCCGGAGCTGGCCGGTATCCACTTCACCGGCTCCACGCCGACCTTCCAGCACCTGTGGCGCACCGTGGGCGAGAACATCGCCCGCTACCGCAGCTACCCGCGGCTGGTCGGCGAGACCGGCGGCAAGGACTTCATCGTCGCCCACCCCTCGGCCGACCCGGCGGTGCTCAGGACCGCGATGACCCGTGGCGCCTTCGAGTTCCAGGGCCAGAAGTGCTCCGCCGCCTCCCGCGCCTATGTCCCCGCCTCCGTCTGGGAGCGGATCAAGGACGAGTTCCGCGACGAGGTCGAGGGCCTCACCATGGGCGACGTCACCGACCTCGGCAACTTCATGGGCGCGGTGATCGACGCCCGCGCCTTCGCCAAGAACAAGGCCGCCATCGACCGGGCCAAGGCAGACCCGTCGGTCGAGGTCTTCGCCGGCGGAGGCTACGACGACTCGGTGGGCTACTTCGTCCGGCCGACCGTGCTGCTCTGCTCCGACCCGGACGCCGAGTACTTCCGTGAGGAGTACTTCGGCCCGGTCCTCGCGGTGCACGTCTACGAGGACGAGCGCTACCAGGAGGTGCTGGAGCAGCTGGAGTCGGTCGCCTCGTACGCGCTGACCGGCGCCGTCATCGCCCAGGACCGCGCGGCGATCGCGCACGCCATGGAGACGCTGCGGTTCGCCGCCGGCAACTTCTACATCAACGACAAGCCCACCGGTGCGGTCGTCGGGCAGCAGCCCTTCGGCGGGGGCCGGGCCTCCGGCACCAACGACAAGGCCGGCGCCGCCCAGAACCTGCTGCGCTGGACCTCGACACGGTCCATCAAGGAGACGTTCGTCCCGCCGACGGACTACCGCTACCCGCACATGGGCTGACGGTCCGTGAGGCTACCCGCCGGTCCTGGGTTTGGGTCCGGCGGGTGCGGGCAGACGCCGTACGGGTCACCCCGTCGGGCCGTCGCCCCGGTCCGACCCCGAACGTGTCGCGCATCCCCCCGCGCGGCACCGGGCGCACTCCAGCGCGGCCGGCGCATCCCCCCGCGCCAGGCCCTGGAACGCGTCCGGCGGGCGCGCCGCACCCCCCCTTGCGGCGTGCCCGCCCATCTCCTGCCACTCCCCATCGCCGCCCCCGGCCCTCCGGCGCGGCCCGTGAACTCTGGAGTTGCCGTGCTCCGTTCCGCGATCCTCGCCGCATCCCGCTCCGCGCAGGTCCGCACCGTCGTGGAGAAGTTGCCGCCGACCCGCGCCATCGTGGACCGCTTCGTCGCCGGTGAGCCGCTGGACGCCGCCCTCGCCGCCACCGACGAGCTGGCCGCCACCGGCCGCCGGGTCACCCTGGACCACCTGGGCGAGGACACCCGCGACGCGGCCCAGGCGGCGGGCACCGCCGCCGCGTACGAGAAGCTGCTGGCGGCGCTGAAGGACACCGGTCTGGCGGAGCACGCCGAGGTCTCGGTGAAGCTCTCCGCGGTCGGCCAGTT
Source organism: Peterkaempfera griseoplana (assembly GCF_001418575.1). Taxonomy (GTDB): domain Bacteria; phylum Actinomycetota; class Actinomycetes; order Streptomycetales; family Streptomycetaceae; genus Peterkaempfera; species Peterkaempfera griseoplana. The sequence continues at coordinate 32,134 of NZ_LIQR01000198.1, forward strand.
CCTGCCGCAGGACGGCGAGAAGGTGGCCCTGGAGAACGCCCGCCGGATCTGCGAGGCGGCGGCGGACGCCGGTACCACGGTCACCCTGGACATGGAGGACCACACCACCACCGATTCCACCCTGGGCATCGCCCGTGAGCTGCGCGCCGACTTCCCCTGGGTCGGTGTGGTGCTCCAGGCCTACCTGCGGCGCACCGAGGCCGACTGCCGGGACTTCTCCGGCGCCGGCTCCCGGGTGCGGCTGTGCAAGGGCGCCTACCAGGAGCCGGCCTCGGTGGCGCTGCAGAAGAAGGCGGAGGTGGACCGCAACTACGTCCGCTGCCTCAAGACGCTGATGGCGGGGGAGGGCTACCCCATGGTCGCCTCCCACGACCCGCGGATGGTGAAGATCGCCGGGCAGCTGGCCGAGTGGCACGGGCGCAAGGCCGACTCCTTCGAGTACCAGATGCTCTACGGGATCCGCCCGGAGGAGCAGCTGCGGCTGGCGCGCGAGGGCGCGACCATGCGGGTCTACCTGCCGTACGGCCAGGAGTGGTACGGGTACTTCATGCGGCGGCTGGCGGAGCGCCCGGCCAACCTGACGTTCTTCCTGCGCGCCATGGCCACCCGCGGCTGACCGCCGCCGGTCTCCACGGCCCTTCGCCGCATCCTTGGTTCCACCGCGGCGGGGGGCCGTTCGGCATGGGCGGGGAATGGCCGGTTACCGCCGGTCCGCGGTTCTGCGCGCGAGGGCGCACGGCGGGGGATTCTCGCTAGCATGCACTTGTTCTGCACAGGTCATCCCACCCCGTGCACCCGCGCGGGACCCCTTCGCCACCCCGGAGGCAGACATGCGCAGCAGTGGATTCCGTACCCCCGCCGCCCTCGGCGTACTGGCGGTGCTCGCCGGAACGGCGCTCGCGCCGCCGGCCGCCGCCGCGGTGATCGATCCGGCCCCGATCGGCCCCAGGCAGACCTTCGTCGGCGAGGTCAACGGGACCTCCAAGGGCGCCACCGTCCAGATGGGCTGCTTCGGCCCGATCGTCCCCGGTGCGACCGGACACCCGCTGGCCGGGCAGTCCGTGGACGTGCTGCCCGCGTCCCTCTCCACCACCGCGGACGTCGGCTACACCGGCTCGGCCGGCACCCAGGTGAACGTCTCCTTCGGCGAGGCGGTCTCCGTCAGCCTCCCGGTGGTGCTGCGTGCCTACGCGGTGAAGGCCGAGATCCCCACCTCCCTGGTGCTGCCCTGCTACGGCTCCGGCAAGGTGGTGTTCACCCCCCAGCCCACCAGCGCCGACGCCCGCTCCTCCACGGTGGTCGTCGACTACGTCGGCCAGCCCTGACCCGGCAGCCCGCGCACCGCAGCCCCGGGGTCGAATCGCCCCCGGGCCCCGTGCGCCCGGCCGCTCAGCCGAGCAGCCCCCGCTTGTAGCCCTCGCTCACCGCCGCCGCCCGGTCCCGGACCCCCAACTTGTCGTACAGGTGCAGCAGATGGGTCTTGACGGTGGCCTCGCTGATGAACAGCTGCCGGGCCGCCTCCCGGTTGGTGGTGCCGTCCGCGACCAGCCGCAGCACCTCCAGCTCCCGGTCGGTCAGCGAACCCGCGGCCGGGGCCCGCATCCGCCCCAGCACCTTCTCGGCCGCGGACGGCGCCAGCACCGTCTGCCCCCGGTGCGCGGCCCGCACCGCGCGGATCAGCTCCTCCCGGGGCGCGTCCTTCAGCAGATAGCCGGTGGCGCCCGCCTCCACCGCGGGCAGCACATCGGCGTCGGTGTCATAGGTGGTCAGCACCAGCACCCGCACCCGAGGAGCCCGGTCCCGGAGCAGCCGGATCGCCTCCACCCCGCCCATCCCCGGCATCCGCAGGTCCATCAGCACCACATCCACGGCACCGTCCGAGGCGCGGGCCACCCCCTCGGCGCCGTCGGCCGCCTCGCCGACCACCTCGACGTCCGGGTCGCCGCTGAAGATGCCCCGCAGGCCGTCCCGGACGATGGGGTGGTCGTCGACGATCAGCAGCCGGATCGGCGGCTCCGGCCGGGTCACGCCACGACCTCCAGCACCGGCACACGCGCGCTGACCGCGGTGCCCTCCCCGGGCATGGACTCGACCTCCAGGGTGCCGCCCGCCTGGCGCAGGCGCCGGCGCATGGCGGTCATCCCGTAGCCGCCGTCCGCGCCGGACGGCCGGGGCTGCCCGGCGTCCGCGGCGGCGAAGCCGGTCCCGTCGTCGCGGACGTCCAGCACCACCACATCGGGGGTGTACGAGAGCGTCACCCCGGCCCGGGACGCCCGGGCGTGCTTGGCCACATTGGCGAGCGCCTCCTGCGCCGCCCGGAAGAGTGCCACCTCCAGCCCGGCGGGCAGCGGCACCGGCTCCCCGGTGACCTCCACCCGGACCGCCACCCCCGAGGTCTCCGCCCAGCCGTGCGCCAGGTCCCGGACCGCCTGCGGCAGATGCGGCGCGGCGGCCAGCGGACCGGGACGCAGTGCCTGCACCGAGCGCCGGGCCTCGGCCAGGCTGTCACGGGCCAGCCGGCGGGCCAGCTCCAGATGGCGGCGGTGCTGCTCCGGCCGGCCGGTGCTGCGGTCGGCGGCCTCCAGTTGGGTGAGGATGCCGATCAGCCCCTGCGCCAGGGTGTCGTGGATCTCGCCCGCCATCCGCCGCCGCTCGTCCAGCACCCCCGCCTCCCGTGCCTGGACCACCAGTTGGGCGTGCAACCCGGCGTTCTCCTCCAGGGTGGCCTCCAGGCGGCGGTTGGCCTCGGCGAGCTCCTCGACCATGTGGCCGCGCTGCGTACTGCGCCGCTCGGACAGCAGGCCCGCGTACATCACGCTGCCGCCGATCACCAGGTTGACCAGGATGAACACCGCGTACAGCGTCACCATCGCGCCACTGGTGATCGCCCGGAAGCCGCCGACCTGGGTGGAGGCCATGAGCGGCACGGTGGCCGCGACACCGGCGACCTTCCAGCGGCCCGGCAGCAGATCGGCGTGCAGATAGCCGGTGAAACCGAAGAACCCGAACAGCGGACTGCGTGCCACCAGCACACCCACGACGACGATCAGCCCCGTGTAGTACAGCGCCATCACCCCGGGCCGCTCCCGCCACCCGGGGTGCAGGGTGACCAGCCACAGGATCCAGCCGCCCGCGGCCCCGGCGATCAGCGCCGTCTGCACGGTGGCCGGCGGGCCGGGGCTGTCGAAGAGGGCGGTCAGCACCACGGAGACCACAAGTCCGAAGTACGGCACGGTGTCCAGCAGCAGCGCGACGCGGCGTTCATGACCGTTCGCGGTGGCGGTGTCCATCAGGCCCCCCGATGCCCTCGCTGATCACTCCCACCGGAAGAATCGCACGGCCGCCGCACCCGCCGCCAGCGCCCAGCAGGCGAGCACCGCCAGATGCTCCACCGCCGGGCCCCGGCCGGAGGCGGTGGCCGTCATCGCGCCGAGCGGTACGAACTCCCCGATCCGCACCAGGGTGTGCGGCAGCGACTGCATCGGCACATAGAGACCGGCGAAGAAGAAGTTCAGGATCATCAGCGGCACGCCCGCCGCCGAGGCGGCGCCCGCGGAGGGGGCCACCGCCGCGACCACCAGTCCCACTCCCAGCAGCGCCGCGGAGCCCAGCACCAGCGCCGCCACCGCGGCCACCGGGTGCTCCGGGGCCCTGGCGCCGAAGGCCAGGCCGCCGATCGCGACCACGCCGCCGCTGGTGACCGCCACCGACACGCAGATGACGGCCAGTTGGGCACCCAGCAGCCCGGCGACCGGCACCGGGCTCGCCGACAGCCGCCGCAGCACGCCCTTCTCCCGGAAGGTGGCGAGCGAGACCGGCAGCGCGGTCAGCGCCAGGATCGCCGGTGCGAGGACGGCCAGGGTGGGAACGTAGACGTCGATCAGGCGCAGGCCGCCGAGGTCCTTCTGGTGCTCGCGGAAGGAGGGCAGCAGGCCGAAGAGCGTCACCAGGGCGATCGGCAGGGCCGTACCGAAGAGGATCACCGCCGGCTCGCGCAGCTGGAGCCGGAACTGGACGGCGGTGAGACGGCGCAGTGCTGTGCTGTTCATGGTCGCTCCGGAGGTGGGTGCGGGTCAGCGGTCGAGGGGGCGGCCGGTCAGGGCCACGAAGGCGTCGTCCAGGGTGGCCTGCTCCACCCGCAGGCCATGGGCGATCACCTGGTGGCGGGCCAGCAGGGCGGTGACGGCGTGCACCAGGTTCCCGGTGCCGGTGACCTCCAGCTGCGTCCCGTGGTGCACCACCTGGTCCACCTCGGGCAGGTCCAGCAGCAGCCGGTCGTCCAGCGGCTCGGAGGGCCGGAACCGCAGCCGCCGGTCGGTGGAGGCCTTGGAGGTCAGACCCTCCGGGGTGTCCAGGGCCACCAGGCGGCCGGCGTCGATCACCGCGATCCGGTCGCAGAGATGCTCCGCCTCCTCCATGACATGGGTGACCAGCAGCACGGTCGTCCCCGCGTCGCGGATCCGCTCCACCATGGCCCAGGCGTTCCGCCGGGCGTGCGGGTCCAGGCCGGTGGTGAGTTCGTCCAGCACCACCACCCGGGGGTCGCCCACCACGGCCAGTGCGAGCGCCAGCCGCTGCTGCTGCCCACCGGAGAGCCTGCCGTAGCGCCGGTCGGCGCATTCGGTCAGGCCCCACTGCTCCAGCAGCGGCGGCACCTCGACGGGCCGGGTGTAGAAGCAGGCGTAGAGCTCCGCGATCTCACGGACCGTCAGTTTCTCGGGCAGCTCGCTCTCCTGCAGCTGCACCCCCAGGACCTGCCGGACGGCGTCCCGCTCCCGGCCGGGGTTCAGGTCCAGCACGGTGACTCTGCCCCGGTCGGGGGTGCGCAGCCCGGCGACGCACTCCACCAGGGTGGTCTTGCCCGCACCGTTGGGGCCGAGGATCCCGAAGATCTCTCCCTCGGCGACCTCGAAGGACACCTCGTCCAGCACGGCGCGACCGCCGTAGCTCTTGCCCACTGCGTCGACCCGCACCACTGCCATCTCCGCGACTCCTCACTGGGGGAGTCCCACGGTCCCGTACGGCGGGCACCGGCCGGATCGCCCGACCGGCCCCGTCCGGGCGGCGCTGCGGTGGAGGCAGGCATCAACCGATCGGTGGAGGGGGGATGGGTCCGCCGACGGAGTGCGAGGCAAGGCGCTTCGTGTCTGCGGGCCTGTTCGCCCCGCCGCACCCCCTGCCGGAAGGCGGTGGGCCGCAGGGAGCACGGCGGTTGCTGCGTCGTCAGAAGTCGGCGGTGTCCAGCGCGAACGCGAACGGCCCGGGGAGGTCGATCGGCTTGCCGAAGGGGGCCAGGTGCACCTCGGTGTACTCGTCGCCCTCCGGCAGGCCGAAGAGGGAGACCCGGGACTCCTCGCGGTCGATGAGGAGGTAGAGGGGGATGCCGGCGCGGGCGTAGCAGTGGCGCTTGGCGATGCGGTCGCGCTCCGGCCGGGTGGAGGTGACCTCGACGACCATGGCGACGCCCTCGGGATTCATCCAGGGCGGGGCGCCGCGGAAGACGTCCAGATCCGCCGGGGCGAAGGTGGCGTCCGGGATCGCGTGGTCCCGGGGACAGAGACCGCCACGGGAGAGCCGTAGCCCCTTGTTGCCGGCGAACCTCATGCGTGTGGCCGATCCCAGGGTGACCTGCTCGACCACCCTGCCGATGTAGTCCTCATGGTCCCCGTCCGGCGGCGGTGTCACGACGATCTCCCCCTCGATCAGCTCGGCTCGAAAGCCCTCGGGGGTCTGCAGGTCCAGGAAGCTCTCCAGGAGGATGTCCTCCTGCGTCCGCGGCTCATGTGCCATGGCGCTCACCCCGCACCCCTTTCTCTGCTCGCGATCAAGGTAGGAGACCGGCCCGGCCGCTCGGCGGGAAGTCCGAGCGGCCTCACCCGATCGTGGCACGCCGGGGCGGTCCGCGCAGGGGGTCAGAGCGCGGCGGCGGCGGGTTCGACCATCTTGCGGGCGGTCTTGGCGTCGGCGAAGTCGCCGAGGGCGGTCATCACCCACTCCCCGGAGAACTGCCGTACCAGCTTGCACATCAGGGCGCCGGTGGCGGCCTCGGCACCGGTGAGGTCGTAGCGGACGAGTTCCTCGCCGGTGGTGGCGTCGACCAGCCGGCAGTAGGCGTTGGCGACGTCGGTGAACTTCTGGCCGGAGAAGGAGTTGACCGTGAAGACCAGACCGGTGACCTCGGGCGGCAGGCCCTCCAGGTGGACGGTGATCTGCTCGTCGTCGCCCGCGCCGGCGCCGGTGAGGTTGTCGCCGGAGTGCTGAATGGCGCCGTTGAAGACGGACAGCTTCATGAACCAGGCGGTCTCGATCTTCTTGCGCTGGGCGTCGAAGGCGATGCAGGAGGCGTCGAGGTCGATGTTGCGCCCGCGTCGGGCGGGCTCCCAGCCGAGGCCCATGCGGACGGCGGACAGGAACGGCCGGCCGTTCTTCACCAGGGAGACCGAGCCGCCCTTGGTCAGGCTGACCCGGCCCTTGTCCAGGGTCACCTTCGGCGGCGCGGCCGCTTCGGGAGCCGGGGCTGCGGCGGGCGGAGCCGGGGGAG
>NZ_LIQR01000199.1 GCF_001418575.1 Peterkaempfera griseoplana
CGGCGGAACGCCGGGCGCTGAGCGGCGGCGCCGTGCGCCGGGGCCCTGGTGACCCCACCGGCCGGGAGCGGCACCGGGCGGAGGTGGTCCACCCGGGTTCCTCGCGGCCGCCGGGCCAGGCACGTCCTGGTGAGGCGGTCGCGGGGAGATCCTGGCCGGGGGCGACCCGGGCCATGACGCCCATGTCGCCAGGCCCTCACCGGCGACCGGGGTGCGCGGCGTCGTCACCTGCCTCGACGGGCCGTCAGCGACGCCCGCGCGACGCCCGCGCGACGCCCGCGCGACGCCCGCGCGGCGCCTGCGGGGAGCGGGTCGGACACGGACGCTTGGCGCCCGGCCACGACAGTGCCGCCCTGTACGAACGGGTGGCCCGCACCGGAACGGTGCGGGCCACCCGGCCAAGCGGCAGTCGCCGACCTCCTGAGGGTGCGTCGGGCCCGTCACGGGCGGCCCGCGCCGCGCACCGCGTCAGGGACGCAGCCGGCGGTTGAGGAACGCCACGACCTCCTCGCGGGCCCGGTACGCCGGGTGGCCCTCCACCTCGCGGACCTCACGGGTCAGGACCGAGTGCGCGCTGCGGCCGAACCCTGTGCTGTTGCCCGGGGAGGAGTCGAGCTCGATGCACTCGAAGGCACTCCCCAGCCGCTCGCGAAGGGCTGTGAAGCGCTCGGCCGGGGCCAGCCGGTCCTCACTGAAGCGCAGACCCAGTACGCACAGCCCGGCGTTCTTGGTCCGGTCGGTGATCTGCTCCAGCTCGTCGGGGGAGAGGCCCGGGTCCGCACGGTGGGCGGCGGTCAGGGGCAGCGGGACCGACGGCTGACTCAGCACCGGGGCGAGGACCACCTCGTCCACGGCGGCGGCCAGGGCGAACCCGCCCGTGAAGCACATGCCGATGACGCCCACCCCCGGGGCCGGGGTGCGGGCGGCCAGATCCCGCGCCAGTGCGCGCAGATAGTCGGCGACGGGCCGGGAGGAGCGCAGCGCCAGCGCCCGGAACTCCGCCGAGACGCACACCCGGGCGAAGACCAGCAGCGTGTGGGCCGTCGTGTCGCGCCGGCCGGGACTCCCGAAGAGCGAGGGGATCACCACGGTGAAGCCCTCGGAGACCAGGTGCTCGCCCAGCCCCAGCACCTCGGGGGTGACCCCGGGAATCTCCGGGACGAGCACCACCCCGGGCCCCTCGCCCTTCTCGAAGCAGTCATGGGTGAGACCGGCGAAGCTGAAGGCGGTGCTTCGCCAGCCGGTGAGATCGGCCACCGGCGCGGTGTCGGCCATGGTCCCTGCCTCGGGTGAGCGTCTGGTGCGGACGGGCCGCCTGGAACGGTGCTGAGCTGCTGCCCGGCCTGGCCGCCTGCGACGGTGGGGCCGGGCCTCCGTACGGGGCCTCAGAACGTCTGATGGCCCATCAGAGTCACCCTATCGGGAGGGGTTCCAGCCGTCGCAGGCAGCCTCGGTACGGCGTTTGCGACCGGTGACGGAGCCCCCGGAGGGACACGTGTGTCTTCCGGCGGGGCCCCTCGCCGCCCGGTCTCCCCTCAGTGCGAGACCGCCCACTGCACCCCGTGGTGCCGCGGCGTCTCGATCTCGTCCAGCAGTGCCACCGCCAGGTCCGCATGCGATATGCGTCCCTGCCCGACCACCTCGCCGACCGCACTCCGGTAGTGCCCGGTGTCCTCGGCCCCGGCGTCCAGGTCCAGCGGCGGGACCACCATCAGCCAGTCGAGCTCGGCGGCCGTGGCCCGCAGCAGCTCGAACTCGGCGACATGCCCCTGGGAGAACAACCGGTACTCCTCCGGGAATTGGGGATCGTCCATCATCCTCACGCCCGGCGACGTCTCCAGCGTCGTCGCGACGCCCAGGACCAGGAGCCGTCGCACCCCCGCTCGCCCGAGGCCGTCGACCAGTGCCCGCGCGGTCGCGGTGAAGTACTGCTCGGCCGGCACGTCCAGCCGCACCGAGGCGTTCACGGCCGCGTCGTGCCCCGCCGCGACCACCGCCACCGACCCGGCGTCCGTCGCGTCGCCGCGCACCGCCGTCACCCCCTCCTGGGCGCCGAGTTCCGCATACCTGTCCGGGTCCCGCACCACCGCCGTCACCGTGTGCCCGCGCCGTACGGCCTCGGCCACCGCCGCGCGTCCCACACGTCCGCCGGCGCCGAAGATCACGATCTTCTTCATGGTTCCTCCCTGAACTCCCCGTCGGGGCCTGTCGACTGAGGACAGTAGGAGGGAGGTGCCCGGTTACTGCAACGGAACCGGCGCTATCGTCGAGGGATGACAGCGCCCCTGGACGCCGGCGTGTTCGACCTTCGCTGCAGCCACCGCATGCCCATCCGGGTGGGCGACAAGTGGAGCGGCCTGATCCTGCGCTGCCTCGAGGACGGCGGCCGCCGGTTCGGCGAGGTGAAGGCGGCTCTCCGGGGGGTCGCCCCGAAGGTGCTGACGGAGACGCTGCGCGCGATGGAGCGCGACGGCTGGGTCACCCGGACCGCGTACGACGAGAACCCGCCCCGGGTCGAGTACGCCCTCACCGAACTGGGGCGTTCGCTGCTCGGTCCGCTGAATGCCGCCTGCGCCTGGGCGCGGGAGCACCTGGACGAGCTGCCGCACGCTCAGGAGCGGACACCCACCGCGTAGCGCAGGCGCTGCCCCACGACACCGCCGGACCGCCAGACGGCTCCGTCGTGTAGGAATGGAACGGACGGCCCGGGATCCGGGGCCGCGGGACACGGGAGGTCGGACCGTGGGCGCGCCGGGGTACGCCGAGGACCTCGACGAGCTGCTGCGTGTGGTGCGGCGGCAGGGGTCGCTCGGGGAGGTGCTGCGCTGGCTGGGGCAGCGGATCGGGGCGGAGGCCGCCTGGCTCGGCGGTTCGGGAACGGTCCGGGCCGCGACCCCGGGGTTCCCCGGCGCGGTGCTCGGTGCCCTGGACGGGCAGCTGGCACGTCTGGCCCAGGGGCGGCTGGCTGCCGCGACGGCGCAGGTCGGCGGGGTGGAGGTACGCCTCGAGGCGTTCGCCGGACGGGAGCCGCGGCCGGTGCTGGTGACGGTCAGCCCGGAGGAGCTGACGCGGGAGGCGGCGCAGCTGGCGTCGAGGACCGGGGGCCTGGTGGAGCTGCTGGGCAGGGCGTCGGAGGCCGACGGCAGCTCGCGCGGGTACGAGCAGAAGGCACGGCAGGTGCGGTTCGCGGTGCTGACCGCCCTGATGGCGGGGGACACCACCCTCGCCCGGCGGATGACCACTGGTGACGTGCCGCCGCTGCTCTCCGCCGAGAAGGCACGGGTGTACCTGCTGCACTGCCCTCCGGCCGACCGGGACCGGCTGGTCCGCGCCTACCAGGACCCCTCCGGCTACCACGGCCCGGACCTGATGGTCCACTGCCCGGCCTTCGACGAGCATCTGATCTGCCCGGTCGCCGAGGACTCCGGCGCGGGCGGGCAGCTCGGCCGCGGCGCGGTGCTGCGGCGTCTGGTCAGGGAGAACGCCGCGTACGCACTGGGCGTCAGCAGGCCGTACCCGCTCGACGCCACCGCCAGGGCCTACGGTGAGGCCCTGCACGCCCTGGCCGTCGCCCGCAACTCCCCGCAGCGACTGGCGTCCTACCGCGGCCAGCCCTCACTGGTGCACCTGCTGCCCGGCCGGGCCGCCCTCGCCTGGGCACGCGCCTATGTGGAGCCGCTGGACACCGTCCCGAGGCTCACCCGCGACATCACACGGCTGGCTGTGACCTTCCCGCGCTCCGCGGTCGCGCGTCTGCTGCAGATCAGCCGCAACACCGTGGCCGCGCACTGCCGACGGGCGGAGGCCGCCCTGGGAGTGGACCTCGGTGAGGTCCGGGTCCGCGCGGCGCTCGACCTGGCGCTGTCGCTGGTCGGTGCGCACAGCGGCTCCCTGGTCCCCGCAGACGACCCCGGGGATCCGGGGGACGCCGGGAAGGCCGTGCCCACCCTGGAGGAGCTGCTCCGCACCCGGCCCGCGAGGGAATGGGCGGAACTGCTGCTCAAGCCGCTCCGAGACGACGAGCGCCAGCAGCTGTACCTCACCGTGCGGGCCTGGATCGAGGCAGGCGCGGACGCCCAGCGGACCGCCGGACAGCTGGGCCTGAGCCGCAACACCGTCCGGGCGCACCTGCGAGCGGTCGAAGGCCTGCTCCAGCGGGACCTCCTGACGACCGGTTCGGGCATCCACGACCTCGTCCACGCGGTGCGGGCGGTGACTGGGCACCGTGCACAGCCGGACGCCGAAGCTGAGCAGCGTGCACGGTGGCCCGGGCGGTACGCCGGCTTCTAGCGTTCTTCCTGGCAGGCACGGGGGAGCTGCCGTAGCAGGCCCGATGCCGAGGAGCCGCGCCGGTGGCTCCCCGGCGTCGGCCGCCACCCCGCGCCGGGAACCCGCCGGGACGCCACGGTACGGCCCGTCCACGGCCGATGCCGCCCGCCTCCCTGCCCGCCTCTCCCCTCGGGCTGGGTTGCCCCTGAACCGCAGTTCCCCATGAGCCCCGTCTCCCGACCTCTCGTCGGGGCGGGGCTTTTTGTCCTGCCTTGCCGAAGGCTGAGCGATGTCAGCGAAGCTTGACTGCAGCAGAACCCAGCCTTCATCGTGGCGGCTTGCGGCTCACTGAACGGAGATGTGACGATGCGGCACTTTGTACGACCTGAGGGCGCTCCACCGACGAACGGCTACAGCCATGCGGTGGCATTCACGGGCGCGGTCGTGGCGGTCTCGGGCCAGGTCCCGGTGGACCACGAAGGCCGACTGGTGGGCGAGGGGAACGCCGAGGCCCAGATACGCCAGGTATACGCGAACCTGGCCACTGCCCTCGCGGCAGCGGGCTCGTCCCTCGACCATGTGATCAAACTGACGGTCTACCTCACCGATCTGCAGGATCTGCCGGCATTCCGCCGCGTACGAGACGAGCACCAGAACCCTGAGCGTCCCCCCGCCTGCTCCCTTGTCCAGGTCGGCGGGTTGGTGCACCCCGCGTTCCGCGTCGAGATCGACGCGTGGGCTGCAGTACCCGCCAGCGCGTGAGAGACGGGGTACCTACCGCCGATGCGACCGCCAGAGAGCATGCGGGTGGCTGCGGAGCCCACTGCGGGACGGAGAGACGGCTGGGATACGGCACCTTGGATCATCCCGGCTCCTCGGCGCGAGGCGAGCGTTTGACGCCATGCCAGGACCCGGACCTAGGGTTGAACGCATGTCGTCGCATCTCAGCTCCGGCGCATCGGGAGCGATCCGGCGCTTTGCCGGGTGGGTCGCTCGCGGCTCAGTAGGGCACCCCTTGCTGCAGGGCATCAACTACTGGGACGAGCTTGAGGACTCACCCAGCCAGATGGAGACGTGCTTCGCCATCTTCGTCAACGTCCTCGAACTTGACGAACATGGAGAGCCCATCAACGAAAAGTACGCGGAGCGACGCGCTGCCACGTTTCTCCACCGCTACTGCACCGGCCAGCTCCCACCTGGCGAGCCGGAGCTGGAGCCCTGGGAGTGCGCGCTTCACTGACTGAGCGACTGGCTCTGCCGATCCGATGACCAATCCCTCTGAGGGCCTGTCCCTGGCCGCTGTCGCCCCGATCGTCGAGACCCGCATCCTTGTGGACACCATCCAGATCTTCCGCCCCGGCCCAGAGGTGCTGAACCCGGACACCGGCGAGTACGAGCCCGGACCTGACGTGATCGTCTGCGAGGGCGCGGGCGCCGTGTTCGGAGCCGGCGGGCCCGGCCCGGTCCTGTCCTGTCCCTGGAAGGGCAGGCGTGCGCGGACGACACCCGGAACCGCTACCGGGTGCTCACCACCCCGCTGGACGCCCCGCTGGCCTCCCGCGACGACCATGTGCGGGCTCTTCCCCCGCGGTACCGGCGGGTGCACAGGGCGGTCCGTACGGCACCGCTCCGCCGGTCGGGGTGCGGGATTCACTCGCAGGATCGCCGCACAACGTGCGTTGTCGTGAAGATTCTCCCACGCATCGATCACCCCCCTGAAGAAAAACAGCACGTCAGAGGGGATATTCTGCCTACTGACGAATTCGGGTCGGCCAAAGGGAGCCGGCCTGTGGGCAACAACGGGATCCCCTCTGGGTGGTCCGGCGAAGGAGGATGGCGATGCCTCTCGGGCTGCTCCGGGGCAGGCGTTCACGGACGAGCGGGACCGGCGCCCCGCTGCTGCCGGCGCCGCCCCGCGGGTCGGGCGTCATCAGCTGCGAAGTGCTGGATCCGATGGGCACCGCACTGCGCGGTGCGGAGATCACCGTCTACGAGGCGCTGACCCGTGCCCCGATCGTGACGGCCACCAGCGACCCCTTCGGACGGTTCGTCGCCACGCTGCCACCCGGTCAGTACCAGCTGGTGGTGAGCGCGGACAGCCTGGAATCGGTCCGCTCGGAGGTCACCGTCGCCTCCGGCGAACGCGTCCACGCCGGGCCGGTGCAGCTGATGCCCTCCCCGCTCAAGGAGCTGCCGGTCGCCGGGGCCTGGGTCTTCGACCCGCCGCACACCGCCATCCGCTTCATCGCGCAGCACGTGGGCATGGCCCATGTGCACGGCCGGTTCACCAGCTTCAAGGGCGGGATCCGCATCGGGGAGCGGATGGAGGACTCGCACATCGAGATCACCATCGACGCGGCCTCCATCACCACCGGCAACCGGACCCGCGACACCCATCTGCGGTCGGCCGACTTCCTGGACGTCAAGCGCTACCCGTACCTGCACTTCAGCAGTGACCGCCTGATCCACCGCCACGGCGCCAAGTGGACCGTGCAGGGCGCGCTCACCATGCACGGCATCAGCCGCTCCGTCCAGCTGGACACCAACTACCTGGGCATGGTCAACGGCGGGTACGGCGAGGAGCTGCGCTGTGCGGCCCTGGCCACCGGTGAGCTCCACCGCGAGGACTTCACCCTCAACTGGCGCTCCATGCTGGCCCGCGGCATCGCCGTCGTGGGCCCCCGGATCAAGCTGGAGCTGGATGTCCAGGCCATGCTCAAGGGTCCGGGGATGCCGACACCCCCGGAGTGATGACCCGCCAGGCCGTCCGTGTGCGGCGGCCGGATGCCTGCGGGGGTCCCGCCACCGCCCGCGGACGGCCGTGTGAGCCGGACAACAGGGCCGGGGCGGAAGATCCGCTCCGGTCGTGGTGTTGCCGCTGGCGGGCCGCGCCCGAGGAGGGCGGCCCCCGTCGGAAGAGGAGCATCAGCGTGCAGTCCAGGAACACCGCCGACCGTGCCGCGCAGACGCTGTTCCGCCCGTTCTCGGTGGGCAGCCTGACCGTCCCGAACCGCATCGTCATGGCGCCCATGACCCGCGAGTTCTCACCCGGCGGTGTGCCCGGCGCCGATGTCGCGGAGTACTACGCGCGCCGCGCCGCGGGCGGCACCGGACTGATCGTCACCGAGGGAACCTATGTCGACCACCCGTCGGCGGGCCTGAGCGACCGCGTGCCGCGTTTCCACGGTGAGGAGTCCCTGGCCGGCTGGGCCGCGGTGGCCGAGGCCGTCCACCGCGAGGGCGGGCGGATCATCCCGCAGCTGTGGCATGTGGGCATGGCCAGGACCGCGGGCGCGCCGCCGTTCCCCGACGCCCCGGCGGTGGGCCCCTCCGGCATCGGGCTGGACGGCGCCGCGTCGGGCCGCGCCCTGACGCTGGGCGATCTGGACGACATCGTCGCGGCCTTCGCCACCGCGGCGGCCGCCGCGGTGCGCGCCGGCTTCGACGGGATCGAACTGCACGGCGCCCACGGATACCTCATCGACCAGTTCCTGTGGGAGGGCACCAACCGCCGCACCGACTCCTACGGGGGCGACCCGGTCGCCCGTACCCGGTTCGCGGCCGAGATCGTGGCCGCCTGCCGCGGCGCGGTCCCGGCCGACTTCCCGATCGTCTTCCGCACCTCCCAGTGGAAGATGGGCAACTACGACGCGCGCCTGGCCTCCACACCCGAGGAGCTGGAGGCGATCCTCACTCCGCTGGCCGTCGCGGGTGTGGACGTCTTCCACTCCTCCACGCGCCGCTACTGGCTGCCCGAGTTCGAGGGCTCCGACCTCAACCTGGCGGGCTGGACTCGGAAGCTCACCGGCAGGCCGGTCATCACCGTCGGATCGGTGGGCCTGGACAACGAGTTCATCGCGGCGTTCCGCGGCGAGCAGGCCGGGGTCTCGGACATCCGTCCGCTGCTGGACCGGCTGGAGCGCGACGAGTTCGACCTGGTGGCCGTCGGGCGCGCGCTGATCGCGGACCCGGAGTGGGCCGCGAAGATCCGCGACGGTCGCGCCGGGGAGCTCGTACCCTTCTCGCCCGCCTTCCTCCGCTCCCTGCGCTGATCCCGCACTCCCGGGCCGCCGCGCCGGGTGTCAGCCGTTCCAGACCTCGGCCACCGCGGCGGCCAGCGCGGTGGCCTGGGCGTGGCCCGCGCGGGCGGCGGCGGGCCGGCGTGCGTCGTCCACCATGTTGCGGCCCATCGCGCGGCGCGCGGCCCGGTCCGGGGTGAGGAGGGCGACGCCCGCCCCGTCCGCGGAGAGTTCGGCGGCCTGCTGCGCGGCGCTGGGGTGCGGCCCGACCGCGCGGGGGAGCGGTACGACCGCCAGCACCCGGCGGTACCCGCGTGCCAGCTGGAGGTTGGCCGTCGAGCGGCTGCCGCCGTCCATCCAGCGTCGGCCCGCGGCCTGGACGGGCGGCCATACGACGGGCACCGCGCAGCTGGCCGCCACTGCTTCGAGCAGCGTCACCCCGGAGTGCGAGTCGAACGCCTCGACCTGACCGGTCAGGGTGTCGACGGCGGCGATCCGCAGCTCCCGCGCGGGCCAGTCGTGTCTGCCGTCCAGGAGCACACCGACGGTCGAGAGGACGTCTGCCTCCGGGCCGGTACGGGCGCGCAGCGCCGCCCGGGCGAGGCGGGCCGTGGACCGCTGCGGGTCGCGGGAGCCGAGCGCGGCCCAGAGGTAGCGGGCCGTCCGCCCCGCCGTCACCGGCAGCCGGACCGCGTCGGCGCCGGAGAGCTGGCGCTCGTACAGCTCCCGGGCGGACACGCCGGACAGCAGTCGGGTTCCGAACACGGCTCCGGCGGAGCTGCCGATCACCACATCGGCACGGGCGGGGTCGACCCCGGAGTCGGTGAGCCCGGCGAGCACCCCGGCCAGCCAGGCCCCGCCCACCGGTCCGCCGCCGCCGAGCACGAGTGCGGTGTCAGCCACGTCTGCGCCTTCCGTGAGGGTCCGCGGGTGCCCGCGGACGTCCGCGGCCCCCTGGCAGCAGAAACGGGGATCAGTCCCCGGTTCTCTGCCGACGATAGCATTCGTACCGGGGAGTGCTCCCCGTTACGCTGACAAGACGGAGGCATGGTGGGCGAACCGCCGACGGTGCGCCGGCGCGATGCGCTGCGCAACCGGCAGCTGCTGGTGGAGGCGGCCCGAGAGGTCTTCGCCGAACAGGGCCTGGACGCCCCGCTCGACGAGATCGCCCGGCGGGCGGGCGTCGGCAACGCCACGCTCTACCGCCACTTCCCGGGCCGCGCCGCCCTCGTCGACGAGGTCTTCTCCGGTGCGCTCGCGGAGACCACGGCGGCCGGCGAGCGGGCGCGGACCGCCGAGGACGCGTGGACGGGTCTGACCGGGTATCTGCACACCGTCTTCGCGGGCCTGGCCGCGGACCGCGGTACCAACGACCTGATGACCACCGGCCTGGAGGGCGTCACCTCGCTGGAGGCCGTCCATGCGCACAACCGGGAGACCGTCGGCGGGCTGCTCCGCCGCGCCCGCCGGCAGGGCACCGTCCGCGCGGACGTCACCACCGAGGACCTGCTGTTCGCCCTGGCGGCGCTGGGCCGGGCGGTCCCGGCGCTCACCGCGGTCGCGCCGGAGGGCTGGCGGCGCCCGCTGGACCTGCTGCTCGACGGACTGCGCGCCGGCCCCACCGCGACGCCACTGCCCGCATCCGCCCTCACCGCGGGCCAGCTCGGTGAGGTGCTGCTCAACCTGGGTCGGCAGCGGCAGAGTTGATGCCCTGACGGGACGTCCGGACCGCGTCCGCCTCGGGCCGGCTGTCACATACGAGCCTCCGGCGGGACTCCATGCGGCTCCCCTGACAGGCCGACGGGAGCGCGCGAGTCATGCCCTTCACGCCCTGACCCCGACAGGTCTGCGGCCGGACGACAACGTGACGGTCGCGACCACCGACCTCGACACATACGCCGACGACGCACCGCGGCTCCTCGACCGCGCCCACATCACCAGTGCGGCGCCGGCCGGCCACAGCTACGGCGGGACGGTGATCGCCGCGGCCGCCGATCGCGCTGACGCCCGAGGAGAACGGGGGCGGCGTCCGGGCCCCTGTCAGTGGCAGGGGGCGAGGGCGTCCGACAGCTTCGCACGGTCGGCCCGCACGACCGGGGCGTCCATGTCGAGCGCCCCGGGGATGGACAACATCCGTGCCCTCGCGCGCCGTCCGGACGCGGTCAGTCTGCTCAGCCAGTCGACCGGCGGCCGCAACACCGAAAGTGTCTACTATCGCGACATCCTCGCCCCCGCGGGCCTCGCGGACGAACTGCGCGTCACGCTCAAGGCGGACGGGCACACATGGGGCCTCCTCGTGCTCTGCCGGGCGCCCGACGCCCGTCCGTTCAGCCCGGCGGAGAGACACAGGGCCGCCGCTGTCGGCGCATCCGGTGCCATCGCCCTGCGCCGGGCCCTGCTCCTCGCCGGAACGGACGACGCCGCGACCCCGGACGCCCCAGGACTCGTCGTCGCCGACCGGGACGGGCGTGTCCTGTCCTCAAGTCCGACGGCCGACTACTGGCTCGCCCGGATCACCGAGCACCACCGCTCCCCGCAGACACCCACCGCCTACGCCCTGTCCGCCGTCCTGAGCCGGGCCCGGCACGGCGAGCCGGGAGCCCCGGCGTCGGCCCGTGCCCGTGCGCTCAACGGCCGCTGGATCACCATGAACGCCTGGCAGCAGGGACCCCCCGGTGAAGAGATCACCTACGCGGCCATCACCCCGAGCCAGCCCACCGAACTGGCAGCCCTCGTCCTGGACAGCTACGGCCTCTCCCCCCGTGAGCGCGACGTCACGCAGCAGGTGCTCCACGGCCGGTTCGACGCACGAGATCTCCGCAGCCCTCCACATCACCGAGTACACGGTCCAGGACCATCTGCGGAAGATCTTCGACAAGACCGGGGTCCGCAGCCGGAGGGAACTCACCACGACTCTCTTCACCCGGCACTACCTGCCCTTCCTCGCGCATCCACCGCTGTCCACGGACGGCCGGCTCCTCACGAGCCCGGGCACCGGGGCAGCGGGCCCTGCCCAACGACCTGGAGTGCGGACGCCGTCCCGAGAGCCGTCCCTGTTCCGCGCGTGACGGGCGAGTTGCCCGGCGGCCGGGCCGGGGCCGGTGTACCGGGGCGGCGCGCAGGCCGGCACGTGGTGGGCGGGGCGGAAGGTCCGCTGCGGGGCCGCACCCGGAGTGCCCCGTTCCCCGGGTGCGGCCGCAGCGGATCCACCGCTCGCGGACCGTCCGGATGGGACGGGCCGCGGGCGGGTCGGTCAGCGAGGGGGTGCTCAGACCCGGTCGGCCACGATCAGCAGGTACTGGAAGCTGCCGTTCCGGTAGGCCGTCAGGAACGTGTCCTCGATGCCCGTGACCAGGTGCTCCGCCTGCTTGCGCAGTTCCCAGTACGGGATGGTGGCATCGGTCAGGTCCTGCACATGGACGGGTACGAGGCGGTTGGCGGCCATGGCCCGGAAGTAGGCCGACCGGGGGTGGATGTCGCAGATGTAGTGGGAGTTGATGAGGGAGACCTCGCGCGAGGCCCGTCCGTAGGTGTCGTTGTAGCAGCCGGTGACCGTCACATAGCGCCCGCCCCGGCGCAGCAGCCGGGCGTGCTCGGCGAACAGCAGGTCCAGTTCGACGTACATGGTGGACTCGTTGTTCCAGGACGCCGCGTACGCCCCGGTGCGGAAGCCGGTGTCGAGCATGTTGCGGTGGTGGTACCGCACCTTGTCGCTGATGCTCCGCTTACGGGCCTGTTCGTTGGCGAAGTCGGCCTGCTTGCGCGAGATGGTGACGCCGTCGGCGTGGCAGCCGTACCGCAGATGGGCCACGACGCTGCCGCCGCCGCGCCCGCAGCCGGCGTCGAAGACCCGGTCGGTGGGGGCGAGCGGCCCCAGGTGACCGGCGAGCAGGTCGGCCTGGGCCTGTTCCAGCCGGTGCAGCTCGGCGGTGATCCGCGTCCGGCGGCGGGCCGGGTCCGGCTCGTCGAGCACGGACCAGTCGGCCTCACCGATGCCGTAGTGGTGGTGGTAGAGGTCGTCGATCTTCCCGAGTTCGACGTTGACCGGGTTCTCCTCGGCGTTCCAGTAGTCCGCGACGCGGTTCTGGTACGTGGACTGGGTCGGCACCGGCGCTGTGGTGGTGTCGGCGGTCGTCAACGTTTGCTCCTCATGGTTGTACTGGTGAACTGGAACCGGAAGTGGTCGGGCAGCTGGGACCTACCAGTAGTTCGGCAGGTGGTAGCGGTGGGAGTTGGTGGCGTGCCACTCGTGGTTGCCGGCGACCCAGGCCGCGAGCCCCTCGGCGTAGCGCGCGACGACCGGGGAGGTGGCGGACAGCTCCGCGGACTCCTCCTCGAAGGCCTGCATGACGCGGTTGTGGACCTCGACCGCCCGCAGATAGGCGGTCCTGAGCCCGCACTTCTCCCTGGCCGCGATCACCTGGGGGAGATTGAGATGGGTGGGGTCGTGGGCCAGCTCCTTGGTGAAGGAGTACAGGTCGTTGACGATGGTGGTGGCGTTGCAGGCGAGTGCGGTGATCCGCTGGATCTCGGGCCGGGAGTAGACGGCCTCGGGCAGTTCGTAGCCGTCCACGGCGTCCACGATCGACAGACAGGGGCGGAAGTTGTTGAACTGCCGCATCACCAGGTACTCCCAGACCTCGGGCACATGTCCGGTCTCGGTCCAGGCGGCCTCGGCGAGGTACCCGAGGTGGAGACGGGCGATGTCGTGCACAAAGCGGGTCGACTGGCTGGGCGTGGCGAAGGCGGCGTAGTCCCTCAGCGCCAGGTGGTACGAGCGCAGCGGCCCGTCCGCCTGCATCCCGAGCCGCCACTGCTCCTCCAGCTCGGGGGTGCCGTGGTACGGGTCGATGGCCGACTGGGCCATGATCAGCCGGCCGCCCAGGCCGCGCGGCGAACCGCCCTTGCCCTCGTTCTCGCAGTAGCAGTCGTCGACCAGGTTCTCGGCCAGCAGCAGCTCACCGGCCACGGTGAGGCGTTCCAGGTCGGCCGCGCCCGGGTGCTGGAGTACGACGGCCCGGCCGACCTGGAACCCGGCGAAGTCCTCCAGCCAGGCCGGGGGGAACAGGTCGAACCGGCGGGCCCAGTCCTCCAGCCTGCGGTCGACCTCCCTGACCTTCCCGGGGTCGGCGGGTACCGCGGGCCGGTACCGCAGCCCGGGGACGGGCCCGCCGCGCCGGGCCGGGCGTACGGTGCGGGACAGGCTCGGCGGACCCGGCAGACGGCAGCGAGGGACGGAGGGGGCGCCGCCCGAGGACGCTCCGGGCACGGGTGCTCCGGCGGGTGCTCCGGCCGCAGGGACGCCGGCCGAGGGGGCGGCCCCGGCCGCGGCGGTGTCCGGCGGACCGGAGGGGACGGATCCGGTGGGTGCGCTCATTCGGCGGTCCGTCCGAGCTGGACGTTCTCCAGGATGCCCACGGCGTCGGGCACCAGGACGGCCATCGAGTAGTAGGCGGTGACCAGGTACTTGGTGATCGCACTCTCGTCGATGCCCATGAACCGTACGTTGAGCCCCGGTTGGTACTCCTCGGGGATACCCGTCTGGTGCAGGCCGACGACACCCTGGTCGGCCTCACCGGTGCGGAGCGCGATGATGCTGCTGGTGTGCTGCGCGCTGACCGGGATCTTGCCGCAGGGGAGGATCGGCACCCCCCGCCAGGCGGGCACCTGGTGTCCGTCCAGATCCGTGCCGGCGGGCATCAGGCCGCGCCGGTTGCACTGCCGGAAGAAGGCGGCGATGGCTTTGGGATGGGCGAGGAAGAACCGGGTCTTGCGCCGCATGGACAGCAGCTCGTCGAGGTCGTCGGGGGTCGGCGGCCCGGTGAGGCTGCTGATCCGCTGCCCGTAGTCCGCACTGTGCAGCAGTCCGAACTCCCGGTTGTTGACCAGCTCCCACTCCTGGCGCTCGCGGATCCCCTCGATGGTCAGACGGAGCTGCTGCTCGGTCTGGTCCATGGGGTCGTTGTAGAGGTCGGCGACCCTGGTGTGGACGCGCAGGACGGTCTGGGTGAGGGACAGCTCGTACTCGCGCGGGGTGAGGTCGTAGTCGACGAACCCGCCGTCGATGGTCGGCTCGCCCACATGCCCGGCCTGGACGGGGAGGTCGGCCTCGCCCTTGCGGTTGACGGGCCTGCTCTGCTGCACCGCGTAGGCGTCCAGATGGGCGGCGAGGGACGGGGTGCGTCCGACGAGGTCCAGGAGGGCGGCCCAGGGGAGTGCCAGCACGACCCCGGCGGTGTCGGCGCGCACCGAGCTGAGCCACAGCGGGTCGGTCCGGCCGATGGCCTCGTCCCCCAGCTGGTCGCCGTCGGTCACCGTCCCCAGGATCGCCTCCTCGCCGTACCGGCCCGCCGTGTGGCGGGTGAAGCGGCCGTGGACGACCAGATACGCCTCGGTGACCGGCTGGCCCGCCTCGAAGAGCACCTCGCCGGGGCGCATCTCCCGCACCTGGAACCGGGAGGAGAGCTCCCGCAGCACACCGGTGTCGGAGTAGCCGCGCAGGGCCGGCAGCTCGGTCAACGTCTCGGGGATGACCCTGATGTCGTCGGAGCCGTTGTGCTCGAACTGGACCCGCCCCCGTCCGACCCGCAGCTGGAGGCGCCGGTTGACGCGGTAGGTGCCGCCCCTGACGTCCACCCAGGGCAGCATCCTGAGCAGCCACCGCGAGGTGATGCCCTGCATCTGCGGTTCGGACTTGGTGGTGGTGGCGAGCTGGCGCGCCGCCCGGGTGCCGATGCTGGTGAGCTGCCCGCCGGACGCCGCGGGCGTGGCGTCGGGTGCGGGCTCGGCGGATCCGTCGACGCTGTCAGGGACAGGCACATTCCCTCCCGGTTCGGAACTGGTGCACGAATGGATGCAGACGTGTGCGGGGGAGCACGGAGAAGACGTGCCGGTGCTGCCGGCCGGGGCGAAGAAAATTGTTACGAATCCGGGGCGACCGCGTCGTCATTTGCTTCTTCGCCGCCTCGCTGCGCACACGTGGTGATCACGGGTGGATACATGCTCCCTGGACGAAGCAACTATTCCGGCTCGTGCTCGGAAAACAGAGCGGGAGGGGGGCGCTTATTCGGCCGGGGGGCGCGGGAACGCCGAGGGCGCGCAGTCGGGGCCCAGGCGCGCCCCATGGCGGGACATCCGTCCGGCTGATGCGTCTTGGCGGTTCTGAGCTGCGGAAACGCGGCGTTCCGCGATCGAGGGCGAGTGCCGGCCCACCCACGGGGGCCGGGCGGCTGTCGCTGTTCCAAGTGGCGTGCGTACCGCTGCGGGCAGCCGGTATGCCACCGGCCCATATCCCTCCCGCCGCACTGTCGGCAGGTTATTGAATATGGTGATAGGACGTTTTCAGCGAAAGGGCGACCGGGGATTCGGGACGGGTGCGTCCACGCGCGGATATGCGCGGCACCCGATCCGGTGGTTTGTCCCCGGTTTCGGCCGTTGCGAAGTCCGGCGCGGGGTGGCGGCGCGCGAGGTCCGCTGATTTCCGGGTGCCCGTCGGCGGTGTGCGCGGGACATGCATGCGACGGCCGCACCCGGCAGTCCCCCGGGTGCGGCCGTCGTCGTTTGCTGTCTGGAGTTGTACGGGACCGGCACAGGAGGTGCGCGGGCCCGGAGCCGTCCCGGGCCCGGCTCAGCGGGCCAGGCGTCCCAGGAGGGCCGAGGCCGAGACGATCCCGAGGGCGGCGGCCAGGGCGAGCACGCCGAAGTCCGCCGCCAGGTGGGCATGGACGCCCAGCAGCAGGCCGCGCAGCGCGTCCACCTGGTAGCTCAACGGGTTGATCCTGCTGATCGCCCGCAGCCAGCCGGGCATCACCGCGACCGGGTAGAGGGCGTTGGAGCCGAAGAACAGCGGCATGGTGATGGCCTGCCCGATGCCCATCAGCCGGTCCCGGGTGAGCACCACACCGGCGATGGTCATGGAGAGGCAGGAGAAGAACGCCGAGCCCAGCACCACCACGGCCGCGACACCCAGCAGCCGCAGCGGGTTCCAGGTCAGCCCGACGCCCAACAGGGCGGCGATGACGATCACCACCACCGCCTGGATCACCGACTTCACCCCTGCGGCGAACGCCTTGCCGGTCACCAGGGCGGCCCTCGGCGTCGGGGTGACCAGCAGTTTGGTGAGGACGCCGGAGTCCCGCTCCCAGATGATCATGATCCCGTAGAAGATGGCGATGAACATCGCGGACTGGGCGATGATCCCCGGCGCCAGGTAGTCCAGGTACGGGATGCCGCCGGTGGGGATCGCCCGGATCCGGGTGAAGGTCTCGCCGAAGATCAGCAGCCACAGGGCGGGCTGCACCGCCCGGGTGTACAGCTCGGTCCGGTCGTGGCGCAGCTTCTGCAGCTCCACCACGCACATGGCGCCCACCCGGGCGGGTGCCTGCCGCCACCCCGGCCGGACCGGAGGGGCGGTGAACAGCAGCCGCGGTTCGGCCGCCGGGCGCGGCTCAGCCGACACGCGAGGCGGTGCGGCGGGTGCGTCGGACATCGCGGAAGTCCTCTCCTGCGGGCTTGTCGAGCCGGCTGCCGGCGAAGTGCCGGAAGACGTCCTCCAGGGTCGGCGGCGTGGCCGTGCCGCCGTCGGCGGGCAGCTGCGCCTTCAGCTCCGCCGGCGTGCCGAGCGCCCGGATCCGGCCCTGGTGCATCAGGCCGACCCGGTCGCAGTACTGGTCGGCCTCGTCCATGTAGTGCGTGGTGACCAGCACCGTCATGCCGGTGGCCGTGCGGATCTCGGTGATCCGGTCCCAGACCCCGGTACGGGCGATCGGGTCCAGGCCGATGGTGGGCTCGTCCAGGATCAGCAGCCTGGGGGCGCTCACCAGCGCCTGGGCCAGCTCCAGCCGCCGCACCATGCCGCCGGAGTAGGTGGCGGCCATCCGGTCGGCGGCGTCGGCGAGGTCCACCGCCTCCAGCGCCTGCGCCACCCGCTCGGCGCGCTCGGCGCGAGGGACGTCGAAGACCCGGGCGAAGAGCGCGACGTTCTCCCGCCCGGTCAGTCCCGAGTCGGCCGAGAGCTGCTGCGGCACATAGCCGAGCAGCCGCCGCACCGCCATCCGGTCACGGGCGACGTCCTGCCCGAAGACCCGGACCATTCCGGCCGGTACCGGCAGCAGGGTGGTGATGGCGCGGATCGCGGTGGTCTTGCCCGCGCCGTTGGGGCCGAGCAGTCCGAAGACCTCCCCGGCCCGCACGGACAGCTCCAGACCGTCGACGGCGCGGGTGTCGCCGAAGGAGTAGATCAGGCCGGTGCACCCGACCGCCTCCGCGGCCGGGTCGGACGGTGGGGTCATGGGGCTTCCGCCTCCTCGTGGAGTCCTTCGGCGATCCGGCGCAGGGCCGGCAGTGCGGCGGCGAGGGCGGCCCGGTCGTCGTCGGAGAGCCGGGCGAGCTGCTCGCCGACCAGGGCGGTTCTCCGGTCCTCCCAGGCGCGCAGCCGGGCGTCGGCGGCCGGGGTGGCGTGCAGCAGTGCGGCCCGGCGGTCCGCCGGGTCGGTCTCCCGTACCAGCAGCCCCGCCGCCACCAGCTGGTTGACCAGCGTGGAGACGGAGTTGTCGGCCAGCCGCAGCTCCCTGGCGGCGGCGGAGACCCGCAGCCCCGGGCTGTCCTGGACCAGGCGCAGCAGCTCCACCTGGGCGCCGCGCAGCCGGGTGCCGGGCAGCCCGTGCCGCAGGCGGCGGCGTACCAGGCGCTGGATGCCGGCCAGCAGTCCGGCCAGCTCGGCGGTGGGGTCGGTGGGGGACACTCCTTCAGATTAGCTCTTACTGAGAGGTATTTGAAGGCCTGACGCCGTGTGACGCCGACGGTGGGGGAGGACGAGACCTCGGTGCGACCGCGTGGGACGGGGGGCCGGTGTCCGCGTGCGCGCACCGGGCGGCTGCGGAGGGACATCGTCCCCCACCCGCCGGCGCGACCCGCCGCGGATGCCCGGGTGGGCGGCGCCCCGCGAGCCGGAATCGAGGGCTCCGGCGAACCTCCCCGCTCCCCGGTGCGTCCTGAAGGAAGGGAGATGCTCCGCAACGGCGGCAGGGGTGTGCGGCAAATCCACAGCAAAGGGTGGTTGTACGAACTGCCCGGCTTATCCGTCGTAATCCGTCACAACCCGCGCGGACGATTTGCCGGTGAGAACGGGCCAATCGGCGAATGTGCACCACAACTCGGCATCGGATGCCATCCGATCATATGGCGGGAAATTGCCGGGCGCCTGCGGGGAATTTTTCCTGCCGTTCACAGGAGCGCGCGATTCTTTAACAACCCATGGCTTTTGCCGTGAACGCGCCATCCGGCACTCTGGCGCAATCGCTTGATCTCACCCCTCAAGGAGCGTCATATGCGCCTGCGTTCAAGGCTTCTCGGCATGGCCACCGCAGCCCTGGCGGCGATCCCGCTAGCGCTGCTGGGCCCGGCCGTGGGAGCCTCCCAGGCCGCGGGGGCCAACCAGGCCACCGCGCACTCCTGTGCGACCGCCAAGCCCGGCTTCGCCGCCTGCAAGGCCCTGGTCCGCACGGACGTCGTGGCCGTGCAGAAGGCATCCCCCAACGCCACTCCCTCCGGCTACGGCCCCTCCAGCCTCCAGTCGGCCTACAACCTCCCGTCGGGCACCGCCGGCGCAGGACGCACCGTCGCCATCGTCGACGCCTACGACGCCCCCACCGCCGAAGCCGATCTCGCCGTCTACCGCAGCCAGTTCGGCCTCCCCGCCTGCACCACCGCCAACGGCTGCTTCAAGAAGATCGACCAGAACGGCGGCACGAGCTATCCGCGTGCCAACGGCGGCTGGGCCCAGGAGATCTCGCTGGACATCGACATGGTGTCGGCGATCTGCCCCAACTGCCACATTCTGCTGGTGGAGGCCAAGTCCAGTTCCTTCGCCAATCTGGGTGCCGCGGTGAATCGTGCGGCGGCCACGCCCGGCGTCGTCGCGATCAGCAACAGCTACGGCGGATCCGACGCGGCGGACTCCACTTACGGGTCGTACTACAACCACCCGGGAATTGCCGTCACCGCCAGTTCGGGTGACAGCGGCTACGGTGCGAGCTACCCCGCGTCCTCCCACTATGTGACCGCCGTCGGCGGCACCACCCTGAGCACCGCCTCCAACACCCGCGGCTGGACCGAGACCGCCTGGAGCGGTGCGGGCAGCGGCTGCTCCACCTACAACACCGCCCTCACCTCCGCGGCGTCCTTCAGCACCGGGTGCAGCAAGCGTGCCGAGGCCGACGTCTCCGCGGTCGCCAACCCGTCCACCGGCGTCGCCGTCTACGACAGCACCGCCTACCAGGGCCTGTCGGGCTGGATGGTCTTCGGCGGCACCAGCGTCGCCTCCCCCATCATCGCCTCGGTGTACGGCCTGGCCGGCAACACCGCCTCCATCGACAACAACTACCCCTACACCCACTCGTCCTCGCTGTGGGACGTCACCTCCGGCAGCAACGGCAGCTGCCCGACCTCGCAGTGGTGCAACGCCCGAGCCGGCTGGGACGGCCCCACCGGTCTGGGCACCCCCAACGGCATAGGCGCCTTCTGACGCCGGCCGCCGCCTCCAGGCACAACGGCGCCGGGCCGGAGACCCAGGTCTCCGGCCCGGCGCCGCGGCGTCCCCGGCGAGGGCGTGCCGGGTTCGACCGTACGGACGCGGGACGTTCCGGCCGTGCCCCGATCCCGGATCCGTCTCGCGGCCTGCGGCTCCCCGCAGACCGGCGCCGGGCTCACGGGCCCGCCACCGGGCACCGGTGGGCCCCGGCCGTCGCGGCTCGGCCGGTCATGACGCCGGGCCCCCGCGGGTGCGGTCACCAAGTCTCGATGCGGGCGTTCATACCGACCCCCGAGCCGGGCACACAGCCGGAGCAGGGGACGGCCGGCACGGTGGCGGCCGTCGCGCCCGCCGGCCGCGCCTTCGCGGCACACCGGCCCGGGGGCCGTGCGACCGGTGGGGAACCGCTCGACCGTATGCGCCGACGAAGCCAGGGAGGACAGGTGCACGAGGACGCGGACGAGGAGAACCTGCGGCTGGAACACGGCTGCGCCAGCGCCACACGCCAGTTGCGGGCCCATGTCGAGAAGCGTTACCCGGGCCCCGCCGCGGACGCCCGCCGGGAGGCCGAGTACCTGGCGCCGACCCGGCTGCGCTCCCGCTTCCCGGTGCCCGGGGTCGCCTCGGGACCAGGGGAGGAGATCCTCCGGACTGCCTGCGTCCCCGGCGTCCACGCCCAGGACGTGCTGACCCCGCGGAACGCCGACCGCGCCCTCGCCCTGTGCGGCCGGATGCTGCGGTGCCGGTCCCGGTCGGGCGCGGTCGGTGCCGTACCCCCGCGGGCGTGAGATCGGCCCCGGGGTGTCCGCACCCCCGGGGCCGACGTCGGCGGCCCACGCCCCGGACCGGCCAGGTGACGCCGCAGACACCTGGGTCGGGCCGGGGGCGGCAGCCGCCCACCCCCCGGCTGAGAGTCGGTCGGCCGACACCACCCGATCGCGCCGAACCGCCCTCATCTCCCTGCCGTGGGGGAGACCTGTCGCTGCTCCGGTTCATGGACTGCGGACCCGTCCGGGCGTGGTTCTCCTGCTGCTGCCCGCGCGGTCCCGCAGTGACACAAGCCATCAGAAAGTTTCGCCGAATTTGCGAACGGTCTCGCGGAACCGTAAGGCGGGGCTGACGCCCCGTCAAGGGATCCGGCGCGGCGCTTTGAGTCCTCCTGTCCCTATCGACCGGACAGGCCGAAACATTTCGCTGCTAATAGCAGGTTGGTGGGCCTTTAGTTTCGAAGAAGTTTCGGAAACGAGACTCATTGACTGACCTCTGACACCACTGCATACTCTCCAGCGATCGGAAACCTCTCCGTAACGAAGGCGACGCGTTACGGTCCCACCCCATCCCAACGCCGGACATGTCCCCCACGGACGTGCCCGGAGACCGGAAGCTGAGGTTGCAGTGATCGTGAAGGCCCTGCACACCCGAAGCTCGTTCGCCTTCGGCAGGGGAAAGCCGCTGTCACACACGTGACATCGGCGGTCCCGAACCAGAGCGGATCCAGGTGCTGTCGCATCGACAGCCCCGAACCGGCGCGGAGCCGGCCGATCCGGGCGAGGACCGATCGGGGCAACCGCTGAGGTCCGCTCCCTCTCCGCACTGTGGTCCCCTCACTGCGGCCACTCCCTCATGAGGCCGCCGGGCTGTGTTGTGCTGCCCGGCGTTCCACCTGCCCTCACCAGGAGGACGTACGTCGATGAACTCCCCCCTCACCCGCTCGAGGCTGCTCATCCGTGGCCGCCTCAGGTGGATCCTCGCGATGGTCGCGGCCGTGCTGCTGATCCCGGCCACCGCGCACGCGGACACCACGGTCAACACCAACCAGACCGGCACCAACAACGGGTACTACTACTCGTTCTGGAGCCAGAACACCGGTCAGGCCTCCATGACCATGGGATCCGGCGGCCAGTACAGCACCACGTACAACAACGTGGCGAACTTCGTGGCCGGCAAGGGCTGGAGCACCGGTAACCGCAACCCGGTGACCTACTCCGGAACCTGGACCACCAACGGCAACTCGTACCTGTCGCTGTACGGCTGGACCACCAACCCGCTGGTCGAGTACTACATCGTCGACAACTACGGCTCCTACAAGCCGACCGGCACCTACAAGGGCACCGTCACCACTGACGGCGGCACCTACGACATCTACGAGACCCAGCGCGTCAACGCGCCCTCCATCGAGGGCGACAGCTCCACGTTCAACCAGTACTGGAGCGTTCGGCAGTCCAAGCGGACCGGCGGCACCATCACCGTCGGCAACCACTTCGACGCGTGGGCGAAGTACGGCATGAACCTCGGCACCATGAACTACGAGATCCTGGCCACCGAGGGTTACCAGAGCAGCGGCAGCTCC
Source organism: Peterkaempfera griseoplana (assembly GCF_001418575.1). Taxonomy (GTDB): domain Bacteria; phylum Actinomycetota; class Actinomycetes; order Streptomycetales; family Streptomycetaceae; genus Peterkaempfera; species Peterkaempfera griseoplana. The sequence continues at coordinate 22,169 of NZ_LIQR01000199.1, forward strand.
AACATCACCGTGGGCTCCTCCTCCGGGGGCGGTACGACCGGTGGCACCACGGGCGGCACCACCGGCGGGACCACCGGCGGTGGCGGCAGCTGCACCGCGACCCTCTCCGCCGGTGACACATGGAGCGACCGGTACAACCTGAACGTCTCGGTGACCGGGTCCAGCACCTGGACCGTGACCATGAAGGTCCCGTCGCCGGAGAAGGTCCTGTCCACCTGGAACATCAACGCCAGCTACCCGGATGCGCAGACCCTGGTCGCCAAGCCCAACGGCAGCGGCAACAACTGGGGCGCCACCATCCAGACCAACGGCACCTGGACCTGGCCGACGGTCACCTGCAGCCCGAGCTGATCCACCGCACCACCCAGCATGCCTCGGGGGGCCGGGGCTCCGCACTGAGCCCCGGTCCTCCGGGACGCTCGTCCGATCGACGCCGTCCGACCAACGGTCGCCTGTACGAGGAGGACCCACCCGCATGCGAACCACATCCCTTCCGTCGATACGCACACTGGTCGCGGGGCTGGCAGTCGCCGTGATGGCACTGGCCGGCACCCTGACCCTGGACGCGGCGCCGTCGCACGCCGCCACCTGCAACGGATACGTCGGAATCACCTTCGACGACGGACCTTCCAACGACCACACCCCGGCTCTGCTCAACGCGCTCAAGCAGAACGGACTGCGGGCCACCCTCTTCAACGAGGGCCAGTACGCGGCCGCCTACCCGGCACAGGTGCAGGCGGAGGTGAACGCGGGCATGTGGGTCGGCAACCACAGCTACACCCACCCCCACCTGATCCAGGAGAGCCAGGCGCAGATCGACTCCGAGGTCTCCCGCACCCAGCAGGCCATCTCCAGCGCCGGCGGCGGCACGCCGAAGCTCTTCCGGCCGCCGTACGGTGAGACCAACTCGACCCTGCAGTCGGTGGAGGCCAAGTACGGTCTGACCCAGGTCATCTGGGATGTGGACTCGCAGGACTGGAACGGCGCCAGCACGGACGCGATCGTGCAGGCCAACGCCCGGCTCACCAACGGGCAGATCATCCTGATGCACGAGTGGCCCGCCAACACCCTCGCCGCCATCCCGCGCATCGCGCAGGGGCTGGCCGGCCGCGGCCTGTGCGCGGGCATGATCTCGCCGCAGACCGGCCGTGCCGTCGCTCCCACCGACGGGTCCACCACCGGTGGCACCACTGGCGGGACGACGGGCGGGACGACCGGTGGCACCACGGGCGGGACGACCGGTGGCGGCGGGAGCTGCACGGCGACGCTGTCGGCGGGTCAGTCGTGGAGTGACCGGTACAACCTGAACGTCTCGGTGACCGGCTCCAGCAGCTGGACGGTGACCATGAAGGTCCCCTCGCCGGAGAAGGTCCTCTCCACCTGGAACATCAACGCCAGCTACCCGGATGCGCAGACCCTGGTCGCCAAGCCCAACGGCAGCGGCAACAACTGGGGTGTCACCATCCAGACCAACGGCACCTGGACCTGGCCCACGGTCAGCTGCAGCACCGGCTGACCCACCGCACGCCCGAACCCCCACATCCGTGGCGCGGCGGCCCACCCCCGCCGCGCCGCACCGCTGTCCCCGACAGGGGCCGAGCCGGTCCGTCCGGCGCGGACGGGGACGCCGGTCCGCAGGCCGGCCGCCCCGGCGGACGGAACGCCGTCGGGCGGGGTGCCCCAGGGCACCCCGCCCGGTCACGGGGGCCGGACGGCAGCACGCTCAGACCGGCCGGTCCTGCTGCGCACCGGCCGGGGCCTCCCCGGCGGCCTGCCGCGCCCACCGGCCGGACCTGTGGACCGCGCGTCCAGAAGGTCCTCCGGCCGGCGGGCGCGACCCGGCCGGCCGGGGAGGCCGGTCCCGGTCGGCGCGTCCGGCCGGTCAGACGGCGGCCGCGCCGTTGCTGTAGCCCTTCATGCTGTAGGTGCCGAAGCCGTTCTGCACGGGGTCGCCGCTGTCGTTGATGCAGTGCAGGATGCCGCCGCCGCCCGCGCCGTTGAGGCAGACGGTCATCAGGTCGGTGAAGACCACGCCCGGGGTGTCGGGGACCTCGTACGCCCGGTCGGTGTAGATGTCGGCCTCGAGGTTGAAGAAGCAGTAGCTGCCCAGGCCCCAGGCGTGGTGGTCGGTGACCGAGTCGGCGACCTTGTAGGCGGCGTAGCCGTTGGTGGTGCCGTGCACCCAGGCGGCCTGGGTGGGGACGTCGTAGGGGTGCTCGTTCTGGAAGAAGTAGGTGCGGCCGTGGTTGCCGTTCCAGAGCACCTCGTACTTCTGGTAGTGCTCGACGAAGAGGCCGTAGACGGTGACCCGGTCGCCGTTGACCAGGAAGCCGGTGTCGGCGGGGTTGACCGCCCAGCCGACGCTGCCGTCGTTGCCGTGGTCGGCACGCCAGGCCCAGATGTGGTCGACGATCACGTCGTTGCTGTCGATCTGGACGCTGACCGCGGCGCCGCCGGGCACGGCACCGCCGATCCGGACGAAGACGTCGAAGAGCGCGGTGGGCTGCTCGGCGTGGTTCTTGCGGCTGCGGCCGTCGCCGACGCGCAGCAGGACGCCGGAGCCGGCGGAGGCGGCCTCCAGGAGCACACCGGCGATGGAGACGTCGCCGACGTCGGCGACCTCGATCAGCGAGTTGCCGTGGGTGGCCTGGAGGGTGGCCAGGCCCAGGCCGAGGACGACGGTGCCGGGGCGGGACACCTGCAGCGGGGAGGAGAGCCGGTAGACGCCGGGGGTGAGCAGCAGGTGCCGGCCCTGGGCGAGGGCGCGGTTGATGGTCTCGGCGGTGTCCCCGGGCCGGGCCACATGGAAGCGGGAGAGCGCGATGCCGTGTCCGGCGGCCTTGCCGGACGCCCAGGTGGTGCCGGTGGAGTCACGGCGCAGGGCGGGCACGAACACCTGGTACGAGCCGTGGGCGTCCACGGTGAGGAACGGCTTCTCCCGGACGGCGGGGGTGCGGTCGACCGTGGTCATGGGAGGGGTGGGGAAGCTCTGGGCGGGAGCGCCCTGGACGCCGACGAAGACCATGTTCCAGTTGGCGCCGGTCCAGCTGCCGAAGGTGTCGTTGCGGGAGAGCCACTGCTGCTGCGAACCGGACTCGACCTGGCCGTCCACCACGCTGTCGGCCAGGAACCCGCCGCTGGACCAGCGGTTGCCGGGCGGGCTGGGCCACAGGGTCATGTTGCCCTTGACGTGGGTGCGGCGCATCGGCGCCGCCTGGGAGACCGCCCAGCGCTCCAGGCCGTCCGGCGGGACTATGCAGAGGTTCTCGGCGGCACGCCAGAAGTTCTGGGTGCCGTTGCCGCCGAACCACTGGGCGTCCACCGTGACATGCCCGTTGATCACGACGTCGTCGGGGCTGTCGCCGAGCCCGAGCACATGGGTGTAGAAGCCGACGTTGATGTCGACGTTGTAGCTGCCCGGCATGAAGGCCAGGGCGTACCGCTCGGTCCCGAACTGGTTGGACTGCTGAACGTTGAACACGGCGTCGACCTGGGCCTGGATCGCCGCGTCGCCCATGGAGGGGTCGAAGACGAGGACGTTGGGGCCCAGGTCCGTGTCTCGGCAGGGGGCTGACGACGCGGAGGCTGCCCCGGTGGAGAGGGTGCCGACCAGTGGCAGTGCGGCGGCGACCGCGGCGCCGCGGAGCACGGTGCGACGGCTGGGGATCACGGACATGACTCTCCCTGGCGTGGTGGGGTGGAGAGGGGTGACGCTGGTCCTCTGGTGCAAGAGAGCGCTCTCGCGGGGGAAGTGAAGCACTGGGGCTGTACGGCGTCAATAGCCTGTAGACAGGGGAGCTTTCGCTGCTCCGCTGTGTTCAACTGGTGAAGATGCGACGTCAGGCCGCCTGTGGTGAAGGTGTCGTCGGGGAATGTCCCGGATCGCACCGGCCTGGCGGTGGCGGCCCTCCTGCGGGGACGCCTGCGCCCGGGATGGTCCGTCCTCCGACCGGCCGGAGGACGGACCATCCCGGGCGCGCTGTCCGTGCGGGCCGCCCGGCCCGGGCTCAGCGTTCGTAGGTGCCGGTCAGCCGCCCCCGGCCGAGGACGGGAGCGGCGACGCCGGCCAGCAGGGCGCGGGGCCGCAGCCGGTCCACCGCCGCGGCGCCGGTGGAGCCGTCCAGCGGCGCTGCCAGGGCGAAGAGTTGGAAGACGTAGCGGTGCGGCCCATGGCCCCTGATGGGCGCCGGACCGTGGTAGCCGCGACCGATGGTGGCACGGAGCACCCGCACCCCGGCGGCGGGCTGCCTCGCATCGAGGGCGCCGGCGTCGAGGTGGCCGGACGCCGGGTCGATCAGCGCGACGCAGTGCACGGCGGGCCTGTTCAGGGGGACGTCCGGATCCTCGACGACCAGGAGGAGCTGGGCGGTCCCGGGCGGCGGAGCCGACCAGGCCAGCCGGGGGGAGAGGTTGTCGCCGCCGATGACCCCGGCGCAGTGCTTCAGCGGCAGGGGGCCGCCGTCGGCGAAGTCCCCGCTGGTGAGCGCCAGCAGTTCGGGTCCCTGCAGCTGGGGCAGTCGCCACGCCGTGCGGCCCTCTCCGGCCCTGCGGTTCCTCAGAAGTCGGCCGAGCAGGGTCATCGGGTCGCCTCCACCCGGGTCGCCTCCACCATGGCGATGACCTCGGCGGTGGTGGCGGTCTCGCCGAGCTTGGGGAAGATGCGCCGGACGCTGTGGCGGTGCGCCTCGGCATCGGGGTCGGTCATGGCGTCGGTGGCCAGCACCACGTGGTAGCCGTGGTCGGAGGCCGAGCGTGCGGTGGACTCGACGCCGGAACTGGTCGAGATCCCGGCGAGCACGACCTGGGTGACGCCCAGGTCCCGCAGCAGGGTGTCGAGTCCCGTGTCGTGGAAGGCGCTGCGCCGCCGCTTGGTGATCAGGTGGTCGGTCGGCTGTACGTCCAGTTCGTCGACGAGGTCGGCCCAGCCGGCGGGCGGTGCGTCACCGCGGCCGGACCGTGCGGACTCGGTACGCCCCGGCGCGCGTCCGGTGACGTTGACCAGGACCACGGGCAGGCGGTGCCGCCGGAACCGGGCGGCCAGCCGGGCCGCCTGCCCGACGGCACCGGCGACGGGACCGCCGGTGAGGGCCCGGACGATGCCCTTCTGCAGGTCGATCACGACGAGCGCGGACACGGGGTCGATCGTTGTCAGTGCCATGGTGGCGGTTGTCTCTCCTCGGAGGTGGTCGGGAGGCCCGTTCGGCCTTCCGGCGGGGCAGGCGGTGGGCCGGTCTCAGCCGCTGGTGCACCTGTCCTGTCGCGTGTGACGGTCACCGGTGGCCGCCTCCTGTCGTCCCGGGTGGGCGGTGGCGGGGCTGTCGCCGCGCAGCAGGGAGGCGATCGCGGCGAGCAGGGCGAGGGCGGCGCCGAAGGCGAACACGATGACCAGCCCGGAGTGGAAGGGCCCGGAGATCAGGGCCGGGAAGAACTCCCGTCCGGTCAGGGCCTGTTGCTGCGCCGCCGTCAGGTGGGTCAGGGCGCCGCTGGGCCGGAGCAGGTGCTCGATCGGGTTGACGCCCAGTTGGGCGGCGAACAGGGAGGCGACCGGGGGCAGGCTGCCGACCTGGGCGGCGACCGGGGCCGGTACGCCCTGCTGCTGCAGGCCGGCGGCGAGGGAGTGCGGGAGGCTGCCGGCCAGTCCGGCGATCATGAGGGAGAAGAAGACGCCGATGGAGACGGCGGTGCCGGAGTTCTGGAAGGTGGCACGCATGCCGGAGGCGACACCGCGCAGCTGCGCGGGCACACTGCCCATGATCGACGAGGAGTTGGGGGAGGCGAACATGCCGCTGGCGATCCCGTTGAGCGCGATCAGCACCGCGAAGGCCCAGTAGGCGAAGTCGAGGGGGAGGAGCATCAGGCCCAGGAAGCTGGCGCCGAACAGCAGCGCGCCGCCGGTGGACAGGCCCCGGTGGCCGAGCCGGTCGGACAGGTACCCGGAGACAGGCCCGGCGGCGAGGAATCCGGCGGTCAGCGGCAGCATGAAGATTCCGGCCCACAGCGGGGTGTCGCCGAAGTCGTAGCCGTGCAGGGGAAGCCAGATGCCCTGCAGCCAGATGATCAGTACGAACTGCATCCCGCCACGGCCGATCGAGATGGCCAGGCCCGCCAGGTTGCCGAAGGTGAAGGCCCGCAGACGGAAGAGGGTCAGCTGGATCATCGGCGCACCGACGCGGTTCTCGATGGCGACGAACGCCGCCAGCAGGGCGAGTCCTCCCGCGATCAGCCCGTCGACCAGCGGGTTGGCCCAGCCCATGGTGTGCCCGCCGTAGGGCTGGAGGCCGAAGGTGACCGCCATCAGGACCGCGCTCAGGCCCACCGCGAAGGTGATGTTGCCCCACCAGTCGACCCGGCCGCCGCCCCGCCTGCCGGTCTCACGGAGGGTGCGGTACGCCCAGAGCGTGAAGAACACCCCCACGGGCACGTTCACCCAGAACACCGCCCGCCAGTCCCAGGCGGACAGCAGACCGCCCGCGACCAGACCGATGAACATCCCGGCCAGGCCGGCCACCTGGTTGATGCCCAGGGCGAAGCCGCGCTGCTCGGCGGGGAAGGCGTCGGTCAGGATGGCGGCCGAGTTGGCGGTCAGCATCGAGCCGCCGACGGCCTGCACCACCCGCCAGGCGATCAGCCACATCGCCCCACGGCCGCCGTCGAAGGGGTCGAAGGACAGCAGGACGGAGGCGAAGGTGAAGACCGCGAACCCGGAGTTGTAGATCCGGACCCGGCCGTACATGTCGCCCAGGCGGCCCACCGTGACCACCAGGACGGCCTGGACCAGCCGGTACCCCATGATCATCCACAGCAGGTAGGCGATGTTGCCCGGCGCCAACGGGTCCAGGTGCACACCGCGGAAGATCGCCGGCAGGGCGATCAGCACGATGGAGCCGTCCAGCGCGGACATGAAGACCGCGGCGGTGGTGTTGGTCAGGGCGGTCCACTTGTACCGGTCGTCACCGGGTGCGGGGTGCGGGGCGCGCGTCGTGGGGGGAGCCGTCATAGGCCTTTGTCTCCATGGTTCCGTCGGCGTCAGATGTTCTGCGCCAGCCGCTCCAGCAGCGGTGCGGCCGCCGCGAGCTGCTCCAGCTCCGCCGGGGTGAAGGTGCCGCTGGTCAGGGCCCTGGCGAGGAGTTCGGCCCGTGCGTTGCGCTTGTCCTTCAGCGCCCGCCGTCCGGCGGGGGTCACCGTAAGCACCACGCGTCTGCCGTCGTCCGGGTCCGGCCGCCGTTCGACCAGGCCGCGGGCGCGCAGTGCGCCGAGCGTCGCCCCCATGGCCTGTGCGGTGATCTGCACCTCCCTGGCGAGCGCCGAGGAGGTGGTGGGGCCCGAGCGTTCCAGCTGTGACAGTGCGGTCCGCTCGGGCATCGTGAGTCCGCCGTCGACCGGCGCCTGGCGCACCCGTCGCACCAGCAGGCTGAGGCTTGACAGCAGCGCTGAGGCGACCGCCTCGGGGTCCGGTTCCTCGGTCATATTGCTAAGGCTACTTTATCAACCTGCCTTAGTAAATCGCCCTTTCTCGGGAGCTCCGGCGGAGGGTGCCCCGGGCGGCCGCGACTGTGATCCCGGTCACTGAACCCCCACTTTCCCCTGGGTGCCTATCGGCCCGGCGGCGATAGCTTCGCTGAGTCCGCACAAGGGACTTGAAACGCCGGAACACCGGACGCCGGAGCATCCGACGTCGGAACAGGGGAACGAAGATGATCGCGGTGACGGGAGCTACCGGAAACGTCGGGCGACCGCTGGTGCGGGCGCTCGCCGAGGCGGGCGAGCAGGTGACGGCCGTGTCGCGCAAGGCGGCGGAGGTGCCGACCGGAGTCCGGTCCCAACAGGCCGATCTGACGGAGCCGGAGAGCCTGCGGCCCGCCCTGCGGGGGGCGTCGGCGCTGTTCCTGCTGACACCCCCCGACGTCATGGCGCGCGGCGGCATCGGTGCGGTGATGGACGTCGTGCGCGAGGCGGGTGTCCGCCGGGTCGTGCTGCTGTCCTCCCAGGGTGTGGGCACCAGCCGGCACCCGTCGGATCTGGAGGACGCCGTCCGGCGGTCGGGACTGGACTGGACGATGCTGCGGCCCGGCGCCTTCGACTCCAACGCACTCCAGTGGGCCGATGCGATCCGCACCCGGCGGACGGTGGAGGCGCCGTTCGGCGACGTCGCGCTGCCGGCCGTGGACCCGGCGGACATCGCCGCCGTCGCCGCCGTCGCCCTGCGTGAGCGCGGCCACGAGGGCGGCGTCTACACGCTGACCGGCCCCGAGCCGGTCTCTCCCCGGCGGCAGGCGGCAGCGATCGGGGACGCCCTGGGGGAGCCGGTGCGGTTCGTGGAGCTGACCCGCGCCGAGGCGCGGGACCGGATGCTGGGCTACATGCCCGAGCCGGTGGTGGAGGCCACCCTGGACGTCCTCGGCGTACCCTCCGCCGACGAGCAGCGGGTCAGCCCCGATGTCGAACGGCTCCTCGGCCGCCCGCCGCGGACCTTCGCCGACTGGGCGGCGCGGAGCGTCGCAGCGTTCAAGTGAACCGTCGGCCCGGGGGCGGCTGGATTCAGCCGCCCCACCGGGCTCCGTGGGCCGCTGTCCGGTGTCGTCCCCCTTGTGACAACGGGGGGTTGACGTGACAACCGGGGGTTGTCATAGTGGGGCCATGGCGGAGACCAAGGACCTCTCGATGCACCAGCCGGCTTTCGACCGCCTCCGGGAGGTACGTGAGCAGGCAGTCCAGCACGCGCGCCTGGCAAGGCAGTTCGCAGCAGAACGCCGCGAGCTGATGCAGGCCCTCATCGACCAGGGCGTGTCGCAGGCGGACATCGCCCGGGAGCTGGGAGTGACACGCCAGGCCATCCAGAAGATGCTGGCCTGCTAGAGACCCGGCCACCGCGGCGAAGGCCCGCCGCCTCCCGGCCGGGTGCCCGGTCAGCGCCGTGAACCGTGCGCGACGCGGCTCTGCTCTCCGATCACCTGGTGAAGCCGCTCCGCGGTCGCACGGGGACGGAAGACATATCCGTTGTGCCCGCCCGGGAACGTCCGGCAGGCGGTCCCCAGCTCCTCGGAGAGCAGCCTGGCGCACCTGTGCGGCCAGGTGTGACCCGAGTTCTCACTGGCACCGGGCACGATGCGGACGGGGGAGTTCCTGAGCGCGTCCAGATCGAGGACGTGCTCCCGCAACGCCGGCGTGTCGTACGTGAGGAAGTACTCCTGGTTCGCCCGCTGCTCCGGACCCGGGACACGCAGCTCGACATCGGGCTCGCGGTCTGTCGGGTCGATGTCGGCGAACTCCCTGAACCTGTCCAGCGCGGAGGAGACACCCTCCGTCCTGAACGCCTCCACGACCCCCCGCAGATCCCCGACGGCGACGGTGCGCTGCGGCTCGGGCAGCAGCTGGGTGACGGGCGGTTCGTGCGCCACGACCAGGCCGAGCTGCCCGGGGTGCCGGACGGCGACCTCCAGGGCGATCAGGGCTCCGAGGCTGGAGCCGTAGACGAGGGCGGGTCCGGTGGTGAGGGCGGAGAGCAGCCGGGATGCGTCGTCGGCGTGGGTGGCCAGCGTCAGCCCGGGGGTGTCGGTGGTGCTGCCCGACAGGCCGCGGCGGTCGTAGGTGACGACCGTGTACCTGTCGGAGAGGTGAGTGGCGAGAGCGCGGTTCACGGAGGCGTCCCCATGGCCTCCGGCGATGAGCAGCAGCAGCGGGCCCGAGCCGCGCACGAAGTGACGCAGCCGCGCGCCGGGTACGTCCAGTACGGATTCCATGGTGAAACCGCCTTCGTCCCTGAGAGAGGAGTTCGTCGTCCGGCGGCCCCCGGTGGGCCGCACCCCGACTATGCCGTCGCCACGGAGGCGGCAGGAGTGGAGCGCTCTTCCCAGGATCGGCGGTCCCAGGATGCGTCCGGCGAACCGGGCTACCGTTGCGGGCATGGAGATGCACCGCGGCGACCTCGCAGACTTCCTGCGCCGGTCCCGGGAACGGCTGACCCCACGGGACGTCAGACTGCCCGAGGGGCCGAGGCGGCGCACGCCGGGGCTGCGCCGTGAGGAGGTCGCCGCGCTCGCCGGGATGTCGACCGACTACTACATGCGGCTGGAGCAGGCCAGGAGCCCGCAGCCCTCGGTCCAGATGCTGGCGGCGCTGACGCGCGCGCTGCGGCTGACCGCCGACGAGCGGGACCATCTGTACCTGCTCGCCGGGCACCGCCCGCCGGAGGGAGCGCGGGCCGGGGAGTACCTGCGGCCGGGCATGCTCTACCTCCTCGACCAGCTGGACGGCGTCCCGGTCCAGGTCCTGGGCGATCTGGGCGACCTGCTGGCGCAGAACGACATGGCGCTGGCCCTGTTCGGGTGCGTGTGCACGGTGGCCCGCGAGGACCGCAACGTCGTGGTGCGCTGGTTCACCGAGCCGGACGTACGGAGCCACATCCCGGCCGAGGACCACGAGGGGCGCGCCCGGCAGCTGGTCGCCGACCTGCGGGCCGCGGTGGCCCGCAGGGGTGACGATGCGTCATCCCGCGCGCTCGTCACACGGCTGCGCGCGGCGAGCGCCGAGTTCGCGGTGCTCTGGGACCGGCACGAGGTCGCGGTGCGCAGGTCGCATCCCTACCGGGTGATCCATCCCGAACTCGGCAGGATCGAGTTCGACTGCGAGGTGCTGGCGACGCCCGCGGCGGACCAGCGGCTCCTGGTCTTCACCCCGCCGCCCGGCGGTACCGGCGCGCTGGAGATGCTGCGCGTACTCGGCCCGCAGCACCGGTGCGGCACCGCCGCGCCGGGTGTCCGTCAGTAGGAACCGCCGGGACCGCCTGGGCTCCTGGGCGTTCGGCCGCCCGCTCGCCCCGCGAGGGGCGCCCGGGTCGGGCGCCCCTCGCGGGGCGGGTGGTCAGACCGCCTGGCCCGACGTCCCGCCGCCGCCCCCGCTGTCCACCGTGTCCCCGGTGGCGAGACCGAGGACGGCGCGGGCCTTCCTCGCCTGCTCGTAGCCGTCGTGCACGGAGGCCCTGGCCAGGGCCAGCCGCTCGGAGCCGACGTCCCGGGCGGCTGCGGCCTGCCGCCAGTAGGGGATGGACCTGCGGATCTCGCGGACCAGGTCGGCGATCGGCTTCCGTGCCTGCGCAGGCCAGTCCCCGGCTTCGAGCTGCTGCGCCTCCAGCTCCGTGGCGTCCGCGACCTGGGCCGCCCAGACGCGGTAGGCGTGCAGGGCCTGCCCGGGATCCTCCTTCGGCTCCCGGCCGAGGGCGTCGTTGTGGTCCCGGGTGCAGTCCAGGTAGTCGAGCTGAGCGCCGTTCAGGTCGGTGTAGTCACGCCGGACGGAGCCGGTCCGCTTTCCCTTGCTGTCCACGAAGACGCAGAGGGCGTGCGGGTCCTTCGCCCACTGGGTGGCGCTCGGATAGTAGTAGTACATCTGCAGGGTGGCCGGGTGGGCCCAGCTGTCCATGATGTACCGGTCGACGAGGTCCCGACAGCCCTGCTCGGACTGGTCCTGGGCTGATTGGGCCCCCGGGTAGAAGCCGGAGGTGCCGTCGATCCGCGCCTGGCCGAACGCCTCCTCCTCATGCGGCTCGCCGCACGGCAGGACGGTCACATAGCGCACCCGGTCATGCAGGGGAGCCTCGAAGCAGTCGCCGGTCCGCACGCTGAACACGGAGGTCGTACCAGGCGGCAGCCCGTCGGCGCTGGGCAGGCCCGGGTGGGAGACGACGGCGGCGACGATCAGGGTGATCCAGGCCAGGGCCCAGACGGCGGACAGGACCAGGCCGGTGCGGGCCAGCCCCCGGCCCCGCTGTCCGGTACGCCGGATCTGCCCCAGCGCGGTGATGCCGAACCCGGCCGACAACGGCACCAGGCAGGTGAAGCCGAGGACCAGTGAGGCGACGGCGAACCCGTTGACGCCCGGCGGTGGCGCGAGCTGCGGCCAGCCCGCCGGCCCGCCGTAGGGCCACGGTGGGCCGGGGGGCAGCGACTGCGGGCCGCTGCCGACAGGGGTGGTTGGCCAGGCCGTGGCCGTGCCCGGGCCGGGGGGCGCCCACGGGTCGAACGGCTGCGCGGCACCGGGCGTCCCGGCCGGCGCAGCGTGGGCTCCCGGCGGGGCGGCGGCCGCCTCGGCGGGCCCCGCTGCGGACGCCGGGCCGGACGCCGCGCCGGTGGCGTCGTGCCGCTGCGTCGCGGGGGCGTCCGGCCCTGGGGCGGTCGGGCGGGGAACGGGCGCCGCGGGGCCGGCGGACCCGGCAGTGCCCAGCGGCGGCTGCACCGCGCCGGTCTCCTCCGGCACCCGGGGTTCAGGCCCGGACGGCTCCGGCGCGGAAGCACCCGGCCCGGACGCGTCCGGCGCGGAGGCGCCCGACGCGGGATCGCCCGACGGGGGTGCGCCTGGTCCGGGGGCGCTGGGCGGGGGTGTCGGCATGCGGTCGGGCTCCGGTCTCGTTCGGGTGTTCGGCAGCGGCTGCGAGACTCTAGCCGACCGTGATCACTTCTGTCGTGGCACATCCGCACGTG
>NZ_LIQR01000002.1 GCF_001418575.1 Peterkaempfera griseoplana
GTCGGGGACCGTGGGGGAGGCCGGCTCGGCCTGCACCTCCAGATCGGCCTGCACCTCGAGGTCGGCCGGGGCGCCGGGGGCGCCGCTCTGCACCGGGTGGCCGGTCCGCATCCCGTTGCCCTCGGCGATCAGCTCCTCCAGCGCGGTGCGCAGTGCGTCCGCGAACTCCGGGTCCATCCGGTCGGCGGCGGAGCGGGGGAAGTCCTCGGCGCTCTCCGCGGCGTCCTGGGGGCCGGTCGGCCGGGGGAAGTAGAGCGGCCAGCCGTCCACCGGGTCGGCGCCGCTGAAGGGGGCGTCGAAGAGCGGGGCGTCCTCGGCGGTGCGGGCCTCCTGCTCGGCCCAGAACGCCCGGGCCTCGGCGATCTCCCGGTCGCGGTCCTCGGCGAGGGCGGCGGCGACGGCCCGCTGTATCGCGGCGTCGTCCACCACGGCGGCGGCCGGGGCAGGGGCCGGAGGAGCGGTCACCGCGTCGAGGCGGCGCGACAGCGCGCGTACATGGACCAGCACCCCTGCGGTGAGAAGCAGCAGGAGCAGCAGCAGGACGGTGTACACGGCGTTCACGGAACGTACTCCTCGCACGGAGCTGAACGGGGGATCACCACCACAGTGCCGTATGGGTGCATGTGACGTCAGGGGAAGGAGTCACCTTCGTGAGTGAGCTGTGACCTTGGCCATATCGACGCAGGTGGACGTGGTATACAGCCCGCAGTCGGCCGACTGCGGGCCGTGGATCGAACGCCGTTCGCGGGGCGCGCCGAGGGCTGGACCACCTTCTCCGTGTGATCCAGCCCTCAAACACGATCCGTCACTCCAAACGGGTGATTCCGCTTCCGGCCGCCAGGCCTAGCCTCCGGGTAGCTCAGCCCATCCGCAGGCGGTCGTCGCTCGCGCTCAGCCTCGCCTCCGCTGCGGCCGGAGGCCGCCTCCCTCGTACCTCGGCCGGCGGCCTCCACCCGCCCCTGCGGCTCAGCTCATCCGCAGGCGGTCGTCGCTCGCGCTGAGCCTCGCCTCCGCTGCGGCCGGAGGCCGCCTCCCTCGTACCTCGGTCGGCGGCCTCCACCCTCCGCTGCGGCTCAGCTCATCCGCTCGATGACCATGGCCATGCCCTGGCCGCCGCCCACGCACATGGTCTCCAGGCCGAACTGCTTGTCGTGCCACTGCAGGGAGTTGATCAGGGTGGTGGTGATCCGGGCGCCGGTCATGCCGAAGGGGTGGCCGACGGCGATGGCACCGCCGTTGACGTTCAGCCGGTCCAGGTCGACGCCCAGGTCGCGGTAGGAGGGGATCACCTGGGCGGCGAACGCCTCGTTGATCTCCACCAGGTCGATGTCGCCGATGGACAGGCCGGCCCGCCGGAGCGCCTGCCTGGAGGCCTCCACCGGTCCGTAGCCCATGATCTCGGGGGAGAGGCCGGAGACCCCGGTGGAGACCACCCGGGCGAGCGGGGTGATGCCCAGTTCGTGGGCCTTGGTGTCGGACATGATCACCAGGGCGGCGGCGCCGTCGTTGAGCGGGCAGCAGTTGCCGGCCGTGACGGTGCCGTCGGGCCGGAAGACCGGCTTGAGCCCGGAGACGCCCTCCAGGGTCACCCCGGCGCGGGGGCCGTCGTCGGAGGAGACCACGGTGCCGTCGGGCGTGGTGACCGGGGTGATCTCGCGGGCCCAGAAGCCGTCCTTGATGGCCTTCTCGGCCAGGTTCTGGGAGCGCACGCCGAACTCGTCCTGCTCGGCGCGGGTGATTCCCTTGAGCCGGGCCAGGTTCTCCGCGGTCTGCCCCATGGCGATGTACGCGTCGGGCAGCAGCCCGTCCTCGCGCGGATCGTGCCACTCGTCGCCGCCCTCGGCCGCCCGGCGGGCGGTGCGGGCCTGGGCCTCGTCGAAGAGCGGGTTGCGGGCGTCGGCCAGGTCGGAGGTGCCGTTGACGCTGCGGGAGACCGTCTCCACGCCCGCTGAGACGAAGACGTCGCCCTCCCCGGCCCGGATGGCGTGCAGCGCCATCCGGGTGGTCTGCAGCGAGGAGGCGCAGTAGCGGGTGACGGTGCAGCCGGGCAGGTGGTCCATGCCGAGCTGCACCGCGACGATCCGGCCCAGGTTGTGTCCCTGCTCGCCGCCCGGCAGGCCGCAGCCCAGCATCAGGTCGTCGATCTCCCGCGGGTCCAGCTGCGGCACCTTGTCCAGGGCGGTGCGCACGATGTGCGCGGTGAGGTCGTCCGGGCGGACGTCCTTCAGCGAGCCCTTGAAGGCCCGGCCGATCGGCGAACGGGCGGCGCTGACGATGACGGCTTCGGGCATGGCTGGCTCCTCGACGGACGAGCTGGGCATATGGGGAATGTACGGCGGAAGGTACGGCCAAGCGCACGGCCGGGCGGCGGGGCCGGTCCGCGCATCCGGAGCGGTCCCCGCGGCACCCGGCCGGTGCGGGAAGCCGCACCGGCGGCCCCGCGCCGGCAGGAGCCGGCACGGCGGATCGGCCCCCGGCCTCGTAAGCTACCGCTTAGTACTACTCCCGTCACCGGTGCCCGCATGTGAGCTGGACGACGTTCCCAGCGCGGATCCCACCGCCGGGGCGGGCTCCGTCTCCTCAGGCAGCCTCCTGCGCCGCCGGTGCCGGATCAGCGCCCAGCGGCCGGGTTGCCCGGGGGTCCCCTCCGGGGCCGCCGCGGCCACCTCCGTACCGGACCGGCCGGCGGCCTCCGCCGCGGCCTCCGCCACCGGGAGCACCGCCTCACCGCGGGTCGCGTCCGGACGCTCCTCCTCCGGCCACAGGCCGAGCGCCGCACAGAGCGACGGCAGCACCGCCATCGCGGCGGTGCTGTAGCCCTGCGCCGAGGGGTGGTAGCGGTCGGCCGCGAACAGCTCCCGGCGGGTGGCGAACTCGGGCCCCAGCAGCGAACCCAGGGACACACTGCGGCCCCCTGCCTCCACCACCGCTATGGTCTGCGCCGCCGCCAGCTGCCGGCTCAGCCGCCGCGCCACCCAGCGCAGCGGCGGTCGCACCGGCTCGATGGTGCCCAGGTCGGGGCAGGTGCCCACCACCACCTCGCAGCCGGCCCCGCGCAGCCGCTGTACGGCCTCGCCGAGCAGCCGCACCGACTCCACGGCCGGCACCCGATGGGTCACGTCATTGGCCCCGATGATGATCACGGCGACCTCGGGGACGGTCTCCAGCGCGAGGTCCACCTGGCGCTCCAGGTCGCTGGAGCGGGCCCCGGAGAGGGCCACGTTCACCAGCCGCACCCGTCGTTCGGCCACCGACGCCAGCCCCGCGGCCAGCAGTGCGCCCGGGGTCTCGTGGCCGCGCAGCACCCCGAGGCCGGCCGCGGTGGAGTCGCCCAGAAAGGCCAGCACCAGCGGCGGCGCGGAGCCGGCGGACCCGTCGGCGAAGGCGCCGCCGTAGACCCCGTCGGCCTTGGGCGGGTCGGCGCCGAGCGCCCCCACCGCCCGTTCGGCGAACTTGGCCTCGGTCACCAGCAGACCGACGACCCCGACGCCCAGCAGCCCGATCCCGCCGCCGCCGTACGCGGCGGCGGCCGCGATACGCCGAGCCACCCGTGCGCGCGACATGCAACGACCCCCTCACAACCGGACCCGGACCGATCCCACACAGCCTCCATACCCAGCGCCGTGGCCCGCTACCGTCCGTCCCGGCCGGATGATCACCGCGGGGGGCGGCGGAGGTCGGCGCGGGTGGGCCCGCACCTCTACGCTGACCGGTACAGAGACCTTCGCGGCACAGACCCGTGCGCAGCCGTTCCACATCCTCGGGAGGACCCCCGTGCGGTACCACGATTCGATCATCGAGCTGGTCGGCGACACGCCCCTGGTGAAGCTCAACAAGGTCACCGAGGGCATCGAGGCGACCGTTCTCGCCAAGGTGGAGTACTTCAACCCGGGCGGCTCGGTGAAGGACCGGATCGCGATGCGGATGATCGAGGCCGCGGAGAAGTCCGGAGCGCTCCGGCCGGGCGGCACCATCGTCGAGCCCACCTCCGGGAACACCGGGATCGGTCTGGCGATCGTGGCGCAGCAGAAGGGGTACCGCTGCATCTTCGTCTGCCCGGACAAGGTCTCCACCGACAAGATCAACACCCTGCGGGCGTACGGCGCCGAGGTGGTCGTCTGCCCGACCGCGGTCGCCCCCGAGCACCCGGACTCCTACTACAACGTCTCCGACCGCCTGGTCAGGGAGACCCCCGGGGCCTGGAAGCCGGACCAGTACTCCAACCCGGAGAACCCCGCCTCGCACTACCACTCCACCGGTCCCGAGCTGTGGCAGCAGACCGACGGCCGGATCACCCACTTCGTGGCCGGCGTGGGCACCGGCGGCACCATCTCCGGCACCGGCCGCTACCTCAAGGAGGCCTCCGAGGGCAGGGTGCAGGTCATCGGCGCCGACCCGGAGGGTTCGGTCTACTCCGGCGGCACCGGCCGGCCGTACCTGGTGGAGGGCGTCGGGGAGGACTTCTGGCCGGAGGCGTACGACCGCACCGTCGCCGACGAGATCGTGGCCGTCTCCGACAAGGACTCCTTCCAGATGACCCGCCGCCTCGCCAAGGAGGAGGGGATGCTGGTCGGCGGCTCCTGCGGGATGGCCGTGGTGGCCGCCCTGGAGGTGGCCCGCCGGCTCGGACCCGACGACGTGGTGGTGGTGCTGCTGCCGGACGGCGGCCGCGGCTACCTGAGCAAGATCTTCAACGACGAGTGGATGGCCGACTACGGCTTCCTCTCCTCCTCGACCGAGGAGGCCACCGTCAGCGATGTGCTCGCCCGCAAGGACGCGGTGGAGCACGGCGGCATCCCGCAGTTCGTCCACATGCACCCGGGGGAGACCGTCGGCGAAGCCGTGCAGGTGCTGCGCGAGTACGGCGTGTCCCAGATGCCGGTGGTCTCCCCGGGCGCCGGGCACCCCGATGTGATGGCCGGCGAGGTCATCGGCTCGGTGGTGGAGCGGGAGCTGCTGGACGGGCTCTTCACCCAGCGGGTGCAGCTGGGCGACCCGCTGGACAAGCACATGTCCCCGCCGCTTCCGGTGGTGGGATCCGGCGAGTCCGTCACCTGCCTGATGGCGGTGCTGGAGCAGGCCGACGGCGCGGTGGTGCTGGTGGAGGGCAAGCCCCAGGGCATCGTCACCCGGCAGGACCTGCTGGCCTTCCTGGCCGACCGGGCGCACTGACGGTTCCGGGAAGCACCCTTCCGCCGTTGAAGTGGTACACCGGCGTCACGTCCACGCAGCACGGTCTTAACAAGCGACCGGCATCGTAGTGGTCACGGCAAGACGCCGAACGTGGTGGCAGCGGATGACGGGAGCGGCTCCCCTGAACCGCAGCCACCAGAGGACGCGCTGGTCGGCCCTGACCCGGCCCACCGCGTCCCGCCCGCAGGGGCCGTCGTCGTCCCGCCCCTGGAGGTCCGACCGACCATCAGGGTGCGGCGGCTCCTGCGGCACAGTGCGCCTTACGGCGCACGACACTCCGTGCTCCCGGGTGGGGGAGCGGAACGGAGACGGAAGGGCCGGTCCTGGTATCCAGGGCCGGCCCTTCCGTGTGTCCGCACCACAGGCCGGGCGCAGCGCCCCGCCACCGCGAGCGGTGCCGGGGGCGGCCGCAGCGCCGCCCGGGGGTCTCAGCCCTGGTAGCGGGTCTCCCGCCGCCGCAGGGCCACCAGCATCCCGGTGCCGAGCACCAGGAAGACCGTGCCGCCCAGCAGATAGGGCGTGGTGTCGACGCTTCCGGTCTCGGCCAGCCTGAGCCCCGCCGCGGCCTGCGCCTGGGCGTCGTGGGCGGCCGTACGCACCGCGGCCGACCGCTCGACCGCCGCCTGCCGGGCGACGGACGCCTTGTCCTGGCGCGCCGCCGCCACCTCGGACGAGGCGTCGGAGGAGGCCGCCGTGGCGACCGGACCCAGGATCAGCGCCAGCGCCACCGCGCCACCCGCCGACACCGCCGTGATCGCCAGCGGGCTGCGCTGGTCCGCCTTCCGCGTACCCACCGGGCCTCCTCGTGCCGTCGCCGGCCTCGTGCCGCTCCCGGACCGGATCCCGCGACGGGCGTCGACGGCCGGGTTGTCCGCCCGATGGTAGTGAGCCGGGCGGCGCTTGGGTAGCGCCGCAGGCCATCGCCGGTACCGCGATGCGGTCCCCGCTGCCCTACGCTCACAGGCATGACCAGCACCGACATCACCGGCGAGGACGAGCCCCGCTACGTCCGTCTGCACATCGAACTCGTCGCCGAGATCACCGACGAGGGCGCCCTCAAGGCAGCGGCCCTGGAACAGGTGAAGCACGACGACTACATGGACGACGACGAGCGGGCCCAGGCCGTGGAGGCCATCGAGCTCGACCCGTCCGGCTCGCTCGCCCACTTCATCGACCCGCTGCAGCTGCTCGGGGACGTCCCGGGCGTGGAGCTGGCCCAGGCCACCTGGGAGTCCGCGCACACCGAGTTCGACCCCGAGAACGAGGACTGGGACCTGTACGACACCGACGCCGCCAGCGGCGACGGTGCCACCGAGGAGTGAGCCCCCGACCCTCCCGCTCCCTGCGGAGCGGGAGGGTCTGATTCGTCTTATGTTGTGACGGTGTGCCCCGCCAGAGGCGAGGATCAGCGAGGGAGACGGCACCGTGACGGCACCCGGCAGGCAGCGTCCCACCATCCGTCCCGAATGGCCGAGGCGCCGTGTGCTGGCCGGGTTCGCGGCGGCACCCGCGGCCCTCGTCGCGGCCTGCACCGGCGGTTCGGACGGCTCCCCGGGCGGTCCCGGCTCCGGGATATCCACCGTCAGGATCACCGTGACCCCCTCCGACGGAACCCGCAACGCCGACTTCGGCGAGGGCGTCACGGTCACCGCCGCCCACGGCCGGCTCACCTCGGTTCAAGTCACCGACGACGACGGCAGTCAGGTGGCGGGCGCCTTCTCGGCCGGCTCCACCCGCTGGACCTCCACCGGCGCGCTGGGCCTGTCCACCCGCTACTCCGTCGCGGTCGGCGCCGTGGACGGCCTGATGCTGCCCGCGGAGTCCAACACCACCTTCACCACCAGGGCCCCCGACCACACCTTCGTCGGCTTCTTCACCCCCGAGCACGGCTCCACCTCGGGCGTCGGCATGCCGGTGTCGATCAACTTCACCACCGGGATCACCCACCGCAGGGCGGTCCAGCGGGCCGTCACCGTGGTAGCCGACCCCCCGGTGGAGGTCGTCGGGCACTGGTTCGACGACACCAGGCTGGACTTCCGCCCCGAGCACTACTGGGTCCCCGGCACCAGAATCACCCTGCGGCTGCGGCTGAAGGGCGTCGCCGGGGCGAAGGGCGTCTACGGGGTCCAGTCCAAGGACGTCCACTTCACCATCGGCCGCAGCCAGGTCAGCGTGGTGGACCTGGCCACCGGGCAGATGACGGTGAACCGCGACGGCCGGACCACCGAAACCTACGCCGTCACCGGCGGCGCCCCCGACCACACCAGCTGGGCCGGCCGGATGGTGATCTCCGAGCAGTTCCTGCAGACCCGGATGAGCTCCCGCACGGTCGGCCTGGGCGGTGAGTACGACATCGCCGATGTCCCGCACGCCCAGCGGCTCACCACCTCGGGCACCTTCATCCACGGCAACTACTGGTCCCCGCCCCCGGTCTTCGGCCGCGACAACGTCAGCCACGGCTGCATCGGCCTGCAGGACAGCGAGGGCGCCGCCGACCCCACCACCCCGGCCGCGCGGTTCTACCAGTCCTCGATGGTCGGCGACGTGGTCGAGGTGCTCAACTCCGGCGACCGCACGGTCGCCCCCGACAACGGCCTCAACGGCTGGAACCTGACCTGGGCCGAGTGGAGGGCCGGCAGCGCCCTCTGACCTGGGTTCTCCAACCCCTCCCCCAAACCTCCGTCTCGGGTTACCGTGCCCGCATGTCCTCGCAACCGCCTGCCCCCGTGGTCCTGGACGGACGGCACATCCGGCTGGAGCCGCTCGTTCCGGCCCATGTGCCCGACCTCCAGCTGGCGGGCGGCAACGACGACGAGGTGTGGCGGTGGCTGCCCGCCCTCACCCCCCGTTCCGAGGCCGAGATGGGCCGCCTGGTGGAACAGCGCCTGGCCCAGCAGGCGGCCGGCGAGGCCGTGCTCTTCGCCGTGATCCCCCGGGGGGTCTTCCGGCCCGTCGGCTGGATCGCCTACCTCGACATCTCGGTCCCCGACGAACGTCTGGACATCGGCTGGGACTGGGTGGCCCGTCCCTACCGCAACACTGCCGTCGCCGTGGAGGCGCACCTGCTGCTCCTCTACCACGCCTTCGAGGCGCTCCGCTTCGGACGGGTGCAGTGGCAGGTCGACCACCAGGACTACACCGCCCAGACCGTGATGACCCGTATCGGCGGCCGCCGCGAGGGACCGCTGCGCCGCCATGTCCGCCGGCTGGACGGCAGCTGGCGGGACACCGTGGTCTACTCGCTGCTCGCTCCCGAGTGGCCGCCCCTCAAGGAGCGCGTCCGGGCGGGACTGCTGCCCTGACGCTCCCCGGGGAGCGGCGGGGTTGGCAGGATTTCGACGCAGGCTGTCGGTGCTGCCACTGGGAGGGCGCCTCCCGCCCGCCCCATCCTTGATCCATGATCACACCGGACACCAAGGACTGGACCTGGGTGCTGCAGCGCCCCTGCCCCGACTGCGGCCTCGACACCTCCTCCGTCGCCCCCACCGCCGTCTCCGGGCTGCTCCGCGACAACGCCGCCGCCTGGGCCGGCGTGCTGGCCGCCGCCCCGGAGGAGCTGCGCCGGCGCCCGGCCCCCTCCGTCTGGTCGCCGCTGGAGTACGCCTGCCATGTCCGGGATGTCTTCCGGATCTTCGCGGTGCGGCTCGATCTGATGCTCACCCAGGACGGTCCGCTCTTCCCCAACTGGGACCAGGACGAGACCGCCCTGGCCGAGCGCTACGCCGAGCAGGACCCCGCCCGGGTCGCCGCCGAGCTCGCCGCGGCCGCCGAGACCCTGGCCACCGCGTTCGACCAGGTCGCGGGCGCCCAGTGGCAGCGCACCGGGGACCGCAGCGACGGCGCCCACTTCACCGTGGAGAGCTTCGCCCGCTACTTCATCCACGACCCGGTCCACCACCTCTGGGACGTCACCGCCGCGGCCTGACGCCGTACCCGCTCCGGCGTGCCCGGCCCCCGGCCGGGCACGCCCCCGGGCCGAGGGCGGCGCCCCACCGGGCGGGAACCAGCCCGCGCCCCATGACCTCGGACGTCATCGACTCCTCCGCACGGCTGCGCAACGATCGGACCATCGCACCGGCCACCGCAGCCGCGGGCCCGCCGGACAGCCCGCCGCACCGATCCGCGACCGAGGAGGCACCATGCCCGCCTACGCCATCGCCCACCTGCGCGACCCGAAGCCCGGACACCCCGAGGTGCTGGAGTACATGGAGCGCATCGACGCCACCCTCGCTCCCCACTCCGGGCGCTTCCTCGTCCACGGCGGTGCCACGGACGTGCTGGAGGGCAGCTGGCCCGGCGCCACCGTGGTGATCGAGTTCCCCGACCTGGCGGCCGCCCGCGCCTGGTACGACTCCCCGGCCTACCGCGCGATCCTGCGGCTGCGCACGGACCACATCCCGGGCGACACCATCCTCGTCGACGGCGTGGGCCCCGGGCACACGGCCGCGGGCAAGGCCGCCGGGATCCGCGCCGCGGCGGAGTGACCGTCCGGCGCAATCCGTTTGACGCCGGGCGTCGCCGTCGACCAGGGTCCAGGCCATGGCTTCCGCTGTGCGACATGTGACCATCGACTGCGCCGACGCATACGCCCTGGGCTCCTTCTGGGCCGAGGTGCTGGGCGCCTCCCTCGCGGACGACGACAACCCCGGGGACCCCGAGGCGCTGGTGCGGGCCCCCGGGGTGGGGCTGCTCTTCATCACCGTCCCGGAGCACAAGACCGTGAAGAACCGGGTGCACCTGGATCTCCAGCCGCAGGACCGCACCCGGGACGAGGAGGTCGAGCGGCTGCTGTCGCTCGGCGCCGTCCTCGTCGCCGACCACCGCCGCCCCGACGGCACCGGCTGGGCCGTTCTCGCCGACCCGGAGGGCAACGAGTTCTGCGTGGAGCGCTCCGCGGCCGAGCGCGCAGGCTGACCGGGGCTGCCGGGGACCGGTGGGGCGGCCGCTCACCGGGCCGGGGCGCGGTTCAGGCCGCGTCCCCCGGCTCCCAGCGCAGGGTCAGGTCGGGCAGGTTCTCCATGGTGCCGCTGCCGTCGCCGGTCGCGGTGACGGTGAAGCCGTGGTGCTCGTAGAAGGCGCGGGCGTCGGTGTTCTGCTGGAAGACATGGAGGGTGAGTCCGGCGGGGCTGTGCCGCCGCACCTCGTCGAGCAGCAGGGTGCCGACGCCCCGGCGCCGTACGTCCGGCCGCAGGTAGAGATGCTGGAGCAGGTCGCCCGCGAGTGAGGCGTAGCCGACCACCTCCCCCCGGTGCTCGGCGACCCAGGTGCGGTTCCGCCGCAGGTGGACCTCCCGGACCCAGTCGGTCACCTGCTGATGGTTCCGCTTCTGCGGGGGCAGATAGGGCATCGTGGCGGCGCGGGACGCCATGTGCACCTGGGCGATCGCCGGTGCGTCGGCCGTCCGGGCGCGGCGGATCACCACGGCGTCGTCGTCGCTCACAGCCGCGCCCCGGCGTCCGGCCCGGCCCCGGGGCCGGTGGTACCGGGTGTCGGGACCGGTGCGTCCATGGCGTAGGTCAGGAAGGGCGTGCGGACGGCGTGGCGGTCGTAGGCGGCGCGGGCCCGGTAGTTGTTCTCCGCCGTGCGCCAGCGGACCGACGGCCACCCCTGGTCGGCGGCGATCCGCCGCAGTTCGCCGAGGAGGGCGTCGACCGCTCCGCCGCCGCGGTACGCCGGGTCGACGAAGAGGTCGTCGAGGAAGCCGCGGGTGCCGTGCATCGGTGAGTCCTCGGCGCGGTAGTGGGCC
>NZ_LIQR01000020.1 GCF_001418575.1 Peterkaempfera griseoplana
CTCGGCGGTGCCGCGGCGCTCGGCGGCCTGGTCGGCGCGATCCTGCTGATCGTGCTGCCGGGCAGCGCCTTCGACGCCGTGGTCCCCGCACTGATCGTGCTCGCCCTGGTCCTGGTGGTCCTCCAGCCCCGGCTCGCCAGGGCCGTGGCCGCCCGCCGCACCGCCCCCGCCCACCCGGACGCCGGCCCGCTGCTGACGGCCGGCATCTTCGTCACCGGCATCTACGGCGGCTACTTCGGCGCCGCCCAGGGCGTGCTGATGCTCGCCCTGATGGGCACGCTGCTCAGCGAGGACCTGCAGCGCATCAACGCCACCAAGAACGTGCTGGCGCTGCTGGTCAACGGAGTGGCGGCGGTCTTCTTCCTCTTCGTGGCCCACTTCGACTGGGCCGCCGTCGTGCTGATCGCCGCCGGGTCCGTACTCGGCGGGCAGATCGGCGCCCGGGTCGGCCGCCGGCTCCCGCCCGCGGCACTGCGGGGCCTGATCGTGGTGGTCGGCCTGACCGCGGTCGTCAAGCTGCTGCTCCCCTGACCTCCTCTCCCGACCACCCGTACGCGCCGTCCCCACCGGGCAGCCGCCGACGGCCGGGACCCTGTCGGCCCGGGTCACCGGGTTGCTGTGGTCGGGTGAGCGCGGCTCGACGGGCCGCCGTCCGTCTGCCAGGGTCGGAGCGACGCACCATACGCCGGCCCAGGGAGACACCGTGCCCGCAGCAGACCTGCTCACCGACACCGAGATCGACCAGCGGCTCACCGCCCTCCCCGGCTGGAGCCGGGACGGCGACACCCTCCGCCGCACCGTGCGGGCCGAGGACTTCCCCACCGCGATCCGCATCGTGACGGCCGTCGCGGAGCAGGCCGAGCAGATGGACCACCACCCCGACATCGACATCCGGTGGCGCACTCTGCACTTCACCCTGAGCACCCACTCGGCGGGCGGAATCACCGCGCTGGACTTCGAACTCGCCGCCCGCATCGACCAGGTCGCCGCCGCTCACTGACCGTTCCCGGCCTTCGGCCGCCCGGTCCCGGCGGCCGTTCGTGAGATGCTGGCCGACGGATCATCCAGGCGGGACGGACGGAACTTCATGGCTCAGGAACCCTCCGGCAGCGGCGACCGGCCCTCGGAGTACGACTACGGGCAGCAGTGGCAGCACCCCGGCCAGGCATCCTCCGCCGAGGGCGGCATACCCGGCGGCTACCAGACGTACGGCACCGGCCAGGAAGCCTGGAGCGACCCCGCGCAGGCCCAGCAGCAGAACGGCCAGTACGCGGGATACGACCAGCAGCAGTACGGCCAGGGCTACGGCGACCAGGCGTACTACGGCGGTTACGGCTACCCCTACCCGGCCGGGGGCGACCAGCAGCAGAGCCCCGCCTACGGCGAGGGCGCCTCCGGCTACCAGGACTACCAGGCCTACCCGGAGTACCAGCAGGGCTACCAGACCGGCTACCAGGGCCAGCCGGAGTACCAGCAGGTCTACCAGGACTACCAGACCCAGCCCTACCAGCAGCAGTCGGCCGACGGCACCGGCGAGGCCACCCAGCAGTGGCAGGCCCTCCCTGACGACACCGCGGCGGCCGACCCGGGACCCGCCCCCGGCAGCCCCGACGCCTTCCACGGCCACGGCGGCTCCGAGGGCCCCGGCCCGAACGCATTCGGCGCGGACGGATTCGGCGCGAGCGAATTCAACGCGGACGGCCCCGGCCACGACGGCGAGCCTGCGGACGAGGCGGCCGACGACCCCGGCGCTCCCAGGCCGAGCCTCGCCGACCGGGCCCGCGCCGTCCTCGGCGGCGGCCCGGACGGCCCCTCCCGGCGGACCCGGACCACCCGCCTGGCCGTCGGCGCGGCCGCCCTGGTCGTCCTGGTGGGCGCGGGAGTCTATGTGGCCGGCAGCGGCGGCTCCGGCGGCAACGCCGCGGCGGGCAGCGGCGCCACCGGTACCTCGTCCGCCAACTTCGCCGTCGACCACACCAGGACCTGGGCCGCCCAGCCGGCCGCCGCCGGCGCCGACGACGGCCTGCTGGGCGGCTGGCTGCTGCCCAAGGCGGTGGTACGCGGCGACGCCACCGGCGTCCACGCCTACGACATCGCCACCGGCAAGCCGGTGTGGACCGCCCAGACCCCCGTCCCGGGGGCGGTGCCCTGCGGCATGTCCCCGACCGTGGCCGGCGGCATCGGGGCGGTGCTCTTCACCCCCAAGGCGGGCAGCAAGAGCTGCAGCCTGCTCTCCGCCGTGGACACCGCCACCGGCAAGCAGAAGTGGACCAAGACCCTCTCCGGCACCAAGGACGCCTACACCGCCCGGGTGATGGTCAACGACACCCGGGTGGTCGCGGTGGGCGACTCCAAGGCGGTCGGCTACGAGGCGTCCACCGGCAAGTGGAAGTGGGACAACAAGGGCCGCGGCAAGTTCTGCACCCTCTCCGGCACCGGCTCCGGCAGCACCCTGCTGGTGCACAGCAGCTGCGCCGACAGCAACCCCAAGGAGCAGATCGTCGCGCTGGACGCAGCCTCCGGCCGGCTCATCTGGTGGCGCGGCCTCGGCACGCCCAAGACCGTCACGGTGCTCTCCGCCGAACCCTCCGTCGTCCTCACCACCGGCGGCAGCGCCGCCGACGACCGCGTCCGCTCCTGGGACAACAAGGGCAATCCCGGCGCCGAGATCCCGGTGGCCCAGGCCGGCGGCCGGCTGGACGTGGAGCACGGCCCGCTGGACGCCACCCCCGGGGTCTTCTTCAGCGGCACCACCATGGCCACCGCCCTCGTCCCCGCCGACGGCTCCACCCCCGCCAACGGCTCCGTCACCGCGATCGACCTGAAGAGCGGCAAGGCCGTCTGGACGACCTCCGCCCAGGAGAAGGGCAAGGTGCAGCCGGTCGGCATCGACGCGGACGGCCTGATGGTCGCCACCGAGGAGCGCACCGACCAGTCCGCGCACCTCAGCCGTTTCGCCCTCGCGGACGGCAAGGAGAGCGCAGGCGGCGGCTTCCCCAAGGGCACCGGCTCGCTGCTGACCGCCGGCCGGCTGCTCACCTCCGACGGCCTGGTGGTGGCGGTGCCCGCCTTCACCTCGACCTACAGCACCTCGGCCACCGCGTACACCTCGGCCAAGTGACGCCCCGTCACCTCGCTGGCTCGCAGCAGCGGGCTGAAGGGGCGGCGAACCCTCCCCGGCAGGATTCGCCGCCCCGGTCCGGTACCCGACTCAGGCCGACTGCGGCAGCCAGGCCGCCAGCTCGCCCATGTCGGTGCGGCGCAGCCCGAGGGCCAGCATCAGCGTGGCCTCCGGCGTCGGCTCGAAAGGCTTGCGCAGCAGGGCCATACCCGCCTGCTCCGGTGTCCGGTCGGCCTTGCGCTGGTTGTCCTCGGCGCACGCCGCCACGGTGTTGAGCCAGCTGTCCGCTCCGCCGCGGGACCGCGGCACCAGGTGGTCCACCGTGGTCGCCCGCCGCCCGCAGTAGGCACAGCGGTGCTGATCGCGCACCAGCACCCCGCGCCGGGACCAGGCCGCCCGTTGTCGGAACGGCACCCGCACATACCGCGTCAGCCGGATCACCCGGGGCAGCGGCACCTCGATCCCGGTCCCCCGCACCACCCGCATCGGATGGGCCTGCTCGACCACGGCCTTGTCCTGGAGCACCAGGACCACCGCACGCTGCAGCGACACCGTCGTCAGCGGCTCGTAACCCGCGTTCAGCACCAGCGTGCTGCGCATTCCGACACCTCCCCGGCCACATCCGCCCCCGCGGCGGTGTGTCCACTGTGGATCGGTGGCGGTCCTGACAACAACGCAATTTCCCGTCGCGGCACCCTGCACAGGGACCGTCCCGCACCCGGCGCCCCGGGCTCCGGCGTCCGCCGCACGTCCGCCGCACCCGCCGTACGGGTGGGAAGCCCCCTGCGCCCGGGAACGCGAACGGCGCCGCCGCGCACCACCCGAGGGGGTGCGCGGCGGCGCCGTGTCCGCTCGCCGGCCGGGAGCCGGCGGACCTACTTCTTCTCGTACTCCGCGGTGAGGTGGGCCCTCGCCAGCGTGTGGAACCGCAGGTTGAAGCCGACCACCGCCGGAGTGGCGTCGGCGTCCGGCCCGAGCTTCTCGCTGTCCACCGCGTAGACGGTGAAGTGGTACCGGTGCGGGCCGTCGCCGGGCGGCGGCGCCGCGCCGCCGAAGTCCCGGGTGCCGTAGTCGTTGCGCACCTGCACCGCCCCGTCCGGAAGTCCGGCGAAGTCGCCCGTGCCGGCACCGGTGGGCAGCTCGGTCACCGACGCCGGGATGTCGAAGACCGACCAGTGCCAGAAGCCGCTGCCGGTCGGCGCGTCGGGGTCGTAGCAGGTCACCGCGAAGCTGCGGGTCCCCTCCGGGAAGCCCTCCCACCGCAGGTGCGGTGAGGTGTTCCCGCCGTCCATCACCTGGGCGTCGGGAAGGGTCCCGCCGTCCTGGACGTCGTCGCTGGACACCGTGAAGGACGGCACCGGCGGGTGGAAGTCGTGCGGCAGCGGCCGCCTCTTGGCCTCGGTCACGTCCGGGAACCTCCTTGACGGGGATCTTGGTCGCTTCCCACCCTAGAGCCTCCCCGACCGCTCAGAACCAGCCGCGCTGCCCGCCGACCGAGTGGATCCACTGGTGGAGGTAGTCGGCCCAGTCCGTCGACCCCACGGCCGCGTGCGCCACCGTGAACGAGCGGAACGAGTCGCTGCCCTCGGTGAACAGCCCGCCCTTCTTGTCCATCTCCAGCACCACGTCCACCGCGCTCTCGTCGGCCACGAAGGTCAGCTCGACCTCGTTCAGCCCCGGGTACTGGGGGGCCGCGAAGAACTCGATCTCCTGGTAGAACGGCAGCCGCTGACGGGTGTTGCGGATGTGCCCGCGCTCCAGATCCGCCCCCTTGAAGCGGAAGCCCAACCGGCCGAAGGCGTCCAGCAGCGCCTGCTGCACCGGCAGCGGATGCACCTCCACCGGGTCGAGGTCCCCGGCGTCCAGCGCCCGGTCGATCGCCAGCTCGGTGGTGACCCCGACCGACATCCCGTGGAGCCGCTGCCCGGACACCGCGGTGACCGGGGTCTCGAACGGCACCTGGAGCGCGAACGGCACCACGTGCACCGCGCCCTCCCGCAGATCGAAGGCGCCGCCGATCTGCTGCCGGTGGAACTCCACGTCCTGCTTGTACTCGGAGTCCTCGGTCTCCACCTCCACCCTGGCCTGAAGGCCCAGGGACAGGCCCTCGATGCGCTGGTCGACCTGCCCGCCCTGGATCCGGACCTCGCCGTGCACCAGCCCGCCCGGCACGACATTGGGGTCGCTGAGCACCGTCTCGACCGACGCGCCGCCGGCGCCGAAGGCAGCCAGCATCCGCTTGAAGCCCATGGAAGATCCTCTCGTGATCAACGAAGCCGCACAGTCATAGATTGGCAAAGGGGCTGCCCGGTTCCAAACGGCCCCCGACCGGATGCTCGGCTACCCTCGGGGCCATGCCGAGCACGGACTTCCAGCGCGTCCCGCTGCCGCGGGACTTCTTCGACCGCCATGTGGTCGAGGTGGCCCCGGACCTCCTCGGCCGGACCCTGGTCTGCCGGCTCCCCGAGGGCACCGTGGAGCTGCGCCTCACCGAGGTCGAGGCGTACGACGGCCCCAACGACCCCGGGTCCCACGCCTACCGCGGCCGCACCGCGCGCAACGCGGTGATGTTCGGGGAGCCCGGTCACGTCTACGTCTACTTCACCTACGGCATGCACTACTGCATGAACCTGGTCTGCGGCCCCGAGGGCACCCCCTCCGGAGTGCTGCTCAGGGCCGGGCAGGTCACCGCGGGGACGGAACTCGCCCGCAAGCGCCGGCCGGCCGTCCGCAAGGACACCGAGCTGGCCCGGGGCCCGGCCCGGCTCACCCTGGCCCTCGGGGTCGACCGTGCGCTCGGCGGGGCCGACGCCTGCCCGGCGGACCCGGAGGACTCCCCGTTCCAGGTGCTGACCGGCAACCCGGCGCCGGCCGGCCGGATCCTCAGCGGCCCGCGCACCGGGATCTCCGGCGCCGGCGCGGAGACCCCCTGGCGGTACTGGATCGAGAACGACCCCACCGTCAGCCCCTACCGGGCCCACGTCCCCCGGCGCCGCCCGGCTCGCTGACACCCGGGGGCGGCCCGGCTCACCGGCGCGGGGCGGCCGCCGGTGGAATCACGGTGGCGCCGAACGCGTACCCTCGGACACGCTGGGAACCAGCCGCGGCCCGCAGCGGGACGGCGGCTCGATGAGAGAACTCGCTGAAGAAGGAGACACGAGACCGTGACGGACATCGTCGACGAGCTGAAGTGGCGGGGCCTGATCGCCCTTTCCACTGACGAGGACGCACTGCGCAAGGCGTTCGCGGACGGCCCTGTCACGGTCTATTGCGGCTTCGACCCGACCGCGCCCAGCCTGCACCTCGGCAATCTGCTGCAGATCCTCGTCCTGCGGCGGCTGCAGCAGGCCGGCCACCGGCCCCTGGGCCTGGTCGGCGGCGCCACGGGCCTCATCGGGGACCCCAAGCCCACCGCGGAGCGGGTCCTCAACGACCCCGAGGTCGTCGAGGGCTGGGTGGGGCGGCTGCGCGGCCAGATCGAGAAGCTGCTCGACTTCGAGGGCTCCAATGCCGCGGTGATGGTCAACAACCTGGACTGGACGTCCGGCATGTCGGCCATCAACCTGCTGCGCGACGTGGGCAAGTACTTCCGGGTCAACAAGATGATCGCCAAGGAGGCGGTCGCCCGCCGGCTGAACTCCGACGCGGGCATCAGCTACACCGAGTTCAGCTACCAGGTGCTCCAGGGCATGGACTTCTTGGAGCTCAACCGGAGGTACGGCTGCACCCTGCAGACCGGTGGCAGCGACCAGTGGGGCAACCTCACCGCCGGTGTGGACCTGATCCACAAGGCCGACGGGAAGTCGGTGCACGCACTCGCCACCCCGCTGATCGTCAAGGCGGACGGCACCAAGTTCGGCAAGAGCGAGACGGGCACCGTCTGGCTCGACCCCGAACTCACCACGCCGTACGCGTTCTACCAGTTCTGGCTGAACAGCGACGACCGGGACATCTCCAACTTCCTGCGGCTCTACAGCTTCCGCACGCACGAGGAGATCGAGGAGCTGGAGCGCCTCACCCAGGAGCGCCCCGCGGCCAGGGCCGCCCAGCGCGCCCTGGCGGAGGAACTCACCACCCTCCTCCACGGCGCCGAGGAGTGCGCCCGGGTGATCGCCGCGTCCAAGGCGCTCTTCGGGCAGGGCGAACTCGCCGACCTGGACGCCGCCACCCTGGCCGCCGCCGTCGCCGAGCTGCCCAGGGCGGAGACCGCGGAACTGGGCGAGCTGGTCGACCTCTTCGTCGCCACTGGTCTCGCGCCGAGCCGCTCGGCCGCCCGCCGCACGCTCAAGGAGGGCGGCGCCTACCTCAACAACGTCAAGGTGACGGACGAGGAGGCCACCGCCTCCGAGGCCGATCTGCTGCACGGCCGCTGGCTGCTCCTCCGCCGCGGCAAGCGCAACCTGGCAGCGGTGGAGCTGGTGCCGGCTGTGGCCGGATCAAGCCAGGCCTGACCTGGTACTTCAGCACCGAGGGCGCGGATCCGGCCAGATCCGTGCCCTCGGTGTTTGACGATCGCGGCCGGACCCCCTAACGTAGAGCGAGTCGCCTGAACCGGGGCGGTGGACGGGCAAGGCCTCACAGGTCGCCCGTACCGAACCGACGCGAACATTCACTGCAGCATCACACTCTCCTGGCAATCCGGTCGGGGCATTCATGTGCCCGGAGCCGGTGCGCGAATTACCGAGGAAATGCGCTAACGTAGTGGACGTCGCGACAAGCGATAACCCCGCCAGCGGGGGTCGGAAAAGCGGTAAGCGGATCTGATAAGCTGGAGACACGAAGAAGGGAAGCGCCCGGAGGGGCCCGGAAGGGTTTCGATGGAAGCGTCCGTTCCTTGAGAACTCAACAGCGTGCCAAAATTCAACGCCAGATTTTTGAACCCTTTGGGGTTCCTTTGAATGAAGTGCAGCGAGGACGCTGTGCGCGGGTCCGGCTTATTCCGCTGGATGCCGTGCCGCTCTCGTGGA
>NZ_LIQR01000200.1 GCF_001418575.1 Peterkaempfera griseoplana
CCGGGCCGAGCTGGCCGCCGACATGGCGGCCGCCACAGCCCGGCTGGCGCAGGTCGAGGCGAGGCTCCGAGCCATCGAGAGCGAGGGTCACATGCCTGCCACCGACGTGGTGCTCAAAGCCGTCCCCGCGGTACGGATCGCCGAACTCTCCGCCGTCGCCGCGAGCTACGGCCCCGAGGACATCGGCCCCGTCCTCACCCCGCTGTACGACGAACTGTTCCGCCGCCTCGCCAGGGCGGGGATCACTCCCACCGGACCGGGCGTCGCCTGGTACGAGGACGCCCCGCAGGGCGACGGCGCCGTGATCGCCCACGCCGGGGTCACCGTGGCGGCCGAGCCGCGCGACGGCCTCGACGTCGACATCGTCGACCTGCCGCCGATCCGGACCGCCGCCACGGCGGTCCACCGCGGCTCCATGGACCACATCGTCCCCACCGGCCAGGCCGTGGCCCGCTGGATCGACGCCAACGGCTACCGCTCCGACGGCTACGCCCGGGAGGTCTATCTGGAGTGCCCGCAGGACAGGGCCGACTGGGTCACCGAGATCCAGGAGCCCGTGGTCCGCGCCACCGCGCCGTGAGCCGCCGCCTCACCTTCACCGCACTGGACGTCGGCGACGGCTCGGACGGACGCTGGGCCGCCGCCGCACGGGCGGCCTGGCTGGACGCCGCCCCCTGGTACACCGGCCGGGGCGGCCCGGAGGCCGAGCGGCTGCTCGCCGAGCGGATGCCGGAACTGCTCCCGGTCCTGGACCGCCTCGCCGCCGGGCTCGACCGCCCCGGCGGCCGGGCGGCCCTGGCCCACGCGGGGCTCAGGCCGTTCTTCTCCGGCTGCACCCAGGCCGCCGTGGACGGGGTGCTGCTGCGCAACTACGACTTCGCCCCGGCGCAGTGCAGCCGCACCGTGGTGTCCTCCCGCTTCCTGCGCCCGGTGATCGGGATGCAGGAGCTGTTCTGGGGCCTGCTGGACGGGATGAACGACGCAGGGCTCGCGGTGTCGCTGACCTTCGGCGGCCGGTTCGTCCACGGTCCGGGCTTCTCGGTCCTGCTGGTGCTGCGCTATCTGCTGGAGACCTGCGACAGCGTCGGTCAGGCCCTGGACGCACTGGGCCGGCTGCCGGTCGCCACCGCGCAGAACCTCACCCTGGTCGACGCCTCGCGCGCCCTCACCGTCCAGGTCGGCCCCGATCTGGAACCCACCGTCACCTCGGAGCCCTACGCGGCCAACCACCAGTCCGCCCCGGTGCCGCAGGAGCAGGAGCGCCTCACCCGGACCCGGCAGCGCCTGGCCGCCGTCCGGGAGGCCGCCCGTTCGCCGGACGCGGTGCTCGCCGCACTGCTGAGGCCTCCGCTCCACCAGCCCCGCCACGACGACGGCATGGGCACCCTCTACACGGCCGTCTACCGCCCGGCCGTCGGCCGGGTCGGCTACCACTGGCCCGGCGAGCCGCCGTGGGAGCAGTCCTTCGCGGCCTTCACCCCGGGCTCCCGCACCGTCACAGTGGGGAGGACGCCAGGGGAGCCCTGACCGCCGTACGGGCCGCCGGCGCCGCCCGGGGGCCGCACCGGGCGAACGCCCGTCAGCCGGGCGGCCCGGAGGGCGGCTTGGGGGCGGGGCCGGCGGCCGGCTGACCGGCCGGGCTCCTCCGGAGCCCGGCCGGATCCCGGGCTCAGGCGTCGATGCCCGCCGCGGCGGCGATGTCCTTGCGCAGCGCCGTCAGGATCTCGGCCGCGGTGGCTCTGGCGGCGGCAAGCCCGGCCGCGGTGGGGACCGGGACGACCACCTCCAGATAGCACTTGAGCTTGGGCTCGGTTCCGGAGGGCCGGACGACCACCCGGGCGGCCTCCACCGGACAGCCGGGGAGGTCCGCGCCGGACAGCCGGTAGCGCAGGCCGTCGGTGGGGGGCAGATCGGCGGAGCCCTGCTCCAGGTCGTCGGCGGACTCGACCGCCAGACCCGCCAGGGAGACCGGCGGCTCGTTGCGCAGCCGCTGCATGGCGGCGCCGATCAGGGAGAGGTCGCCGACCCGGACCGACAACTGGTCGGTGGCGTGCAGACCGTGGGCCAGGGCGAGGTCGTCCAGCAGGTCGGACAGGGTCCGGCCGGTGCTCTTGAGGGTGGCGGCGAGTTCGGCGACCAGCAGGGCCGCGGTGATCCCGTCCTTGTCGCGCACCCCCTCGGGGTCGACGCAGTAGCCCAGGGCCTCCTCGTAGCCGTAGCGCAGCCCCGGGGTGCGGGAGATCCACTTGAAGCCGGTGAGGGTCTCGTCGAAGCCGAGCCCCGCCGCCGCCGCGATCCGGGAGAGCAGTGAGGAGGAGACGATGGTGGTGGCGAAGGTGCCCTCGGCCCGCTGGGCGACCAGGTGGGCGGCGAGCAGCGCGCCGACCTCGTCGCCGCGCAGCATCCGCCAGCCGGCCGGGCTGCCTGGGTCGGGCACGGCCACCGCGCAGCGGTCGGCGTCCGGGTCGTTGGCGATGACCAGGTCCGGGCCGACCGCGCCGGCGGTGCGGAAGGCCAGGTCCATGGCGCCGGGCTCCTCCGGGTTGGGGAAGGCCACGGTGGGGAAGTCCGGGTCGGGCTCGGCCTGCTCCGCGACCACGGTGGGGGCGGGGAAGCCGGCCCTGGCGAAGGCCGCGAGCAGGGTGTCGCGGCCGACGCCGTGCAGCGGGGTGTAGACGACGGAGAGGTCGCGCGGGGTCCCGGCGCCGAGGACGGCCGCGGTGCGGTCGAGATAGGCGTCGACGATGCCGTACGGGCCGTGTGCGGGCAGCACCTGCCAGCCGTCGTCCGCCAGCGGCACCTCGTCGAGCGGGCCGACGGCGTCGATCTCGGCGGCGATCTCGGCGTCGGCGGGCGGCACGATCTGCGAGCCGTCCCCCAGGTAGACCTTGTAGCCGTTGTCGCGGGGCGGGTTGTGGCTGGCGGTGACCATCACGCCGGCCACCGCGCCGTGGTGGCGGACGGCGAAGGCGAGCACGGGCGTGGGCAGCGGCTGCGGGAGCAGCGAGGCGTGCAGTCCCGCGGCGGTCAGCACGGCGGCGGTGTCACGGGCGAAGTCGAAGGACCTGTGGCGGGCGTCGTAGCCGATGACGACGACGCCGGAGGTGTGTCCCTGGCGTTTGAGGTACGCGGCGAGGCCGGCCGCGGTGCGGATGACCACGGCGCGGTTCATCCGCATCGGTCCCGCGCCCAGTTCACCGCGTAGTCCGGCGGTGCCGAACTGGAGGGTCCCGGAGAAGCGGGCCGCCAGTTCGGACCAGGCGCGGCACTCGTCCTCGCCGGGTTCGCCGCCCTCGGCGGCGGCCAGCAGGGCGCGCAGCTCGGCGGCGGTCTCCGGGTCGGGGTCCTCGGCGAGCCAGGTACGGGCCCGCTGGAGCAGGTCGTTCTCGGGTGCGCGCGCCATTGCTTCGACTCCTGGGGTGACGGATGCGTACGGCGGCCGCAAAGGGGCCTCGGGGGAGGTCTTCCCCGCGGGCCCCTCCGGGCCACCGGAGCTCATGGACCGATGTCGGATCCGACGGGTGTCAGATCCGCTCGAGGACCTTGGCGAGCAGGGCGCCCATACGGGCTGCGGAGGCACGGCCGGCCTCCAGCACCTCCTCGTGGTTGAGCGGCTCGCCGGTCATGCCGGCGGCGAGGTTGGTGACCAGGGAGATGCCGAGCACCTCGGCCCCGGCCTCGCGGGCGGCGATGGCCTCCAGCGTGGTGGACATGCCGACCAGGTCGCCGCCGATGGCGCGGACCATGCCGATCTCGGCGGGGGTCTCGTAGTGCGGGCCGGTGAACTGGACGTAGACGCCCTCCTCCAGGGACGGGTCCACCTCCTGGCACAGGGCGCGCAGCCGCGGCGAGTAGAGGTCGGTGAGGTCCACGAAGTTGGCGCCCAGGATGGGCGAGGTGGCCGTCAGGTTGATGTGGTCGCTGATCAGCACGGCCTGGCCCGGGGTGAAGGTGGGGCGCAGTCCGCCGCAGCCGTTGGTGAGCACCACCGTGGAGCAGCCCGCGGCCACCGCGGTGCGCACACCGTGGGCGACGGAGGCGACGCCGTGCCCCTCGTAGAAGTGGGTGCGCCCCAGGAAGACCAGGGCCCGCTTGCCGCCGATCCGCACCGAGCGGATCTTCCCCGCGTGGCCCTCGACGGCCGGCGGCGGGAAGCCGGGCAGGTCGGTGACCGGGAACTCGTGCTCGGGGGCGCCCAGGGCGTCGGCCGCGGGCACCCAGCCGGAGCCCATGACCAGCGCGACGTCGTGGCGCTCCGCCCCGGTGAGTTCCCGGAGGCGGGCGGCGGCGGCCCGGGCGGCGGCGTGGGGATCGGTGGCGACCACCGACTGAGGAGATGCGTTCACGCCCGAGAGCCTAGTCGGAAATTCCCTACGCGCGTAGACAATGTGTCGAAGACATGCCGGATTGTTACCGCTACGTGCGCTTCCTCCCTGCGGAGCCCCGCCTCAGCAGGGTCGCTTGCGCAGGTCCATCACATAGTCGTACGGGGCGCCGGCCGATTCCGCGGCGTCCGCGATCAGCCCCAGATAGCGCGCGGACGGCAGCCCGCCCTCGTAGTCGTCCAGGACGTAGGTCCAGACCGCCAGGTCGCCGTCCAGGGTGTGCGCCCGCAGCCGGATCTTGCGGTAGAGGCCGAGCTGCAGCCCCTCCCAGCGGTCCAGCCCCTCCTCGTCCATCGGCGCGACGTCGTAGAGGGCGACGAACACCTGCTCCTTCTCGTCCTCCACCACGGTCGCCAGCGAGCCCTCCCAGCCCAGCTGCTCGCCGCCGAAGGTCAGCCGCCAGCCGTCCAGCCAGCCGGTGCCCCGGAGCGGGGAGTGCGGAGCGCGGCGGCTCATCTGCCGCGCATCGAGGTTGGTGGCATACGCGGCGTAGAGCGACATGACGTCCAGCGTACGTGAGGCTCCGCACACCCGCGCAGCCGGAAGGCGCACCCGGCGTCGCAGCCGCGGCCCGGTGCGGGACAATGGGAGGGTGACTCGGATCGTGATCATCGGTGGCGGACCCGGCGGATATGAAGCGGCCCTGGTGGCCGCGCAGCTCGGCGCGGAGGTGACCGTCGTCGACAGCGACGGGCTCGGCGGCTCGGCGGTGCTGACGGACTGCGTGCCGTCCAAGACGCTGATCGCCACCGCTGAGGTGATGACCAGCTTCGACTCCTCCTACGAGGAGCTGGGCATCATCGTCGCCGACGACACCCCGCCGGACAAGCAGGCCGCCCGGGTCGTCGGGGTGGACCTCGGCAAGGTCAACCGACGGGTCAAGCGCCTGGCCGTCGCCCAGTCCCACGACATCACCCAGTCGGTCACCCGTGCCGGAGTCACCGTGCTGCGCGGCAAGGGCCGGCTGGAGGGCCGTCAGGACCTGGACGGCTCGCGCGCCGTGGTGGTGGAGACCGCCGACGGCGAGAGCCGCACCCTGCGGGCCGACGCGGTGCTGATCTCCACCGGCGCCACCCCGCGTGAGCTGCCGGACGCCCAGCCGGACGGCGAGCGGATCCTCACCTGGACCCAGGTGTACGACCTGGACGAGCTGCCCAGCGAGCTGATCGTGGTCGGCTCCGGCGTCACCGGCGCCGAGTTCGCCGGGGCGTACCAGGCGCTGGGCTCGCGGGTCACCCTGGTCTCCAGCCGCGACCGGGTGCTGCCGGGCGAGGACCCGGACGCCGCCGTGGTGCTGGAGGACGTCTTCCGCCGCCGCGGCATGAACGTGATGTCCCGCTCCCGCGCCGAGTCCGCCAAGCGGGTGGGGGACAAGGTCGAGGTCACCCTCTCCGACGGCCGGGTCATCACCGGCAGCCACTGTCTGATGGCCGTGGGCTCCATCCCCAACACCGCGGACATGGGCCTGGAGGAGGCGGGCGTGAAGCTCACCGAGTCCGGCCATGTCAAGGTCGACCGGGTCTCCCGTACCTCCGCCCCGGGCGTCTACGCGGCCGGTGACTGCACCGGTGTGCTGATGCTGGCCTCGGTCGCCGCCATGCAGGGGCGGATCGCGATGTACCACTCGCTGGGCGATGCGGTGCAGCCGCTCAACCTCAAGACCGTCTCCTCCAACGTCTTCACCGACCCCGAGATCGCCACCGTCGGCTACACCGCCGCTGACGTCGAGTGCGGAAAGATGGACGCGGTCTGTGTGAAGCTGCCGCTGCGCGGCAATCCGCGGGCCAAGATGCAGGGCATCCGCGACGGCTTCGTCAAGCTCTTCGCCCGCCCCGGCACCGGCATCGTGGTCGGCGGGGTGGTGGTCGCCCCCCGTGCCAGCGAGCTGATCCACCCCATCTCCCTGGCGGTGGACAACAACCTGACGGTGGAGCAGGTCGCGAGCGCCTTCACGGTCTACCCGTCGCTCTCCGGTTCCACCGCCGAGGGCGCCCGTCAGCTGCACATCCGCAAGCGCGACGGGGCGGAATCCGCCTCCTGACACCCGGTCGGACGGCGCACGGGGGAGCGGGCGCCGTCCGAGGCGGCGTGCATTGTAGGGGTGCGCGCCTATCGCTGGTGAGCAACTTCGACTACGAGGTGCAAACGCCTGAAAGCAGACGGTCACGCGGGTTACGGTCTGTTTCGTGTTCGCAGCAGAACGTCGCCAGTTGATCCTCGAAATGGTGCGCGCCAACGGAGCGGTGTCGCTCCGGGAGCTCGCACGTGTCGTCCAGACCTCCGAAGTGACCGTGCGCCGGGACGTACGGGCCCTGGAGGCCGAAGGGCTGCTCGACCGCCGCCACGGCGGTGCGGTGCTGCCCGGAGGGCTCAGCAGGGAACCCGGCTATCCGCAGAAGACCCATCTCGCCGCCGCCGAGAAGAGCGCCGTCGCCGACCTGGCCGCGAGCCTGGTGGAGGAGGGCGACGCCGTGGTCGTGGGCGCCGGCACCACCACCCAGGAGCTGGCCCGCCGGCTCGCCCGGGTACCCGGGCTGACCGTGGTCACCAACTCCCTGCTGGTGGCCCAGGCGCTGGCGCACGCCAACCGGGTCGAGGTCGTGATGACCGGCGGGACGCTGCGGGGCTCCAACTACGCCCTGGTGGGCAGCGGCGCCGAGCAGTCCCTCCAGGGGCTGCGGGTGGCGCGGGCCTTCGTGTCCGGCAGCGGGCTCACCGCAGAGCGGGGCCTGTCCACCACCAACATGCTCTCCGCCAGCGTCGACCGGGCGCTGGTGCAGGCGGCCGCCGAGGTGATCGTCCTCGCCGACCACACCAAACTGGGCACCGACACCATGTTCCAGACGGTGCCCACCGATGCCATCACCCGCCTGGTCACCGACGAGCAGGCCACCGCGGATGACCGCACCGCGCGGGAGCTGGACGCGCTGGCGGACCGGGGCGTCCAGGTCACGGTGGCGCCGCTGGGGCTCCCCGGCGATCCGCAGCCGCACCCGTCGTACGGACAGGGGCCTGCCCTTGAACCCCGCCGGGGTCAGCAGACCGCCCCGCTGCCCGGCCAGCGCCGCCCCGGCGCCCACGGCGGTCCGCCGCCCGTCCCCGGCGGGCCGGGTGTCGCCCCCGGCCTTCCCGGCCAGGCCCGCCTGGCCGAGCTGGGGAGCCGCCGCAAGCGCTGAGGCACCGGCCCGGCTGAGGGGACACCAGGCCCGCGGCCGGACGGATGCGTAACCCCGTGAGACGGGGTGAGGCCCCCGGGTGGGAGCGTCCGGGGGCCTCACACTCCGGCGTCGTCGGCGGTGCCGGGCCGCTCCCTGGGGTGGTGGGACGGGAGGGCCGCCGGCCGGCGACGCCCCGCGGGTGCCGACGGCGGAGGTCCGGGCGCCCGCGGCGCCGGAGGAGCGGATGCCCCGGGGCGGCCGTGGAGGTCCGGGCCGGTCCGGCCCTCCGCTGCCGCCGCCGCGCTCGCTCCGGCACAGCCCTCACGCTAGCCTCGCCGGACAAGGGAGTTGAGGGTCGGCGGGAGCTCTTAGGGCGGGCTTAAGCAACGGTTGACCGCGCGATCGGGTTCGGCGGCCGGGGCGCGCTGCTGTGTGCCCTGGACCGCCCCCGGCGACCGTGATCACCATGGAGCCGCCCGGCAGAACGCCGGGGCCCCGCGGAACGGATTCCGCGGGGCCCCGGTGCAGGCTGTGCCCGAGCGTCAGTCCTTGATCTCGCAGATCACGGCGCCGCTGGTGATGCTGGCGCCGACCTCGGCCGAGAGCGAGGTGACGGTGCCGGCCTTGTGGGCGTTGAGCGGCTGCTCCATCTTCATGGCCTCCAGGACGACGATCAGGTCGCCCTCCTGGACCTCCTGGCCGTCCTCGACCGCGACCTTGACGATGGTGCCCTGCATCGGGGAGGCCAGCGAGTCGCCGGAGACCGCGGAGCCGGCCTTCTTGGCGCCCTGGCGCCGCTTGGCCTTGGCCGCGCCGGCGGCCGGGGCCGCCGCCGCGGAGACGCCCAGCGAGGACGGCAGCGACACCTCGATGCGCTTGCCGCCGACCTCGACCACCACGGTCTCGCGGCCCTCGGGCTCCTCGCCCTCGGCCGCGCCGCCGCCGAAGGGCGGGATGGTGTTGTCGAACTCGGTCTCGATCCACCGGGTGTGGACGGTGAACGGACCCGCGTGGCCGTGCACCTCGGGGCCGAACGCCGGGTCGGCGACCACCGCGCGGTGGAACGGGATGGCGGTGGCCATACCGTCCACCTGGAACTCGGCCAGCGCCCGGGCGGCACGCTGCAGTGCCTGCTTGCGGGTGGCGCCGGTGACGACCAGCTTGGCCAGCAGGGAGTCCCAGGCGGGGCCGATCACGCTGCCGGACTCCACGCCGGAGTCCAGCCGGACGCCGGGACCGGTCGGCGGGGCCCAGGTGGTGACGGTGCCCGGGGCGGGCAGGAAGCCGCGACCCGGGTCCTCGCCGTTGATGCGGAACTCGAAGGAGTGGCCGCGCAGCTCGGGGTCGGTGTAGCCGAGCTCCTCGCCGTCGGCGATCCGGAACATCTCACGGACCAGGTCGATGCCGGAGACCTCCTCGGTCACCGGGTGCTCCACCTGGAGGCGGGTGTTGACCTCCAGGAAGGAGATGGTGCCGTCCTGGCCGACCAGGAACTCGCAGGTGCCCGCGCCCTCGTAGCCGGCCTCCTTGAGGATGGCCTTGGAGGCGCGGTACAGCTCGGCGTTCTGCTCGTGGGAGAGGAACGGCGCGGGGGCCTCCTCCACCAGCTTCTGGTGGCGGCGCTGCAGCGAGCAGTCACGGGTGGAGACCACGACCACATTGCCGTGCTTGTCCGCCAGGCACTGGGTCTCGACGTGGCGGGGCCGGTCGAGGTACCGCTCCACGAAGCACTCGCCGCGGCCGAAGGCCGCGACGGCCTCACGCACCGCCGAGTCGTAGAGCTCGGGGATCTCCTCCAGGGTGCGGGCCACCTTCAGACCGCGCCCGCCGCCGCCGAAGGCCGCCTTGATGGCGATCGGCAGCCCGTGCTGCTCGGCGAAGGCCACCACCTCGTCGGCGCCGGAGACCGGGTCGGGGGTGCCGGCCACCAGCGGGGCACCGGCCCGCTGGGCGATGTGCCGGGCGGCCACCTTGTCGCCGAGGTCACGGATGGCCTGCGGCGGGGGGCCGATCCAGGTCAGGCCGGCGTCCAGGACGGCCTGGGCGAAGTCGGCGTTCTCGGAGAGGAAGCCGTAACCGGGGTGGACCGCGTCGGCGCCGGAGTCGGCGGCGGCCTTGAGGACCTTGGCGATGTCCAGGTAGCTGGTGCCGGGTGTGTCGCCGCCCAGTGCATAGGCCTCGTCGGCCACGCGGACGTGCAGCGCGTCCCGGTCCGGGTCGGCGTATACGGCGACGCTGGCGATTCCGGCGTCAGAGCATGCCCGGGCGACACGGACTGCGATTTCTCCGCGGTTGGCGATGAGCACCTTGCGCACGATGGCTCCCTTCTTGAACCTAGGCGAGTCTAGGGACCGGCGGTCCGTACTATCGAGTCACCCCCGGTGGTGACCTTGCCCACACGGAGAGTCATCCCGGGTGGTGACCAGTGCTGGCGGGTGCGTGACAAAGCCTTGCCCACCAAAGGTACGCCGGGTCTTCGCGAGTCGCTGGTAGCTCGCTGGAGCGACTCAGTGGCCTTCGCCACGTCGGCCGTGCCACCCGGGCGTGTCACACCTCTTGAGCAGTTAGACGACGGGTCAGTAACGTGCCCGTAGGGAGAGGGAGAGGGGCGGACATGCGACGAGCGGTACTGATCGCGACTGCGGCGCTGCTGGCGGTCGAGGCGCTGGCGTTCGCCCTGGTGGGGCTGGTGCTGGGCCTGGCCGTACGCAAGCAGCAGATGTCCGTCGGAGGCCTCTCCCCGGACGCGATGGCGATCGGCGCCTGGGCGGGGCAGGGCGCCCTGGCCGTCTTCCTGCTGGTCTGCGCGGTGGTCGCGGCCAGGGCGGGGTGGCTGGGCCCCGGCCCCCGGCACGCCGGAGGGCAGCGGGGCGCCGGCCGGATCGCGCGGGGACTGCTGATCGGGTGCGCGGTGCTGCACGGGCTGCTCGGCGCGGTCCTGCTCGGCCTGTCGGGCTGGCTGGTCTTCACCGGCCTGATGCTGGTGCTGGCGGTGCTGGTGCTGGCGCTGCTGCTGCTGCGCGAGCCCGGTGGCGAGGCCGCGACCGCGGCTCCCCCGGCCGGCAGCCCGCCGCCGGTCGCGGGCGGCCCCCAGCCGGCCTGAGGGTCCGCCGGTCCGGCCGGGCCGGTGCCCCCTCAGCCGGAGGACGCCGCGGCGGTGTCCGGCTCCGGTGCGGCGGCGGGCCGCTGGCCGGCCGGCGCGGTGACCGCAGCCCGGGTCAGATCCCCGGCCAGCTCCACCACATCGGGTCCGTAGGCCGGGGTGTTGACGGCCTTGACGACCAGGCAGAAGGGCTTCCCCGCACCGTACTCGCGCATCAGCCGGCGCCGGTTGCCCAGCAGGAAGCGCACCGCGGCCTGGTTGGAGACCGGGGTCTGACCGCAGATCAGGAAGACCGGCCGGCGGCTGTCCGTACCGGGGATGCGGGCCAGCACCGCGTACTCGGCCTCGTCC
This sequence comes from Peterkaempfera griseoplana, assembly GCF_001418575.1. GTDB lineage: Bacteria > Actinomycetota > Actinomycetes > Streptomycetales > Streptomycetaceae > Peterkaempfera > Peterkaempfera griseoplana. The sequence goes on from NZ_LIQR01000200.1 coordinate 10,998, forward strand.
GGCACCCGGGAGAAGGAGTGCTCCCCGGCGCTGATGGTCATCGGGCTGCCGGGACCGGTCCACTCGGCGATCCGCAGCCCGGGAAAGCGCCAGGCCAGGTGCGCCGCCATCCGGCTGTTCACCGACGGCCCGCCCAGGCACACCTCGGCCTTGGTGCCGATGCCCTGCCGCACCCGCTCATGGGACAGGATGGTGGCGTGCGCGCCGCACTCCTTGATCAGCGCCGACAGCTCCATCAGCGCATAGGCGTCCTGCAGGGCGACCGCGGCACCGTCCGGCAGCTTGGCGTGCCGGGGCACCACCAGCAGGCACTCGGTGCCTTCCGCCATCCCGAAGAACTCCCGGGCGCGGTCGAGACGCCGGCGGCGCCGCAGTGTCTGCGCGAGCCAGCCGAGTGCGGCGCTGACGGCGCTGGCGGCCACGCCGAGCAGGATGTTGAGCAGTCCATCGGCCATCGGGGCCCTCCCTGTCGTGTGCCTGCCCTCTCCGCGGGCGGTCACACTACCGGGCGGGCGCTGTCAGGCCCACAAGTCGGTGATCTGTACCCCGACATCGGACAGCAGCCGGCGCAGCAGCGGCAGCGACAGCCCGATCACATTGCCGTGATCGCCGTCGATGCCCTCCAGGAACGGCGCCGACCGGCCGTCCAGGGTGAAGGCCCCGGCGACGTGCAGCGGTTCGCCGGAGGCGACATAGGCGGCGATCTCGTCGTCGTCGGGGGTCCCGAAGCGCACCACGGTGGAGGCGGTGGCCGCGGACCGGGCGCCGTTGCCGGTGTCGATGACGCAGTGCCCGGTACGGAGCACCCCCTCGCGGCCGCGCATCGCGTGCCAGCGGGCCGTGGCCTCCGCGGCGTCGGCGGGCTTGCCCAGGGCCTCGCCGTCCAGGTCCAGCACCGAGTCGCAGCCGATCACCAGCGGACTGTCGAGGCGGCCGGGTTCGGCAGCGATCCGGTCGGCAACCGCGACCGCCTTGGCCTCGGCCAGCAGCAGCGCCAGCTCGCCGGGGGTGGAGGCGCTCAGCGCCTCCTCGTTCACCCCGCTCACGATCACCTGGGGGTCGAGCCCGGCCTGCCGCAGCAGGCCCAGCCGGGCGGGAGAGGCGGAGGCGAGTACTACGGTGCGGCGGTCGCTCATGGCCGACAGCCTATAGAGCGCCGGGCCGAGCGCAGGCCCGGTCAGGACACCAGCAGCACCAGCACCAGGACGGCGAAGACGGTGATGACGACGCCCGCCCGGCGCATCATCGCCTGCGCGCGCCGCCCTTCGGGCGACGGTTCGTCGTCGGGGTCGGACCAGAGCACACTTCCGATGGTGCGCCCGGCCGGGGCCGGACGCCTGAGTACGCGTACTCAGATCACCCCGTGGCCGCCCACCCGCACCTCCCTCGCGAGCTGCACCGACGGCTCCGGCCCGGCAGCACCGGCCTTCACACGGCCGGAGTCGCAGGCCGCGACGGCCGCCTCGCTCCGGCTCGGGCGATGCCGGAGCCGGAGCCGGAGCGAGGCCGGACGGGCCGGGTTCAGTGGGCCCAGGCGGAGGTGCGCCAGGAGTGCGGGCCCGGGGCCTGCATCCGGCGCATGGCGGCCGAGCGGTCGGCCCACGCGGAGACCGGGCCGCCGGCGGCGCGCTGGGCGGCGGCCGCCGCCGACGCCGCTGCGGCCCGGGCCGAGACCACCGCCATGACGGCGGCCAGCTCCTCGGGGGTGGGGTGCCCGTGCAGCACCTTGATGGGGGCCATGGTGCGCTCCAAGGGTCCAGGGTCCAGGGGCTGAGTGGGGGAAGAGAACGGGGGCCTACAGCGGGATGTTGCCGTGCTTCTTGGGCGGCAGCGTCTCCCGCTTGTTGCGCAGTGCCCGCAGTCCCCGGACGATGTGCTGCCGGGTCTCCGAGGGCAGGATCACCGCGTCGACATAGCCGCGTTCGGCGGCGACATAGGGGTTGAGCAGGGTGTCCTCGTAGTCGGCGATCAGCTCGGCCCGCCGGGTCTCCTGGTCCTCCGCCTCGGCGATCTCCCGGCGGTGCAGGATGTTGACCGCTCCCTGGGCGCCCATCACCGCGATCTGGGCGGTCGGCCACGCCAGGTTGAGGTCGGCGCCCAGGTGCTTGGAGCCCATGACGTCGTAGGCGCCGCCGAACGCCTTGCGGGTGATGACGGTGACCAGCGGCACGGTGGCCTCGGCGTAGGCGTAGATCAGCTTGGCGCCGCGCCGGATGATCCCGTCCCACTCCTGGCCGGTGCCCGGCAGGAAACCGGGGACGTCGACGAAGGTGAGCACCGGGATGTTGAAGGAGTCGCAGGTGCGGACGAAGCGCGCGGCCTTCTCGCTGGCGTCGATGTCCAGGCACCCGGCGAACTGCATCGGCTGGTTGGCCACCACGCCCACCGCCCGGCCCTCGACCCGGCCGAAGCCGGTGACGATGTTGGGGGCGAAGAGCGCCTGGGTCTCCAGGAACTCGCCGTCGTCCAGCACGTGCTCGATGACCTTGTGCATGTCGTACGGCTGGTTCGCGGAGTCCGGGACGACGGTGTCCAGCGCCAGGTCCTCCGGCGAGGTGGCCAGGTCGGCTTCCTCCGGGTAGACCGGGGGCTCCTCCAGGTTGTTGGAGGGCAGGTAGGACAGGAGGGCCTTGACGTACTCCACGGCCTCCTTCTCGTCGGCCGCCATGTGGTGCGCCACACCGGACTTGGTGTTGTGGGCGCGGGCGCCGCCCAGCTCCTCGAAGCCCACGTCCTCGCCGGTGACGGTCTTGATGACGTCGGGGCCGGTGATGAACATGTGCGAGGTCTGGTCGGCCATCACCACGAAGTCGGTGATCGCGGGGGAGTAGACCGCGCCGCCCGCGCAGGGGCCCATGATCAGCGAGATCTGCGGGACCACCCCGGAGGCGTGCACATTGCGGCGGAAGATCTCCCCGTACAGGCCGAGGGAGGCCACGCCCTCCTGGATGCGGGCGCCGCCGGAGTCGTTGATGCCGATGACCGGGCAGCCGGTCTTCAGCGCGAAGTCCATCACCTTGACGATCTTCTCGCCGAAGACCTCGCCCAGCGAGCCGCCGAAGACCGTGAAGTCCTGCGCGAAGACCGCCACCGGCCGGCCGTCCACCGTGCCGTAGCCGGTCACCACACCGTCGCCGTACGGGCGGACCTTCTGCTGGCCGAAGTTGGTGGAGCGGTGCCGGGCGAACTCGTCGAACTCCACGAAGGAGTCCTCGTCCAGCAGCTGCGCCACCCGTTCCCGGGCGGTCATCTTGCCCTTGGCGTGCTGCTTCTCCACCGCGCGGGCGGAACCGGAGTGCACGGCCTCGTCGATCCGCCGCCTGAGGTCCGCGATCTTCCCGGCGGTGGTGTGGATGTCGATGTCGCTCTCCGCTCCGGCCATCCCGCGCGTCTCCCTAGAACTGGTTGCCGCTCCAGCGCGCCCCGGTAGCTGCGGTACCCGACCGGACGGCGCGGATCATTACCACTGCGTAGCGTAGCGATCACGCGGGCGTTGTCATTATGGCGAGCACCACAGTGCCTCCCTGCCCGATGTGTGCCCGCCACGGGCGCGGTCAAGCAGTCAGCGGTGCCCCCGCATAGGCTGGCGGTGTGACCGAGGAACCGGGCGGCGGGCGCCGTCGCATCAGTGGACTCAGGGGCTTCACCGGCGGCGGGCCCTCCCCCTGGACCGACCTGGAGCGGCCGCCGCTGGACGCCGCCCGGCTGCGGCGTGCCCTGGTCGTCCCCGACGGCCTGTGGACATCCCTGGAGGTCGTGGCCGAGACCGGGTCGACCAACAGCGACCTCGCCGCCCGCGGCCGCGCCGGGGAGGCGGAGGGCGCGGTGCTGGTCGCCGAGCAGCAGAACGCCGGCCGGGGCCGGCTGGAGCGGCAGTGGAGCGCCCCCGCCCGTTCCGGGCTCTTCCTCTCCCTGCTGCTGCGCCCGGGCCCCGATGTGCCCGTCGAGCGGTACGGCTGGATGCCGCTGCTGGTGGGCGTGGCCGCGGCGGCGACCCTCAGCCGGGTCGCCGAGCTCGACGTGGGCCTCAAATGGCCCAACGACCTGCAGGTCACCATCGCCGGCGGCGAACGCAAGATCGGCGGCATCCTCACCGAACTGGCCGGCGACGCCCTCGTCCCCGGCCTGGGGATCAATGTCTCGCTGCGCCAGGACGAGCTGCCCGTGCCGACGGCCGCCTCACTGGCTTTGGCCGGAGCGGCCGTCACCGACCGTGACACTCTGCTGCGGGCGCTGCTGCGGGAGTTCGCCGAGCTCTACGAGGAGTGGCGGCGGGCCGGCGGCGATCCGCACGCCAGCGGTCTGCTCCCCGCCTACACCGCCCGCTGCACCACCGTGGGCCGCACCGTGCGGGTCCAGCTGCCCGGGGACCGCGAGCTGCTGGGCCGGGCCGTCTCGATCGACGGCGACGGCCGGCTGGTGGTCCGTACCGCCGACGGGACGGAGCAGGCGGTGGGCGCCGGGGACGTCGTGCACGTACGGCCGCAACCGGACCAGCGGTGAGCAGCGTCCGAAGCTCGGAAACGTCGGTCCGCATCCCGGCCGGATGCTCCGGACCGGGCGATTCCGTGCGAACATTCCACAGGACGGCGGTGTGAGGCAGGCCACTGCGGCAGGCCGGGGCTGCCGGCTCGGCTCTACGGCGGACTCGACGGCGTACAAGTGCGGCGACCGCACGGGGATGGAACGGTGACAGACGACGACGGCACCACGCAGGAGCGGCTGCCCGACCACCATGCCGATCCGGCGGGTCACCAGCATCACTCCCTCCCGCACGAGGAGGACGACGAGAGCACGGTCTCGCTCAAGCTGGAGCAGCTGATCCTCGACGCCGCCCGCAAGTACACCCCGTACCAGGCGGCGCGGACCGCAGGTGTCCCCATGGAGCTCGCCAGCCGCTTCTGGCGTGCGATGGGCTTCCCCGACATCGGCCAGTCCCGGGCGCTGACGGACGCGGACGTCATCGCGCTGCGGCGGCTGGCCGGGCTGGTGGAGTCCGGGCTGCTCAGCGAGTCCATGGCGATCCAGGTGGCGCGCTCCACGGGGCAGACCACCGCCCGCCTCGCCGAGTGGCAGATGGACACCTTCCTGGAGAACCTCACCCAGTCCATCGAGCCGGGTCTGTCGCGGGCCGATGTGGCCTACCCGCTGGTGCAGCTGCTCCTGCCGGAACTGGAGGAGTTCCTGGTCTATGTGTGGCGGCGGCAGCTGGCCGCGGTCACCGGCCGGGTCGTCCAGGCCGCGGAGGACGAGGAGGTCACCAGCGGCCGGCTGGCGGTCGGCTTCGCCGACCTGGTGGGGTTCACCCGGCTGTCGCGGCGGCTGGAGGAGGAGGAGCTCGGCGAACTGGTGGAGACCTTCGAGTCCACCTGCGCCGACCTGGTCGCCGGGCACGGCGGGCGCCTCATCAAGACCCTCGGCGACGAGGTGCTGTACGTCTCCGACGACCCGGCCGTGGCCGCGGAGCTCGGCCTCGCCCTGGTGGAGACCCTCACCAAGGACGACTCCATGCCCGCGCTGCGGGTCGGCATGGCCTTCGGCACGGTGACCTCCCGGATGGGCGACGTCTTCGGCACCACCGTCAATCTGGCCAGCAGGCTGACCTCCATCGCGCCCAAGGACGCGGTGCTGATCGACGGGGAGTTCGCGGCGGCGCTGGAGCGGGAGGGGGCGGTGCCGCCCTCTGCGGGACCGGTCGCCCCGTCCCCCGGTGTGGCCGACGCCCTCTCCGCCGTGGCGGCGGGCGTTGCACCCGGCGGACCGGTCCCGGCGGTGGAGCAGGCCACGCTGCCCACGTACCGCTTCCACCTCCAGCCCATGTGGCGGCGTCCCGTCCGTGGCCTCGGGCTGGTCGAGCCCTGGCTGCTCACCCGCCGTGCGGAGCACATCTGACCTGCGTCCGGCCGGGCCCGCCTCCCTTCCCGGGGAGCCGCCCTCCCCGGGGGCCCGGTCACCCGCGCGGCACAGCGTGCGGCGGGAGCGGGGCCTCCCGGGCGTAGCCGGGTGCCCACGGCGTGGGGCGGGCTGCTCGTCGGCGGCGCCGGGCGGCCCGTGCG
>NZ_LIQR01000201.1 GCF_001418575.1 Peterkaempfera griseoplana
CGATCACTCTTGGCCCGGCGGCGTCAGGCGACCGCTCGCCGGACCAGGCCCGTCCTCGGCGATCGCCTGGGGCGTACCGTCGCCCCGGATCCCGCTGGGCAGCGGCTACCGCCACTGATCAGCGAATCAAGCGGAACCACCGTACGGCCGGTGAACGAGTCCGCCGGATCACCGACCTCCCCTCGGAACCGAAGCAGCGTCGCCAGGCTGCCGTCTGCACGCCTGACCACGCTGATCGTGAGCGCTAACACGATCAACCGTCGCTGGTACAAGCGGCCCACCAGGCCGATCCCGGCAGGCGCGGCAGGCAGCGCCGCACTGCAGAACCCGGGGGCGCCAGCCAACGCCCCTCCCGGGCCACCCACCCACTTACGGAGAAGACATGATCGACAGACGCCGCTTCCTCGCGATCACCGCCGCCACCGCGGCCGCCGGCGGGCTCGCGGCCTGCGCGAAGAAGAACCCCGGCACGACGACCGGTTCGGACAATGCCAGCAAGCCGATCACCCTGGGTTTCTCGCAGGTGGGATCGGAGAGCGGCTGGCGTGCCGCCAACACCCAGTCGGTGAAGGACGCCGCCAAGGCCGCCGGGATCAACCTCAAGTTCTCCGACGCCCAGCAGAAGCAGGAGAACCAGATCTCGGCGATCCGCAGCTACATCGCCCAGAAGGTCGACGTGATCTCCTTCTCCCCGGTGGTCGTCACCGGCTGGGACACCGTCCTGAAGGAGGCGAAGGCCGCAGGCATCCCGGTGATCCTCACCGACCGTTCCGTCGAGACCTCGGACCCCTCGCTCTACGTCACCCTGGTGGGCTCGGACTTCGAGAACGAGGGTGAGCGCGCCGCGCACATGCTGGAGAAGATCCTGGGCGGCCGCAAGAGCACGGTCAAGATCGCGCAGCTGGAGGGAACCACCGGCGCGGCCCCCGCGATCGAGCGCGCCAAGGGCTTCGCCAAGATCATGCAGGCGAGCGACCCCAACTGGAAGATCATCGCCAGCCAGTCCGGTGACTTCACCCGCGCCGGCGGCAAGCAGGTCATGTCGGCTTTCCTGCAGGCGCATTCGGACATCGAGGTGCTGTTCTCCCACAACGACGACATGGCCCTCGGGGCGATCCAGGCGATCCAGGCCGCGGGCAAGACGCCCGGCAAGGACATCCAGATCGTGTCGGTCGACGGTACTCACGACGGCTTCGTCGCCATGACCAAGCACCAGATCAACGGGATCGTCGAGTGCAACCCGCTGCTCGGCCCGCAGTTGATGGACGCCGCCAAGACGGTCCACGCCGGCAAGGGCTCCACCCTGCCCCGGTGGATCAAGACCCAGGAGGGCGACTTCATGGCGGACCAGGCTGCGGCGGCGTTGCCGAACCGCAAGTACTGACAGCCGGACGCGGGAGTGCCGGGCCTCTCCGGCACTCCCGTACACGTCGCGACGATTCCCTCTAGGAGCACTGCCATGGCAGAGCCTCGACCCGTCCTGGAAATGAAGTGCATAGTCAAGGAGTTCGCCGGCACGCGGGCGCTGTCAGGCGTCGACTTCCGGCTCTTCCCCGGCGAGATCCACGCTCTTCTCGGTGAGAACGGAGCCGGGAAGTCCACCCTCATCAAGCTGCTGACGGGGGTTCACTCGCTGGACGGGGGAACGGTCAGCCTGGACGGGCGGCCAGTCCACATCACCGGACCGCTGCAGGCGCAGCAGGCCGGCATCAGCACGGTCTACCAGGAGGTCAACCTCTGCCAGAACCTCTCGGTGGCGGAGAACATCCTCATCGGACGCGAGCCGGTCCGGGCAGGCCGTATCCGGTGGAAGCAGCTGCGCGAACAGGCCACCGAGCTGGTGACCCGGTTCGGTCTCGACCTCGACGTCTCCGCGCCGGTCGGCTCGTACCCCCTGGCCGTGCAGCAGCTGGTGGCCATCATCCGGGCCGTCAGCATCAGTGACGCCGCCGAGCGGCGCGGTGCGGGCGGCTCCAAGGTGCTGATCCTGGACGAGCCCACCTCCAGTCTCGACCGCGGGGAGGTCGAAGAACTCTTCGCCCTGATGCGGCGGCTGAGGGACGAGGGCATGGCGATCGTGTTCGTCTCGCACTTCCTCGACCAGATCTACGAGGTCTGCGACCGGATGACCATCCTGCGCAACGGGACCCTGGTCGCCGAGCACATGGTCGCCGACCTCGACCAGATGCAGCTGGTCCAGCTGATGATCGGCAAGGACCTCGGTCAGCTGGAGGAACTCAGCGAGCACCATGCGCAGCCGGCTGACGGTGAGCCGCTGCTGAGGACGGAGGGCCTCGGCCGGACCGGTGGCATCGCCCCGTTCGACCTGGAGGTCCACGCCGGAGAGGTCCTGGGTCTCGCAGGTCTCCTGGGCTCCGGACGCACCGAGCTGGCCCGGCTGCTGTTCGGCGCCGACGCCCCCGACGGCGGACGGGTCGACATCGACGGCAAGCAGGTCGCGCTGCGAGCGCCGAACGACGCCATCGGCCGGGGGGTCGCCTTCCTCTCGGAGAACCGCAGGGCCGAGGGGCTGGTGCCGGACCTGACGGTGCGGGAGAACATCATTCTCGCCCTCCAGGCGGCACGCGGCTGGACCCGTCCCGTCCCCGTCTCACAGCGCGACGAGCTGGTCGCCAAGTACATCGCGGCGCTGGACATCCGTCCCGCCGATCCCGAGGCGCCGGTCAGCGCCCTCAGCGGCGGAAACCAGCAGAAGGTGCTGCTGGCCCGCTGGCTGCTCACCCGGCCGAAGCTGCTCATCCTGGATGAGCCGACCCGGGGGATCGACGTCGGGGCGAAGGCGGAGATCCAGAAGTTGGTGGTGTCCCTGTCCGAGGAAGGCATGGCCGTGGTCTACATATCCGCCGAGCTGGAGGAGGTCCTCCGGCTCAGTCACACCATCGGGGTTCTCCGCGACCGCCGGCTCGTGTCCCGGATTGCCAACGGTCCCGACGTCACGGCCGGGCGGGTCCTGGAGATCATCGCGAGTGGAGAGCACCGGTGAGCCTCTCATCCCTGTGGCGCGCCGCGACACAGCACCGGCTGTTCTGGCCCGTCGCCGCCCTGATCGTGCTGCTTCTGATCAATGTGCCGTTCACGCCCGGATTCTTCGAGATCCACCTGAAGAACGGCCACCTCTACGGCAGCCTCGTCTCCATCGTGCTGTTCGGATCGCCGCTCATCCTGGTGTCGATCGGCATGACCCTGGTGATCGCCACGGGCGGCATCGACCTCTCGGTCGGGGCCGTGGTGGCGATCTCGGGCGCCCTCGCCTGCCTCGTCGTCAGCAAGCAGGCGGACCAGAACAGCGTGGCGGGTGTCCTCCTGAGTTTCGGGCTCGCACTGGCCGCGGCGCTGGTCTGCGGCGCCTGGAACGGTCTGCTGGTCGCCAGGCTCGGCATCCAGCCGATCATCGCCACACTGATCCTGATGGTCGCCGGCCGCGGCGTCGCCCAGCTGATCACCGGCGGCCAGATCATCACCGTCAACAGCGACTCGTACTCGCTGATCGGCGGAGGCTACTGGCTGACCCTGCCCTTCTCCCTCTTCGTGGTGGCCCTGGTGGTCGTCCTGAGCATGGTGCTCACCCGCCGCACCGCCCTCGGTCTGCTGGTCGAGGCGGTCGGCGGCAACGCGGAGGCCAGCCGTCTGGCGGGCATCAGATCGCGCCGCATCAAGATCATGGCGTATGTCTTCTGCGGACTGTGCGCCGGCGTCGCCGGCCTGATGATCAGTTCCAACGTGTCCGCCGCTGACGGCAACAACGCGGGACTGTGGATCGAACTCGACGCGATCCTGGCCGTCGTGATCGGTGGCACCTCGCTCACCGGCGGGCGGTTCCATCTCGGCGGCACGATCGTGGGGGCACTGATCATCCAGACCCTCACCACCACGATCTACACCATCGGCGTGCCCACCCAGACCAATCTGGTCTTCAAGGCGGTCGTCGTCATCATCGTGTGCCTGTTGCAGTCCGCCGCCTTCCGGGAGAAGGCGTTCGGCGCCCTGACCAAGCGGCGCAACCCTGCCAGGAAGGATCCGGGCGCGTCGGTCGACGCCGCTCCGCAGCTGGAGGTGTCGCCGTGAGCGTGATCAGCAGAGGCGGGCCGAGCCCGCACGGGTACCGGTTGTTGCAGGACAGGCGGCTGCCCGTCCTGGTGACGGCCAGTCTGTTCGTCGTCATGTTCGGCTTCGGCGCCTTCCGTTACCAGGCGTACGGCTTCCTCGATGCCCAGGTCTTCATGAACCTGTTCATCGACAACGGCTACCTGCTCGTCGCCGCCGTCGGCGCGACCTTCGTCATCCTCACCGGCGGAATCGACCTCTCGGTCGGATCGGTCATCGGGTTCACCACGATGCTGACCGCCTGGCTGGTGGAGAAGCAGGGTCTGCCCCTGCTCGTCGTGGCCCCGATCGCGCTCGCCGTCGGCGCGTTCGGCGGTTATCTGATGGGCTATGTGATCCACCACTTCGAGATCCAGCCCTTCATCGTGACCCTGGCGGGGCTGTTCTTCTTCCGGGGTCTGTGCCTGGTCATCAGCAAGGAGTCCATCTCCATCAGCGACCCCGCGGTGGACAGACTCGCGCAGACACACGTTCCGCTGCCCGGTGGGTCCTTCCTGTCGATCGCCGCCGTCGTCTCGCTGGTCGTGCTGGCCGCGGCGTTCTACGTCCTGCACTACACACGTTTCGGCAGGCGGGTGTACGCCATCGGCGGGAGTGAGCAGTCCGCACTGCTCATGGGGCTCCCCGTGGCCGGTACGAAGATCGCGGTCTACACCGTCAGCGGATTCTGCTCCGCCCTGGCCGGGCTGCTGTTCACCCTGTACATCCAGTCGGGTGACCCGCTGCACGCGGTGGGTCTCGAACTCGACGCGATCGCATCGGTCGTCGTCGGCGGCACGCTTCTCACCGGCGGCTCGGGCTATGTGATCGGGACTCTCTGCGGGGTGCTCGTCCTCGGCCTGATCAAGAGCCTCATCCAGTTCGAGGGAACGCTCAGCTCCTGGTGGACGAAGATCGCCACCGGAGTGCTGCTCTTCGCCTTCATCCTGATCCAGCGCACCATGACCGCCCGTCGCCGGGGCTGAGCGGCAAACGACAGGGCGGCATCCGCCCTCCGCCTGTCCTGTCGGTGCGCACTCCGGCGCACCGACGGGACAGGGACAGTCCAGGGGATCGAAGGATCCCGTCACACAGCCGGGCAGGACCGGGTGCAGACCGGTCGTCGCCCGGCGACCGATCTCGGAGGAGGTGGTGGGCGGGCAGGACATCCTGTGAGTTCTCCCGCCGAGTGACCGAGCTCCGGTCACGGGATTGATCAGCGCAGTCCTCGAAGGTCGACGGCTCGCCGGAACCGCACCGTTCCGGGTACCGGCGCATCCGCGCGAAACGCGGGGCTCAGCCCCCGTCTGACGGACCGAACGATTCGTATCGATTGTCGTGGTCCGAAGGTGCACCCGCCGATGACATCGGCCGGGCCCATGCCGATTCTGCAGCACTGCTCAGCGGCTCTGCCCGGATGTCACGTCCATAGCCCGAAGGCGCGGGGGCCGTCGCGGCTCAACTGCGGCAGTGGCGAGCATTCTCGCCGGCCGATTGACAACACTTGGTGCACGCGGACAGGCTGACATGTACATGTTAGCGGTAACAGAGCCGCGACAGCGCCATTCGTCCACAAAGGAGATCCCCATGCGCAGACGAAGTTCCCACCGCAGGCATCTGCCTGTGGTGCTCGCCACCGTGGTGGCGGCCGTGGTCGCGCTGGCGGCGACACTCGTCGCCAGCCCGGCTCAGGCCGCCACCACCGGCGCGCTGAAGGCTGTTGCCTCCGGCCGGTGTCTCGACGTGTCGGGCGGCAGCCAGACCGACGGCGCCTCCCTGCAGATCTACGACTGCTGGGGCGGCACCAACCAGCAGTGGACGCTGACGAACAGCAACCAGCTGACCGTCTACGGCAACAAGTGCCTGGACGTCCCGAACCACGCCACCGCGGCCGGCACCAAGGTGCAGATCTGGACCTGCAGCGGCGGTGCCAACCAGCAGTGGCGGGTGAACTCCGACGGCACCATCGTCGGCGTCGAGTCCGGGCTGTGCCTGGACGTCACGGGCAGCGGCACGGCCAACGGCACCGCCGTGGAGATCTGGACGTGCAACGGCGGCAGCAACCAGAAGTGGAGCGGCCTGACCCCCACCTCGACGCCGACCCCGACCACGTCCGCGCCGTCGGGCGGCTCGTGCGCTCTTCCGTCGACGTACCGGTGGTCGTCCACGGGCGCTCTGGCGCAGCCGGCGAACGGGTGGGTCTCGCTGAAGGACTTCACCAACGTCGTCTACAACGGCAAGCACCTGGTCTACGCATCGAACGTGTCGGGCTCGTCGTACGGCTCGATGGCGTTCACCCCGTTCACCAACTGGTCGGACATGGCGTCGGCCGGCCAGACCGGTATGAGCCAGGCCGCGGTGGCGCCCACGCTCTTCTACTTCGCTCCCAAGAACATCTGGGTGCTGGCGTACCAGTGGGGTTCATCGCCCTTCATGTACCGCACCTCGAGCGACCCCACCAACCCCAACGGCTGGTCCTCCGCGCAGGCGCTCTTCACCGGGAGCATCTCCAACTCCGGCACCGGCCCGATCGACCAGACCCTGATCGCCGACGGCCAGAACATGTATCTGTTCTTCGCCGGTGACAACGGCAACATCTACCGGGCGAGCATGCCGATCGGGAACTTCCCGGGCAACTTCGGCTCGTCGTACACGACGGTCATGACCGACTCGACGAACAACCTGTTCGAGGCCCCCGAGGTCTACAAGGTCCAGGGCTCGAACCAGTACCTCATGATCGTCGAGGCGATCGGCTCCAACGGGCGCTACTTCCGCTCGTACACGGCCACCAGCCTGAGCGGATCGTGGACCCCGCAGGCCGCCAGCGAGAGCAACCCCTTCGCGGGCAAGGCCAACAGCGGTGCCAGCTGGACCAACGACATCAGCCACGGTGACCTGGTCCGCAACAACCCCGACCAGACCATGACCATCGACCCCTGCAACCTGCAGTTCCTCTACCAGGGCAAGTCCCCCAGCGCGAGCGGCAGCTACGACCAGCTGCCGTGGCGGCCGGGTGTCCTCACCCTGCAGCACTGACCTTCCCGTTCCACAGTGATCGGGATCCGGTGCGGTCTGCAGGTGCCCGGGCCGGCGGTTCACGGCCTGGGTGACTCCACCTGCTGACCGGTGCACACTCCCACGGGGAACCCCAGCCGCGCGTCGGCTGGGGTTCCTCCATGAGTGGGCAGCACCGGCCCCACACCGGTCGGGGTGAGCAGGGAACGACCGCCGCCCCGGGCAAAGCCCCGCATGCACCCCGCCCGGCGGACAGGTCGTCCCGGACGTGCTTCCGGGAGAGGACGGTGATCCGGCCGAGGCCGGAGGGGAAGGGCCGGGCGCTGGAACTCACCCCTGCAGCGGCAGCGTCTCCAGCAGCGCCTCCGCCTGGGCCCGGGCCCGGGCGTCCACCCGGGCGTCGGCCCGGCGGAAGACAGCCTCGGCGGCCGCCGCCGGCCAGTCCGCGGGCAGGTGCCGCACGGGCAGATGCGGGTCGGCGCGGACGATCTGCAGCCACTCGGTCAACAGCAGCAGCTTGACGGCCAGTTCGTCGAGGCCGGGGGCGGGTGCGCCGTCGGCGAAGGCGGACCAGCGGTCGAGGAAGGCGCGGTACCCGCGGGCCGGGGTGGCCAGGTCCCAGGTGTCGTGGACCATGGCGTCGATGTCGGTCGCCGGGTCGGCGGTGGAGCGGAACACCGAGACGTACGGGCCCAGTTCGGGGTCGCCGGTGATGGCCCCGACATCGGCGTGACCCGGGGCGATCCACAGTCCGCCGATCAGCGGACCGAAGCCGGCCCAGGTCAGCCGGGAACGCAGGTCATGGCGCTGGCGCTGGGAGGACTCCGGCAGCGAGAAGGCCAGGAGGGTCCAGGTGCCGTCCCAGTCGTCGTTGACGGCGCCCCGCTTCCAGACCCGGTCCTCACCGTCGCGCAGAATGGCCGCGGCGCGCTCGGTGAGTCCGAAGTACATGCGCCGTCCCTGGCGGCGGCGCTGCAGCAGTCCGCGGTTGACCATGCGGGTCAGGGTCGAGCGGGTGGCGTGCTCCCCCACCCCCGCCCGCCCGAAGACCTCGATGACGCTACCGGAGTAGACGCAGTTGCCGCTGCCCAGGACGTAGTTGCCGAGGAAGGTGAGCATCAGCGTCTGCGGCCGCGGGGCGGCCTCCGCCACGCTCCCGGCCTCCTCTGCGCCGGCCGTGCCGTGCATCTCGCCTGCCATGTCGTCCCTCCGCGGTCGATCCACCTCAGCGATGCGCCAAGGTTACGCATTCCATTGACTGTCGCAACAGAAGTGCATAGCGTGACAGTCGTGCGCGTGCACCTTACGCGCCCCGCGCACCGCCTCTCACCTGCACAAGGAGACACAGTATGGATGTTTCCGGCAAGGTCGCCGTGGTCACCGGCAGTGGCCGGGGGCTCGGGCTCGCCTACGCCCGCGCGCTCGCCGCAGCCGGCGCCTCGGTCGTGGTCAACGACGTGGACGAGGCAGCCGCCGGGGCTGCCGCCGAACTGATCGTCAAGGAGGGCGGGACGGCCGTCGCCGAGGCCGTCGCCGTCGGCACCGCGGAGGCCGCGGACGCCCTGGTGAACCGCGCCGTCGCCGAGTTCGGGCGACTGGACGTCATGGTCACCAATGCGGGCGTGCTGCGCGACCGCGTCCTGTGGAAGATGTCCGACGAGGACTTCGACACCGTCCAGCAGGTGCATCTGCGGGGCACCTTCACCTGCGCCCGCGCCGCCGCCGTCCGGATGCGCGAGCAGGGCGAGGGCGGGCGGATCGTGGTCGCCGGCTCCCCCGCCGGGCAGCGCGGCAACTTCGGCCAGACCAACTACGCCGCCGCCAAGGCCGGGATCGCCGCCATGGTGCGCACCTGGGCGATGGAGCTGGCCAGGGCCGGGATCACCGCCAACGCCGTGGTCCCCAACGCCGCCACCGAGATGACCCGGACGATGCCGCTCTTCGCCCCGTACATCGAGGCGTACGAGATGGACGGCACCCCCTTCCCCGACGCGCTGCGCAAGGGCGTCGCCTTCGGCGTCGCCGAGGACTGTGCGGGCCTGGTCGTCTTCCTCGCCTCCGAGGCGGCGAAGGACGTCACCGGCCAGTGCATCGGCATAGGCGGCGACAAGCTCTCGCTGTGGTCGCACCCCCAGGAGGTCTCCGCCGCCTACACGGACGGGGGCTGGTCCGCGGAGGCGATCGCCGCGGCCTGGCCGGTGTCGGTGGGCCGGCACCCGGAGAGCTACGGCATCCCCGCCCCGACGCTGTAGGGAGGCCCACATGACGGGCATCGACATCGACGCGATCACCGCCATCGACGTCCACACCCATGCCGAGGTCTCCTCGCGCGGACAGGGCTCGCTCTCCTCCGAGCTGGAGGAGGCGTCGAGCACGTACTTCAAGGTCGAGGGCGGCCGGCGCAAGCCCACCCTGCCCGAGATCGCCGCCTACTACCGCGAGCGGCGGATGGCCTGCGTGATCTTCACCGTCGACGCCGAGGCGGCCACCGGCACGCCGGCCGTGCCCAACGAGGAGATCGCGGAGGCGGCCGCCGAGAACCCCGACGTGATCATCCCCTTCGCCTCGATCGACCCCGCCAAGGGCAGGGCGGGTGCCCGCGAAGTCGGTCGTCTGGTGCGGGACTTCGGGGTGCGTGGCTTCAAGTTCCACCCCAGCGTCCAGGCGTTCTACCCCAACGACCGGTCGGCGTACGTGCTGTACGAGGCCATCGAGGAGGCCGGCGCCATCGCGGTCTTCCACACCGGCCAGACCGGCATCGGCGCCGGCACGCCGGGGGGCGGCGGGATCCGCCTCAAGTACTCCAACCCGCTGTTCATCGACGACGTCGCGGCCGACTTCCCCGGCATGCCGATCATCATGGCCCACCCCTCCTTCCCCTGGCAGGACGAGGCCCTGTCGGTGGCCACCCACAAGCCGCAGGTCCACATCGACCTGTCCGGCTGGTCCCCGAAGTACTTCCCGCCGCAGCTCGTCCAGTACGCCAACTCCCTGCTCCAGGAGAAGGTGCTGTTCGGCACGGACTATCCGCTGCTCACCCCGGAGCGCTGGCTCAGGGACTTCGCAGCGCTGCCCATCAAGGACGAGGTCCGGCCGAAGATCCTCAAGGAGAACGCCGCCCGGCTGTTCGGCCTCACCAAGGACTGACCGCGCCCGGGCCCGGACGCTCCGGCCCCCACCGACTCGGCGACCGCAGCACCAGGGAGACAGAGGAGTTCCCGCATGCGTGACCACGGCATCGGCTCCTGGACCGCACGGCGCGCCCGCAAGAGCCCGCAGCGCACCGCCGTCGTCCACCAGGGCACCCGCCTGACCTACGCACAGCTGCACGACCGCAGTACCCGCCTCGCCCACCATCTGTGCTCGCTCGGCGTCGGGCGCGGCGACCGGGTGGCCTTCCTCGGCCCCAACCATCCGGCCTTCCTGGAGACCCTGTTCGCCGCCGGCCGGCTGGGGGCGGTCTTCGTCCCCCTCAACACCAGGCTGGCAGCGCCCGAGCTGACCCACTGCCTGACGGACTCGGGCACCACCTGCCTGGTCCACACGGACGCCTTCACCGGCTTCGCCGAGCAGTGCGGGGTGTCCCGTACCGTCCCGGTCGGCGAGGGATACGAACGGGCGCTGGAGCAGGCCGGGGAGAGCCCCCTGGACGAGAACGTCACCCATGACGACCTCGCCATGATCATGTACACCTCGGGGACCACCGGCCGCACCAAGGGCGCCATGCTCACCCATGGCAACCTGGTCTGGAACAGCATCAACACCCTGGTGGACGGGGAGTTCGCCGCGGACGAGGTGACGTTGCTGTCCGCCCCCCTGTTCCACACGGCGGCGCTCAACATGACCTGTCTGCCGACCTTCCTCAAGGGCGGCACGCTCCTCCTGGAGGAGTCCTTCTCCCCCTCGCGCACCCTCGACCTGGTCGAGGAGCACCGGGTGACGGTGATGTTCGGCGTACCCGCGATGTTCCAGCAGATCGCCGCCGAGCCGCGCTTCGCCACGGCCGACCTGTCCTCGGTACGGAGCATGATGTGCGGCGGGGCGCCCGTCCCCGAGTCGCTGATCCGTGTCTACGAGAAACGTGGCCTCAGCTTCATCCAGGGATACGGCATGACCGAGGCCTCGCCCGGGGTCTGTCTCCTCGACGCCGCGAACGCCCTGGCCAAGGCGGGCAGCGCGGGCCTGCCGCACTTCTTCAGCGACGTCCGGATCACCGGCCCCGACGGGGCGGACGCCGAGCGCGGCGAACTGGTCACCGAGGGCCCCAACGTCATGGCGGGCTACTGGGGACTTCCGCTGGCGACCGCCGACGCCCTCCGCGACGGCTGGTTCCGCACCGGGGACGTGGCCGTCAGGGATGCGGACGGATACGTCACCGTCGTCGACCGCGTCAAGGACGTGATCATCTCGGGTGGCGAGAACATCTACCCCGCGGAGGTGGAGAAGGCCCTCCACGAACACCCCGACATCGTGGACTGCGCCGTGATCGGCGTACCCGACGAGACATGGGGCGAGGTGGGCCGGGCGGTGGTCGTCCTGCGGGCGGGCGCCACCGTCGACGAGGCCGGGATCCTCGCCTCCCTCGAGGGCCGCCTCGCCCGCTACAAGATCCCCAAGTCCGTGGTCCTGACCGACGAACTGCCGCGCAGCGCCGCCGGCAAGCTCCTCAAACTCCCCATCCGCCGGGCCTACGGCACCGACGCCTGACCCTCCACCGAAGGAAACCCATGCCCACCGCACCGCACCGCACCGTCACCGGACTCGACGGGATCAAGGCCCTCGCCGGCGTCGACCTCGGCCGCACCGGCTGGCTGGAGATCACCCAGGAGCGGGTCGACACCTTCGCCGACGCGACCGACGACCACCAGTGGATCCACGTCGACCCCGAACGCGCCGGGGACGGCCCGTTCGGCGGCACGATCGCGCACGGCTATCTGACGCTCTCCCTGGTCATCCCGCTCTTCAACGAACTCCTCGGCGTCGAGGGGATCCGCATGAGCATCAACTACGGGCTGGACAAGGTGCGCTTCCCCACTCCGGTGAGGGTCGGCGCGAGGATCCGTCTGCACGGCACCGTGGACTCCGTGGACGAGGTCAAGGGCGAGGGCGTCGAGATGCAACTCGGCTTCACCGTGGAGGTGGAGGGTTCCGACAAGCCTGCCTGTGTGGCAGCTGCGGTCTACCGGCACTATGCCTGACCTGGCCGTGAGGCGCTGAAGGCCGGTCGGCCGCTCCGGTGACGTCCGGGGCAGGGCGCGCACCCTCCCCGGCCGACCGGGGTCGAGGTCGGCCGTAGGCGGTGCCCGGCGCGGCCGTTCGGCCACGGGGACGGGCGGTCCGGGTCCGGCTGCGACGCAGCGGGGACCAGCCCGCCCGGTCCGGGCGGCCCGGCCGGGCGGCCCGGCCGGGCGCTGCCCCGTCCGGCACACCGAAGGACGTCCCACTCGGGCGGTGGGTGGGCCCCCGCGTGCGGCACGGGTGGGCGTTCGGCCCCCGGGGCGGCCGGATCCGGGTTGTGGGCCGGAGCTCCGGTTCGCCGCCCGGGGTGAGGCCCGGCAGGCACCCCGTGCCCGGGGCTCGGAGGACCCTGGGTACCGCCCGGACGACAGGCCAGGCGTGGCCTTCCCGCCTGGCGACCTGCTCGCACACAACTCATCTGTGGGACGTGGAACGGGTTCTGACGGGACGTCCGTAGCGGCCGCGTACAGCCGGCCCGCCCGAGGACCGCCCCGCCGCGGGCGGTGTGCACCCCGGCTGCCGAGCCCTGAGCTGATGTTCGTCATATTCTTGACGGCCGTTTCAGGTCAGCCATACATTCGCTGGACACTCCGGCACGCTCCCACCTCGAGAAGCGGAGCTCCTCCATGTCCGTTCGCCCCCTGCGCGGGCTCGCACTGGCCTGCGCAGCCCTGGTCCTGACCGTCACCGCTCCGGCCGCCACAGCGTCGGCAGCCACCACCGGCGCCGTCCAGCACACCGGGACCCTCTCCGACGGCGCCACCTGGACCGCCGACCGACCCGCCGACTGGAACGGCACCCTGCTGCTCTTCGCCCACGGCTTCGGCTCCCTGCAGGCCCAGGACGCACCGAGCCCCGCGGCGCAGCAGGAGCTACTGGCCGAGGGGTACGCCCTGGCCGGATCCTCCTACGACCCCGCCGGGTCACTGTGGGCCCTGGACTCCGCCGAACGCGACCAGTTCGCCACCCTTGACGCCTTCCGCCGCGAGCTCGGCAGGCCCCACCGCGTCATCTCGGTCGGCCTGTCGATGGGCGGCCTGATCAACGCCCAGATCGCCCGGGACGGAGCCGGCCGCGTCGACGGCGCCCTGGGGCTGTGCGGCCTGGTCGCGGGCGGTGTCGACCTGGACAACTACCAGCTGGACGCCGAGTACACCATCGCCTCGCTGCTCGACCCGGACGACGCGGACCGGCTCGTCGGCTTCAGCGGCCCCGACCAGGCGACCGCCCTCGCCGGACGGCTCACCGCCGCCGTCACCGAGGCCCAGACCACCGCCCAGGGCCGCGCCCGGATCGCGCTCGCCGCCGCCTACCTCAATCTGAGCGACTGGGCACCGGGCCAGAAGCAGCCCGCCGCGCACGACTACGCCGGCCAGGAGGCCCAGCAGTACGACTGGCTCGCCCAGGGACTGCTGTACTTCCTCGTCCCCGCCCGCTACTCGGTGGAGCAGTCCGCCGGCGGCAACACCTCCTGGAACCGGGGCGTCGACTACACCGCGCTGCTCGACCGCTCGGCCCGTGCCGCCCAGGTCAAGTCCCTCTACCGGGCGGCGGGACTGGATCTGCACGCCGATCTGGACCGGCTGACCAAGGGCGCGCGGACCACCGCCGACCCGGCGGCCGTCCGCAACCTGGAGCACAGCTCCACCGCGGGACAGGGCCTGGCCGTACCGCTGCTCGACATCCACACCACCTCCGACCAGCTGGTCCCGGTGGAGCAGGAGAACGCGTTCGCGGCGCGGGTGCGCGCAGCCGGTGACTCCTCGCTGCTGCGGCAGGCGTACACGGCCCGGCAGGGCCACTGCAACTTCACCACCGCCGAGGTGGTCGCCGCACTGCACGCGCTGGAGCACCGGCTGGACAGCGGCCGCTGGGGCGACGCCGCGACCCCGGAGCGGCTGCAGTACCAGGCCGGCACGCTCGGCCTCGACGGTGCGGCCTTCACCCGCTTCCGCCCGGACACCCTGAGCGGTGTCCGCCGCTCCCTGCGCTGACCCCCGCCACCCCCCCAGCCTTCAGGAGTCCCCTTGTCCGCCACGGCCACTCCCCCC
>NZ_LIQR01000202.1 GCF_001418575.1 Peterkaempfera griseoplana
GGGGAGGTGCGGCGGGTGACGGTGACCCGGGACGGGCCGGTGCTGATCGAGGGACCGGTGGAGGTGCTGCTGCCCGACGGCAGCACGGTGCTCTCGGACCGCTTCGTGGTGGCGCTCTGCGTCTGCCGCCGCAGCCGTCGCTATCCGTGGTGCGACACCAGCCATCGCCGGGCAGGGCACCGCCGTCGCGGCGGCGGCCCGGACGGCGGCGAGGTGCCAGGCAGCGAGTCGTCAGGCAGCGAGTCGTCAGGCAGCGAGTCGTCAGGCAGCGAGTCGTCAGGCGGCGGGCCGTCAGAGTGCCAACGGCCGCAGCAGTGAGGAGCGTCCCTGCTGCCAGGCGCCGAGCAGCCGGTCGCCGAGCCGGTCCTCCAGCAGTGCGGTCGCCTGGATGCCGAGGACCACGTCGCCCGCCAGTTCCGGCTCCCGGGCCAGCAGACCGTCGACGACCTCGTGCCGCATCACCTGCTCGTGCACCGCGTCGGCCTCGATGTGCTCGGTGTAGAAGGCGGCGCACACCGGGTCGGCTCCCATCCGCTCCAGGGCGCGGGCCAGCCGGCGGGCGCTCGGCGGGGTGGTGATCTCGGCGGCTGCGAAGTGGCCCACCAGCGCGCCGCGCAGCGCACGGTGCAGACCCAGCAGCGACATCAGATTGACGACGGCCAGTGACTGGGCCGGCACCATGCCGAGATACGTGCCGTAGCCGCTGTCGAGCCCGGCGCCGTCCAGCAGGTCCGCGAAGAGCCGGGCGTGCACCCGCTCCGCCCGGCCGCCGCCGAACTCGTCGAACTCCACGGCCACCAGGGCCGCCTTGGGCCGGCCCTCCAGCCGCGGGATCACCCAGGCGTGGGGGTCGGCCTCCTTGAGGTGGTAGACCGAGCGGTGGACGAAGAACTCCCGCATCTGCCACCACTCACCGCGCTCCTGGAGGTGTCCGGCGACGCCGGTGCCGTCCACGGGTTCGCTGAGCAGTGCCGCCAGCTCGCCGGCCACGTCGGTCCCCCCGGCGAGCTGCGCGCGCAGCTCCGCCAGGAAGCCCCGCTCCAGGACGGCACGCAGCCCCAGCAGGCCGGGGTGCCACTCCCAGGCGGCGTCCACCCCGGCGAAGCCGCGGTAGTGGAGCTCGTAGCAGAGGTAGAGGGCCAGCTGGAGGTCCTCACCGAGCGGGTCGCCGCGCCCGGCCTCGGCCAGGGGCCAGGCCGTGGCTGTGTCCGCTGCGGGCGGCGGACCTGGGGATTGTGTCAGCGCCTCGAGCACTGCCCGGGATACCGGGCCCCGGGGCCGGGGCAGGGCGGGACCGCGCTGCGTCGCCGGGGCGGCAGTGAGTGGCGTCGTACCGGTCATGGTGCCCTCCGCGTGGTTCCGGCAGCCGGGCCGTCGCCGCCGCCCCCACCGGCGTCGCCGCCCTGCTCCGGGAACTCCTGCCCGTACCGCCGCGGCCCATCCGTCCCGGCGGCGTGGGCTTCTGCCTTTGCGGCCGTGCCCCTTCCGGTCGCGCAAACTCCTGCCGTCCTGCCCGCGCCGATCCCGCAGGCATGGAACGGGGGGCCGCCAGTAGGCCCACGACCGCTTCGGTGCCCCCTGCGCGGACTCCTGCGCACCGGGGCTCGGCCCGTCCCGGCCGCGTGGGCCTCTGCCGTTGCGGCCGTACCCGTTCCGGCCGTGCCCGTCCAGGCCCCGCGGACTCCCGCCGGTCCCGCAGGCAGAGCCGGTGGCCGTTCAGCGCCGCCGTTCAGCGCGGCGGGCCCGGGTCCGTCTGGGCCGCCAGCATGTCCACCACCGCTTCCGGGCCCCCCTCCGCCGCCGCGCGGCGCTGACGCTCCGCACCCGTCCCCCCGGCCAGCAGCCGCGTCACCCCGGCCCGTACCGCGGACAGGTCGCCGGCGTCCTCCAGGGCCGCCGAGACGCGGGAGACCAGCCGGTGGAGCAGCGCGGCGGCCGGGACGCGGCAGGCGGCCAGCGGGTCGACTCCGGCCCCGGCCAGTCCGTACCTGGCCGCGGCCCACAGCGCCGCCGCGGCCACCTGGTCGTCGACGGGGGAGCCCTCCCGTCCGGCCGCCAGCTCGGTGAGCGCGGTCCGTACCAGCGCACGGCTCAGGGCGGCCTGGACGACGGCCTCCTCGACACTGCCCGCGGCGTCCGCCGCGCGCAGTTCCACCGTGGGCAGGTGGGGCGACGGACGGGCCAGCCAGAACGTCATCGACTCGTCCACCAGCGCACCGCACTCCACCAGCCGCCCCAGCCCGGCCCGGTAGTCGGCCGCCGAGCCGAACCAGGGCGGCACACCGGCCCCCGGGAAGCGTGCCTGCTGCACCAGCCGCCAGCTGGCGAAGCCCGAGTCGCGGCCCCGGTCGAAGGGGGAGTTGGCGGAGAGCGCCGCCAGGGTCGGCAGCCACGGCCGGAGGTGGTTGACCACGGCCACCGCCGTCTCCGTGTCCGGCACCCCCACATGCACATGGCACCCGCAGGCCTGGTAGTCCCCGACCACCCCGGCGAACGCCGCCACGATCTCCCCGAAGCGTTCACCTCCCGAGACGCCCACCGGCCCGTCGAGGACCGGGGTGCCGGTCGACAGCAGCCTCAGCCCCTCCGCCGCCGCGGCCGCCGCCAGGCGGCGGCGCCCGTCGGCCAGCTGGACCCTCAGCCCGTCCAGCGTCGTGCAGACCCCCGTGGCCGCTTCCAGCTGTCCGGCGGACAGTTCGGGGTGCAGCGCCGCGTCGGGGGCGGCGGCCGGAGACGTGGCCGCCCGCGCCAGCACCTCCGCGGCCCGGGGCACCGTCCGGCCGGTGGCCGGATCGACGACCAGGAACTCCTCCTCGACGCCGACCGTCAGCCCGCCGGCCGCACCGTACGCGCCGTCCTGCCCCATGGGGGTCTCCCTTCCGCCCCCCGGCCGCCGCGGCCGGACCGGCGCCGGTGACTACCACCGGATACCCCGCAGCCGGACGGGTAGCCGTACGGCGGGGGATGGGCGAGCCCAGGAGGCACCCGTGAACGCCACCGCCGGCACCGGACCCGAGGACGGCTACGACGCCGCGCCGTTCGTACCCGAGGGCGCCGACCTGGCCCGGCTGCGCAGCGCCGCGGCCGGGTGCCGGGGATGTCCGCTGCACCTGCAGGCGACGCAGACCGTGTTCGGGGCCGGTGAGCCGTCCTCGGCGATGGTCCTGGTGGGCGAGCAGCCGGGCGATGTGGAGGACCGGCGCGGCCGGCCGTTCGTCGGCCCGGCCGGGAAGGTGCTCGACCGGGCGCTGGCCGAGGCCGGGATCGACCCGGGGGAGGTCTATGTCACCAACGCCGTCAAGCACTTCAAGTTCGTCCTCCAGGAGCGGGGCAAGCGGCGGATGCACGAGGCACCGAGCCGCCGTGAGGTGACGGCGTGCCGCCCGTGGCTGGTCGCGGAGCTGCGGCTGGTCTCCCCCCGGGTGGTGGTCGCCCTGGGGGCCACCGCGGCCAAGGCGCTGCTGGGCCCGTCGTTCCGGGTGACCCGGGAGCACGGCGTGGTGCTGCCGCTGCCGCCGCTGGACGGCGTCGATCCTGAGGTCGAGGTGGTCGCCACCACGCACCCGTCGGCGGTTCTGCGCGCCGACGACCGCGAGTCGGTGTACGCGGGCATGGTGGCGGATCTTCGGGTGGCCGCCGGCGTCGTCGGGGGCGGATGACCGCCGGCCCCGCGTCCGTCCCGGTGTCACGGGCGGCGCCGGGGCCGGACGGCGGGCGGGGTGCGCGTACGGCGCGTCAGACCCGCCGCCAGGAGTCGTCGGGCAGATGGGACCCGGCCTGCGGGCCCATCCGCAGCATGCCGCCGTCCACGGCCCAGGAGGCGCCCGTGACATAGGACGACTCGGGACCGGCGAGGAACGCGATCACCGAGGCCACCTCGCGGGCGTCGCCGGGCCGTCCCAGCGGCACCCCGCGGCGGGCCCGGCCGTGCACGTCCACGTCCTCCTGGCCGGTCATCGGGGTGGCGATCTCGCCGGGCGCCACGGCGTTGACGGTGATGCCGTGTTCGGCCAGCTCCAGGGCCATGACCTGGGTGAGCAGCCCGAGTCCGCCCTTGGCCGCGCAGTAGGGGGCGGAGCCGACCCTGGGCTGGTGTTCATGGACGCTGGTCACATTGACGATCCGGCCGCCGCGGCCCTGACCGATCATGATCCGGGCGGCGTGCTGACCGCAGAGGAACGGCCCGACCAGGTCCACGTCGAGCACCCGCCGCACGGTCTCCGGGTCGATGTCCAGGAACGGCGTGGCGGTCCCGGTACCGGCGTTGTTCACCAGGACGTCCAGTCCGCCCAGTTCCGCGGCCAGCCGGTCCACCACCGCGGCGGCGCCGGGGAGGTCGGTGAGGTCCAGGTGCTGCACGGCGGCGCGGGACCCGGCCGCCCGGACCTCCTCGGCGGTGGTCTCGGCGCCCTCCCGGTCGCTGTGCCAGGTGACGCCGACGTCGAAGCCGTCCCGGGCGAGCCGGACGGCGGTCGCCCGGCCGATGCCCGAGTCCGACCCGGTGACCACGGCGACGCGTGGGCTCATGGCTGTGCCTCTCGTTCTCCCGGGGGGACGCCCGGCCGCCGCGGAGGCGCGCCGGGACGGGGGACGTCCGGCGGGACGAGGCCCGCCGTCCGGACCCCGGTCCCGGCGCAGCGGCCCGTGGCGCCGGTCCGCTTGGTGCGGCTGCCCCGCACGGCGCCCGCGAAACGGCGTACGGCGCCGGCGAGACCACGTACGGCGCCCGCTCAGGCCACCCGGAAGCGCTCCGCGTCCGCGTGCCGCAGCTCCAGCCCGTGCCCGGGGCGGCCCTGGTCGGGGTGGAGCACCCCGCCGTGCGGGTCGAGGGTTCCGTCGAAGAGCATGCTCTCGATACGGACGTGGTCGTGGAAGTACTCCAGATGCCGCAGGTTGGGAACGGCCGCGGCCGCATGGGCGTGCAGCGCCGGTGCGCAGTGCCCGGAGACCTCCACGCCGTGGGCGGCGGCGACGGCCGCGGCCCGCAGCCAGTCGGTGACGGCCCCGCAGCGGGTGACGTCGACCTGCAGACAGTCCACCGCCCGCGCCTCCACCATCCGGGCGAAGTAGACGAGGTCGTAGCCGTACTCCCCGGCGGTGACGTCCGCGTCGACCCGGTCGCGGACCTGGCGCAGCCCGTCCAGGTCGTCCGAGGAGACGGGTTCCTCGAACCAGGTGACGCCGTGGTCGGCCATGGCATGCGCCATCCGTACGGCCTGCTTGCGCCCGTAGGCGCCGTTGGCGTCGACGAACAGCTCGGTGTCCGGGCCGACGACCCGGCGGGCGAAGGCGATGCGGTCCAGGTCCCTGCGGGTCTCGGAGCCCCAGGACTCACCGATCTTGATCTTCACCCGGGGGATGCCCCACTCCCCGGTCCACCGCTCCAGCTGCCGCCGCGCCGCGGTCTCGTCATAGGTGGTGAAGCCGCCGCTCCCGTAGACCGGCACCCCGGGCCGGACCGCGCCGAGCAGCCGGCACAGCGGCAGGCCGAGCAGTCGGGCCTTGAGGTCCCACAGCGCGGTGTCCACGGCGGAGACGGCGCAGGAGACCAGGCCGGGACGGCCCAGATTGCGTGCGGCGCGGACCATCGCCTCCCAGCAGGCACCGGTGTCCATGGCGTCCCGGCCGGTCACGGCCCCGCCGAGCAGCCCCTCGACGAGGGAGGCGCAGGCGGCGTCGGCGTAGGTGTAGCCGAGGCCCTGCCTGCCGCCCGCGTCCACCTGCGCGACCACCAGGGTGGTGGAGTCCCAGGCGAGGGTGCCGTCCGCCTCCGGCGCGTCGGTGGGGATCCGGTACGCCGCCGCGCGTACCGCGGTGACGGGGGTGTCGGGCCTGCCGGGTCGTGCCGTCACGACGTCCTCCGGGCCGGGCCCGGCCGGGGCGTCACCGGTGCCGCCGCAGCGCGGCGCGGGTGCCGGCGGCGCCGAGCGCCGTCGCGGCCGCCAGGGAGAGCAGCCCGGCGTGCCGGGACGCCCATGCCTGCTCGCTGCGGGTGTGGGACCGTTCGTCGAAGGCGCCGTGCGCGCCGTGGTCCCGGCCGCCCTTGCCGTCCAGCGGCTGCCACAGGTTGTGCGGGCGTCCCTGGGGGACGGGTTCGTCGGTCTGCTGGGAGTCGAAGCCGGTGCGGGCGAGATAGCGGTCCAGCAGCGGTGCGGCGAACTTCTGGGCGAGGATCGTGGCGGCGGTGCTCGCCCCGACCCAGTACTGCTTGCGGCGCGGGTGGTCGGCGGCGAAGGCGATCGCGGTCGCGGCGACCTCGGGCTGGTAGATCGGGGGCACCGGCTGGGGATGGCGCGGCAGCCGGGAGAGCACCCAGGAGAACTGCGGCGTGTTCACCGCCGGCAGCTGTACGACGGTGATGTGCACCCCGCTGCCCTCGCGCAGCAGCTCGCAGCGCACGGACTCGGTGAAGCCGTTGATGGCGTGCTTGGCGCCGCAGTACGCCGACTGCAGCGGGATGCTGCGGTAGCCCAGTGCCGAGCCGACCTGGACGACGGTGCCTCTGCCCTGCGGCCGCATCCGTGCCAGCGCCGCCATGGTGCCGTGGACATAGCCGAGGTAGGAGACCTCGGTGACCCGGCGGAACTCCTCCGGTCCGATCTCCGTGAACGGCGCGAACACCGAGGTGAACGCGACGTTGATCCATACGTCGATCGGGCCGAAGCGTTCCTCGGCCCGGTCCGCCGCGGCGTTGACCGCGTCGGCGTCGGAGACGTCGACCGGTAGCGGCAGCGCGGTGCCGCCCGCCTCCTCCACCTCGGCGGCCGCGGCGTCCAGGCCGGTTCCGCCGCGGGCGAGCAGGACCACGTTCGCTCCGCGCCGGCCGAAGAGCTGGGCGGTGGCGCGGCCGACTCCGGCGCTGGCTCCGGTGATCACCACGGTCTGCGTCATCGGCTTGGGTTCCTTTCCTGCGAATCCGTCAAGTCCGGCGGTCCCGGGGTTCCGGGAGGGGCGGCGCGCGGTCAGTCGGGCCCGCCCGGAAGCCTGGCCGCGCACTCCAGGAAGAGGGCGTGGACGAAGGCCTGCGGCAGATTGCCGCGCAGCTGCCGCTGCACCACGTCCCACTCCTCCGCGAACAGCCCCGCGGGCCCGCAGGCCGCGCGGTTGCGTTCGAAGGCCCGCAGCGCCCGCAGGTCGTCGCCCTGGTGGTGCTCGGCCAGCGCCAGCATGAAGCCGCAGAGCAGGAAGGCACCCTCGGCGTCGGCGAGCGGTCGCTGGTCGTGGCGGAAGCGGTAGAGGTACCCGTCCTGGAGCAGCTGCGCCCGTACCACGGCCAGGGTGGCGGCGGTGCGGGGGTCACCGGCGGGCAGGGCGCCGCGTACCGGGGGCAGCAGCAGGGCGGCGTCGGGTCGCGGGTCCTCCGGGCTGCGCTGCCAGTGGCCGCCCGGGTGCAGGCTGGTCTGCGCGGTGCGGTCGAGCACGGTGTCGGCCAGTGCGGCGGCGCGCTGCCCGTCCGCCCCGGCGCCGGGCAGCGCGGCGACGGCGCGCAGGCCGGCGACGCAGGACAGCCGGGAGTGCGTCCACCGCCGGTCGTCCAGTTCCCAGATGCCCGCCTCCGGCTCGTCCCAGCGCTCGGCGACCGCCTCCACCGCGGTGTGCAGGGCCTTGCGGCCGTCGTCGTCCAGCCGGTCGAGCCGGGCCGCCGCGGCGAGCAGCTGCAGCAGTTCCCCGAAGGCGTCAAGCTGGAACTGCCCGTTGACCCAGTTGCCGGTGCGGTCGGTCCCTCCGGGGTAGCCGGGCAGGTCCAGTTCCTGTTCCGGGGGGACCGGGTCGCCGGAGACGGTGTAGGCGGGCCGGAGGCCGGGACCGTCGGTGAGGACCCGGGCGGAGGTGAAGGCGACCGCCGCGTCCAGCAGGTCGTCGGAGCCCACGGCGGCCGCGGCGAGGCCCGCGTAGCACTGGTCGCGGATCCAGGCGTACCGGTAGTCGTAGCTGCGGGCGGTGGTCGCCCGCTCGGGCAGGCACATGGTGGCTGCGGCGACCATGCCGCCGTCCCGGCTGGTCAGACCGCGCAGGACGGCGTGGGCGTGCAGGGCGTCGCGTGGCGCCGCGGTGCGGCCCATCGAGGGCCGGCCGCGGGACCAGCCGGCCTCGGTGGCACGCCAGGCGGCGGCGGGGTCGACCGGCCGGGACGGCAGAGGGTGCTCGGACAGTTCCAGCACCAGGTCGTGCCGCTCTCCCGGGGCCAGTGCGAGGTCGAGGGCCAGCACCTCGCCCCGGCCGTCGGGGCGGGGGTGGGGCCTGGCGTCCCCGCCGCCGCTCCAGCGCCAGTGCAGCGGCCCGGTGCGGCCGGTCCACAGGGTGTCCCGCGGGGCGGGGCCGTCCGCGGGCGCGCCCGTCCCGTCCCGTGCGACGCGCCGGGGGCGGTCGGCGTCGGCGCGGCCGAAGTCGGCGCGCGGGTCGAGCAGCACCCGTACCCGGGCCGGTCCGTCGGCGGCGCGGACCTGCCGGAGCAGCACCACCCGGTCCGGGTCGCCGGGGTGGGCCAGCGCCTCCCGGCACTCCACCACCCCGCCGGAGACGGCCCAGCGGCTGCACCAGATCAGGGTGCCCGGTTCATAGGAGCCGCCCCACACATGCCGGGGTTCGGCGGGGGTGACGGAGTAGGTTCCGCCGCCGCCGATCAGGGAGGAGAACACCGCCGGGGAGCCCCACCGGGGTGCGCACAGCCAGGCGGTGTCGCCGTGCGGTCCGATCAGTGCGCCCCGCTCGCCGTCGGCAAGCAGCGCGTACTCCCTCAGTTCGTGCGGCCGGAACGCCCGATCGCTGTCGATCACGTCCGTGGTCGCCATGGCGGGACCCTCCTCTCTCCGGCGGTCGAACTCCTCAGCTCCGTGCCTGACATCACGTCATACGGTGCCGGTGTCCCGGACCGGGGCGCGCAGGCCCGAGCGGGCGCCCTCGGCGAGGCGCAGGGCGGCCCGGTCGACCAGCGCCATGATGGTCAGCGCCGGGTTGGCGCTGCCCTGGGTCGGCAGCACACTGCCGTCGGTGATCAGCAGGTTGGGGACGGCGAAGCTGCGCAGGTCCGCGTCGACCACACCCTCGGTGGCGTTCCGGCCCATCCGGCAGCCGCCGACCAGGTGCGCATACCGCTCGATGGTGATCACCTCGGTGGCCCCGGCGGCCTTGAGGATGTCCTCCATCGCGGTGCGGGCCGCCTTCACCAGCTGCCGGTCGTTGTCGCCCATGCTGTACGCCATGTCCGCCACCGGCAGGCCGTGCCGGTCGTGCTCGTCGGCGAGGGTGATCCGGTTGTCGGCGTAGGGCAGGAACTCGCAGAGCGCCCCGAGGGTGGCCCAGTGGACGTAGTCACGCATGTAGGCGCGCAGATCCTCGCCCCAGTGGCCCTGCGCGGCGACGTGTTCGGCCCAGGTGATGGGCAGCGGGGAGATGTTCTGGACGGAGAAGCCGCGGACGTAGGGCTGGGAGGGGTCGGTCTCGTAGAACGCCTCCGAGGTGACCTCCGGCGGCGGCGCCTTGTACATCCGGATCTCCTCGGCGAAGCGTCCGGCGGTCTGCGGTGCGCCCTGCACCATGAGGTAGCGCCCCACCAGGTCGTGGTCGTTGCACAGGCCCTCGGGGAAGCGCCGGTCGGCGGAGTTGAGCAGCAGCCGGGGGGTCTCGATCGAGTAGCCCGCCACGGCCACCGTCCGGGCGCGCTGCACATGCTCCCGGCCGCCGCGGACGTACCGCACCCCGGTCGCCAGTCCGCTGTGCGGATCGGTCTCGATCCGGGTCGCCATGGCGTCGGCGCGGATCTCCGCGCCGTGCACCAGCGCGTCGGGGACATGGGTGATCAGCGGGGAGGCCTTGGCGTTGACCTTGCAGCCCTGGAGGCAGAAACCCCGGTAGACGCAGTGCGGCCGGTTGCCGAAGCGGCCGGGGGTGATGGCGACCGGGCCGACCCGGGCCTCGATGCCCAGGGCGGCGGCGCCGCGCAGGAACACCTCGCCGTTGCCGCCGACAGGGTGCGGCGGATACGGGTAGGAGTGCGGGTCGCCCCAGGGCCAGTACTGGCCGGCGACGGGCAGCTCCTCCTCGATGCGCTCGTACGACGGCCGCAGGTCCGCGTAGTCCAGCGGCCAGTCCGCGCCCACGCCGTGGTCGCTGAGGACCCGGAAGTCGCTGGGGTGCAGCCGGGGCACGTAGCCGGCGAAGTGGACCATGGAACCGCCCACCCCCCGGCCGGAGTTGTTGGACCCCAGCGGCACCGGGTCGGAGCCGGAGATCACCCGGGGCTCGGTCCAGTACAGATGGTGCGAGCCGGCCTCGTCGCTGACCCAGTCGGTGTCCGGGTCCCAGAACGGGCCCGCCTCCAGGACGACCACCGACCAGCCGGCCCGGGCCATCCGCTGGGCGAGGGTGGCGCCGCCGGCTCCGCAGCCCACGATGACCAGGTCGACCTCGTCGCCGTCCGGGTAGCGGCGCATCCTGTCGATGAGGGCGTGGTCGAAGCGGGTGCCGTCATTGGGCAGCAGCCACGCCGAGGCGTTGCGTTCACGCACTGCCCGGTGCGTGCGCGCGCTCTGACGGAGCGTCTGGAACGCGGAGGCGGCGCGGCCGCCGCCACCCGGGTCGGGCCGGTGCCCGCCCTGTGCGGTCATGTGCCGTCCCCTTCCGGGCCGCGGGGTGCGCGATCGCGCTGTACGGGGTCGCGGGGCGCCTGGTCGGCCGTCTCCCAGGGCTCGCGCACCCCGATGCCGAGGCGGGCGTAGCCGCGGGGGTAGGCGGGGCCGCCGAAGCCGATCTCGTTCCAGGCCCACGGGTGGGAGTAGAAGGCGGTGCAGGCGTAGCGGGTCCACAGGTTCCACACATGGCCCGCGGGCATGCCGTGCCAGCGGTCGGAGCCGAGGTCCTGGACGGCCTGGAGGAGCCCGGCCTGGTGCGGGCGGTCCAGGTCGGCGAAGTGCGCGCCCTGGTGGCGTGCGGCGGCGTCGACGTCCAGGCCGGCCAGTGAACGCCGCCACGCCTGGGGGTCCTCGGGCATGTCGGTGTAGCGCCAGCCGTCGGTCTGCAGCTCCGCAAGCCGGGCGTCGACCATCCGCAGCACCGGGACCCTGGGCTCCTCCCACTGGGCGAGCAGATGGTCGAGCAGCGGCTCGGCCACGGCCTCCTCGGCGGGGGTGAAGAACCGCAGCGCCGGCTGGGGCCCGGTGCGGGCCAGCACCACTCCGGCGGTGACCGCGTCCCAGGTGCCGCGCTGGGAGAGCACGTCGTAGCCGGGGAAACGGGGGTTGCGTCCGCCGGGCGCGGTGCGGTCCGGCGGGGTCGGTCGCGCCGCCATCAGCGCTCCCTGCGCAGCGCGGCGGCCACCAGCCCCATCCCGCCGACCATGCAGACCAGCAGCGGGGCGAAGAGCGGCGGCCCCAACTCGACGTTGTAGCGCGCCATCGACCAGCCTCCCGGCTTCTGGGCGATGCCTCGTACGTGCAGATAGGTGCCCTGGAGGCCGTTGGCGAAGATGGCCGCCGAGGCGAGCGGCAGCGCCGTACGGGCCATCCGCGGGCTGCAGAAGCCGGCGACTCCGGCCGCCGTGCCCACGGGACCCAGAAGGACGGGCCACCACATGGTGCGGTTGCCGAAGCCCGCCCGGTCGTGCTCCAGGTAGATCTCGGCGGCGGTGACGGCCGAACCGGCCGCGGTGAGCAGGGAGAGCGAGCGCTCGAACCGCCCGTGGCGGACGTTCCACAGCACCCTGGCCAGCAGCTGGGGCTGAACGGGCGCGGCCGGCCGCCGCCGGGGCAGGGCCCGGGCGGCGGCCGTACGGATCCGCACGGCCGCCGGGGCCGCTGCGGCGGTCACTGGCCCTCCTCGGCGCCGGGCCGGTCCTCGCGGTGGCGGCCGCCGGGAAGGAACTCCTGGATCTTGGCCTTGAAGCCCTGCTTGACCATGGCGGCGCGGTCGCTGTCGCCCTGCAGCACCGCGCTCGCGGCGGCCTCGATCTGGTCGAGGGTGGCGTGCGGCGGGATCGGCGGGACGGCCGGGTCGGTGCAGAAGTCGATGACGAACGGCCGGTCGGAGGCCAGGGCCTGACGCCACGCCGGCTCGACGTCCTCCGGCTTCTCCACCCGGACCCCGCCCAGCCCGATCGAGCGGGCGAAGTCGGCGAAGGGCACGTCGGGCAGCGACTGCGAGGGCTCGAACTGTGGCGCGCCCTCCATGGCGCGCATCTCCCAGGTGACCTGGTTGAGGTCCCGGTTGTTGAGCACGGCCACGATCAGCCGGGGGTCCTCCCAGTCCCGCCAGTACTTGGCGACGGTGATCAGCTCGGCCATGCCGTTCATCTGCATGGCGCCGTCGCCGACCAGGGCGATGGCGGGCCGGCGCGGGTCGGCGAACTTCGCGCCGATCACATACGGCACCCCGGGCCCCATGGTGGCCAGGGTGCCCGACAGGGAGCCGCGCATGTTGCCGCGCATCCGCAGATGGCGGGCGTACCAGTTGGCGGAGGAGCCGGAGTCGGCGGCCAGGATCACGTCGTCGGGCAGCAGCGCGTCCAGCGCGTGCACCACGTACTCGGGGTTGACCGGGTCGGCGTCCACCGCCGCCCGCCGCTGCATCACCTCCCACCAGCGGGCGGTGTTCTTCTCCACCGTCTTCCGCCAGGAGCGGTGCGACCGGCGCTTCAGCAGCGGCAGCAGCCGCCGCAGTGTCTCGGCCGAGTCGCCGACCAGGTTCACCTCGAAGGGGTAGCGCAGTCCCACCATCTCGGCGTCGATGTCGATCTGCACCGCGCGGGCCTGGCCGAACTCCGGCAGGAACTGGGTGTACGGGAAGCTGGAACCGATCACCAGCAGGGTGTCGCAGTCCTGCATCAGCTCATAGGAGGGGCGGGTGCCGAGCAGTCCGATCGCCCCGGTGACATACGGCAGTTCGTCGGAGAGGACGTCCTTGCCCAGCAGCGCCTTGGCGACCCCGGCGCCCAGCACCTCGGCCGTCTGCTCGACCTCGGCCCGCGCCCGGCGGGCGCCCTGGCCGACCAGGATCGCCACCCGCTCCCCGGCGTTGAGGACGTCGGCCGCCCGCTGCAGCTCCTGGTCGGCGGGCACCGGCACCGAGTGCGGCATGCCGAGGCTGGAGGGGACCATCTTGAAGGCGTGGCCCGGCGGGGTGTAGTCCAGCTCCTGGACGTCCGCCGGGATGATCACGGCGGTGACGGTACGGCGCGAGGCGGCGATCCGCATCGCCCGGTCCAGTACGTTGGGCAGCTGCTCGGGGACGGTGACCATCTCGCAGAAGGCCTCGGCGACGTCCTTGTACAGGCTGAGCAGGTCGACTTCCTGCTGGTAGGAGCCGCCCATCGCGGAGCGGTTGGTCTGGCCGACGATCGCCACCACCGGGACGTGGTCCAGCTTGGCGTCGTACAGGCCGTTCAGCAGATGGATCGCGCCGGGCCCGGAGGTCGCGGCGCACACGCCCACGCGCCCCGAGAACTTGGCGTAGCCGACCGCCTCGAAGGCCGCCATCTCCTCGTGCCGGGCCTGGACGAACGTGGGACGGTTCTCCGCCCGGCCCCAGGCCGCGAGCAGACCGTTGATGCCGTCGCCGGCGTAGGCGAAGACATGGTCGACATCCCATTCCCGCAGGCGGTGCAGCACATAGTCGGACACCTTCATGGACACCGTTCTCCCTTCCGGGCCCCCGTGAAGGTGGGCCGTCTGCTCGGACGCCGCTTGCGCCACGCCTGTCCGCAACGGGCGCGCGGAAACCGCCCGGCCGTTGCGCGCGGCCGCCGAACGCCCCCTGTCGCCCCGTCACGCCGGCTCGGGGGTCCGCGTGCGGTCCGTACGGGCCCCCGGGCGCGGCCGCCGGACGCGGCCGTCGCCGTTCCGGGGCGGTGAGCGGTCCCGCAGGCCGTCGGCCTCCGCCCTGGGGGACCGCTCACCGCTCTGCGGCAGGGATCAGCCGCGCCCGCCCCGGCCGGTGAGCGCGTCGCGGATCCGGTCGACCATGCCGGCGCCCGGCGCCAGCAGCTTGTTCATCGGCGGCTTGTCGGGCGCCGAGGGGTGGGGCCGGGTCGGAGCGGTCTTCTTGGCCCGGCGGACCTTGTCGCCGAGGTCCTGGAGCATCTCCGGCGGGCACGCCGCCCGCAGCTTGGGGAAGAGGTTGTCCTCCTCGTCCCGGACATGGTCGCGGATCTCCCGCATCAGACGTTCCACCGTGCGGTCGAAGTCCGGGTGGCCGGCGTCGCAGCCCTCCAGGTCCTTCATGGTCTGCTCGGCGGCGGCGTGGTCCTGGAGCTCCTTGTCGGCGAGGGCGCCCCCGTCCGGTACATGGCTGCGGACCGCGGGGTAGAGGTACTGCTCCTCGGCCACCGAGTGCCGGACGAGCTCGATCGTCGCCTGCTCGGCGCAGGTCCTGCGCCCCGGGTCGCCGGAGGGAAGCGCCTCGATCCGGCTGAAGATCTGCTCGACCTCCTGGTGGTCGGTGACGAGTTCCTGGATCACGTCCGGTCCCTGT
Source organism: Peterkaempfera griseoplana (assembly GCF_001418575.1). Classification (GTDB taxonomy): domain Bacteria; phylum Actinomycetota; class Actinomycetes; order Streptomycetales; family Streptomycetaceae; genus Peterkaempfera; species Peterkaempfera griseoplana. The sequence continues at coordinate 14,464 of NZ_LIQR01000202.1, forward strand.
GCCATCGCGGCTTCCTTCCGGTGGGGATGCGTCGGGTGGGATGCGTCGGAGGGATGCGTCCGGTAGGGGATGCGCCCTGTGGACGGCCGGTCGGGTGCCCGTGGCGACGGAGCGCAAACCTGCCGGTACGCAGCGTGCCCACGCGAGGCGGCGGATGTGACGGCCGCCTCGGTCCCCGCCCGCTCCTCCCGGTCTGCGCCCCCGGCCGCTTACCCTGGCCGGAAGCGCCCGGTTCGCCGGGACCAGGCACAACCGCAGGCCCGCCGCCCGGCGTGGGCCGTCCGGGGAACAGGAACGCTGCAGAATGTCCCAGACCGACCACCTCGCCCAGGTCGTCGCGGCGACCGCGCAGTGGCTCACCCGCGCCTACCCCGCCACCGCGGGTGCCTTCAGCGCGGCTCTGGCCCAGGCGCAGGCGCGGCAGGCCGCCATGGTGGCCGCCCGGCTCTGCTATCCCACCGCGGTGGACGAGGGCCTGCTGTCGATGCTCGGCCCGCAGGGAGCCGACCGGCTCGACTGGGCCGCCGGCGCGGACGTCGCAGCTCTGCCCGACGACGACTACGGCTGGCGCACCTGGGTGGACGAGACCGTGGCCAGCTGGGCGGCGTGCCTGCTCACCGACCCGGCGCTGGCCCGGGCGGCGGTCGCGGCGGCGGACCTCGACCCCTGCGCCTACCGCCGCCTCACGGCCCCCGACGAGCGGGACCGGCTGGCCACCGCACTGCTGCGCCACCCCGACCTCACCGCCCCCGTGGCGGCACTGCACCGCGCCCGCCTGCAGGAACGCCTGCTGCCCGGGCAGCGGGAGGCGGAGCCGGAGGGCAGCGCGGTCTGAGCGTACGGACGCGGACACCGGCGGCCGCCGCAGGGCGGGCCCCGGCCGGCCGCCACTGCCCGTCGCCGGGCGCCGTCGTCACCGGCCCGGAGGGCGCCACTCGACGAGGAGGATGGTGGCGTCGTCGCTCAGGTTGTGGTCCTGGTGGTCCAGGATGGCGTGGATGAGCAGCCGCAGCACCTCCGCGGGTTCCTGACCGGCCGCGGCGGAGCGGATGATGAAGTCGGCGAACCGGTCGAGACCGAACTCCGTTCCCCCGGCGCGCGCCTCGGTGACGCCGTCGGTGTACAGCAGCACCCGGTCACCCGGCTCCAGCACGGTCTCGTGGACCTCCCGCCGGGCCGGCCCGAGCAGATGGGGCAGCCCCATCGGGGGCTGCGGTGCGCGTTCCAGGGCCCGGTCCAGCACCCGCTCCCCGCGGATCAGCAGCGGTGGTGGATGGCCGCAGTTGCACCAGCGCAGCAGGCCCGCGTCGATGTTCAGTTGGCACAGCACCCCCGTGCAGAACTGGTCGGGCAGCCACTGGGCGAGCGCCTCGTCGACGGTGTGCACCGTGTCCGGCAGGTCGGCACCGGAACGGCGGGCGCTGCGGCATCCGGCCATGGCGACCGCGGTGGTCAGTCCGGAGGCCAGATCGTGTCCCATGGCGTCGAAGATGCTCGCGTACAGGACGTTCCTGATGAGTGAGTGGTCGAAGGCGTCGCCGCTGATCTCGTAGGCGGGTTCCAGTACGGCGGTGGAGGTCACCCCGGCCCTGCCGATGCTGCGCGGCGGCAGGAACGCCCGCAGCATCTCGGCCGGGAGCTCCATGTCCAGCCTCCGGGTGCGGGCGACGAACCAGTCGCTGTAGGCGCGTTTGGAGGTCACCACCATGGCCAGTACCGCCGCCAGCATCCGGCACCGCCGCAGACCCGTCCCGTCCAGCGCCCCGGCGCGGACGGACAGCACGCCCAGCCGCTCGGCCCCGTCCACCAGCGGTATCCACACCGTCACGCAGCCGCCGGTCTCGTGCACCCGCACCGACAGGGTGCGGTACGCCCAGCCGGCTTCGGTCGCCTCCACCGAGAGCGGCTCCACCGTGTCCTCCAGCGGGATCAGCAGGCGCTGCTGCAGATCGACGAGGTAGACGGTGGCGGCGCACAGCCCCAGCAGCTCGGCACACCGGTTCACCACCCCGGGCAGCCTGTAGGGCACCGTCTGCTGCGCCTCGGTGAGAAGGTCCAGCAGGTGCTGCTCGTCCACCTCGGGTGCGGCCGACCGGCGATCCTGGCCTGCCATGACACCACCTCCGCCATGTCCGGGCTGTGCCGGGCGCCGGGCCGCCGCCGGCTCGCCACCCGGGCACGGGGTCGTCTGCCCATATCCGGCGACGCCACCCGGAGCAGCGGTATCCGCCTCGGGGCCCGTGCCTCGATGCTGCGGGCCGGGGTGCGTACCTCCCCTCCCGCCGGGGCCCTCCCGGCCGGGCGCTCTCGCAGGCCGGCGGGGGATCGGCGGAGCCCTGGCCGCATCACCGGCCGGGCCGCCCCAC
>NZ_LIQR01000203.1 GCF_001418575.1 Peterkaempfera griseoplana
GGCGGGCCGGGGGGATGCGCCGGGTGCCGGACGGGCCGGCCGGCCCGCAGCCGTACTCGGCGGCGATCTCGTGCACGGCCCGGGTGATCCGGCGCTGGTACCAGCGCGGGGCGTACACGGCGTCGCCGTACAGCGCCTCGTAGCGGGGGAGCAGCCGCGGGTGGTGCTGCCGGAGCCATGCGGTGTACCACTCGCGGGCGCCCGGCCGCAGGTGCAGCACCAGCGGGGTGACCGAGACCGCACCGGCCTCGGCGACGGCCCGGACGGTGGCGCGCAGCTGCTCGGGGGAGTCGCTGAGGTACGGCAGCACGGGCGCCATCAGCACCCCGCAGGGGATGCCCGCGTCGGTGAGGGTGCGGCAGACCTCCAGCCGCTTCTGCGGGGAGGGGGTGCCCGGCTCCACGGTGCGCCACAGCTCCCGGTCGGTGAAGCCCACCGAGACGTTGACCGCCACGTCGGTGACGGCGGCGGCCTGCCGCAGCAGCTCCAGGTCGCGCAGGATCAGCGACCCCTTGGTGAGCACCGAGAAGGGGTTGGCGTAGTCGCGCAGCGTCTCGATGATCCCGGGCATCAGCCGGTAGCGGCCCTCGGCGCGCTGGTAGCAGTCGACGTTGGTGCCCATGGCGATGTGCTCGCCGCGCCAGCGGCGCGAGCCCAGCTCCCGGCGCAGGAGCTGGGGGGCGTTGACCTTGACCACGATCTGGGAGTCGAAGTCCAGCCCGGTGTCCAGGTCGAGATAGCTGTGGGTGCGGCGGGCGAAGCAGTAGACGCAGGCGTGGGTGCAGCCCCGGTAGGGGTTGACGGTCCACTCGAACGGCATCCGGGAGGCGCCGGGCACCCGGTTGACGATGGAGCGGGCGTGCACCTCGTGGAAGGTGATGCCGCGGAACTCCGGGGTGTCGAAGCGTCGGGTGACGGTGCCGGGGCCGAGGAGCGGGGTGGTGGTCTCGAGCTGCAGGTTGTCCCAGCGCATGGGGTCCTCCTTGCCGCTGGTGGTGCTTGGGGACCGAGTTTAGAACACAAGTTCGAAGATCGGGGTGCGCCATGCCGCCGCGGCTTGCGTTTGGAGGCCGTACACCGCCGGTGGTTGGCTGTGGCGCGGCGCCCGTGCGGGCCGCCGAGCCCAGTGAGGAGCACGACATGTCGCAGGTGTACGCCGTAACGCAGCGGGTGCTGGAGGCCTCTCCGGAGCGGGTCTACGAGGCCCTCGCCGACTACGAGCAGACCCGGCCCCGGCTGCTGCCCGCCCAGTACAGCGAGTACGAGGTGCGCGAGGGCGGCAAGGGCGCGGGCACCCGGGTGCACTGGAAGCTGCAGGCCACCGAGAAGCGGATCCGGGACTGCCTCTTCACCGTCTCCGAGCCCACCCCCGGTGAGCTGGTGGAGACCGACGCCAACTCCAGCATGGTGATCACCTGGACGGTCACCCCGGCCGGCGAGGGCCGGGCCAAGGTCGTGGTGGAGACCACCTGGCAGGGGGCCGGGGGAATCGGCGGCTTCTTCGAGCGCACCTTCGCCCCCAAGGGCATCAACCGCATCCACGACGAGGTGCTGGGCCGGCTGGCCGCCGAGCTGGGCTGACCCGGGCCGGGTACGCCGATGGCGGTGCCCTCCTCCCCCGGGTCCGGCCGGGGGAGGAGGGCACCGCCGTCTGTGCGCGGGAGGCCTCCCGCGAGGGTCAGAACACCAGCCCCAGCAGCAGGATGAAGACCAGTGCCACCACGGAGATCACGGTCTCCATCGCCGACCAGGACCTGAACGTCTGGCCGACGCTCATCCCGAAGTACTCCTTGACCAGCCAGAAGCCGGCGTCGTTGACATGGGAGAGGAAGAGCGATCCGGCGCCCACGGCGAGCACCAGCAGTGCCGCGTGGGTGGAGGTCATGTTGGCGGCCAGCGGGGAGACGATGCCGGCCGCGGTGACGGTCGCCACGGTGGCCGAGCCGGTGGCCAGCCGGATCAGGACCGCGACCAGCCAGCCCAGCAGCAGCGCCGAGATGTGCCACTTGTCGGACCAGCCGGCGATCACATCGCCCATGCCGACGTCGACCAGGGTCTGCTTGAAGCCGCCGCCCGCGCCCACGATGAAGACGATGCCGGCGATCGGCCCGAGCGACCGCTCGACGGTGACGGCGATCCGGCTCCTGGTGAAGCCGGCGGCACGGCCCAGGGTGACCATGCCCAGCAGCACCGCGGCGAGCAGCGCGATCAGCGGCGAGCCGACGAAGTCGAAGATCCGCTGCGCCAGCGCCTTGTCGTCGTCGATCACCACGTCGCAGAACGCCTTGACCAGCATCAGCACGACCGGCAGCAGGATGGTGGCCAGGGTGGCGCCGAAGCTCGGGGTGCGGACGCCGTCCCGCTCGCGGGCCTGCTCGGCCTCGGTGTCCGTACCGAGGGCGGCGGGGATCTGCAGCGGTCCCACCCAGCGCTCGGCGACCCGGGAGAACAGCGGACCGGCGATCACCACGGTCGGGACGGCGACCAGCAGGCCCAGCGCCAGGGTCGGGCCGAGGTCGGCGTGCAGGGCGTCGATGGCCACCAGCGGGCCGGGGTGCGGGGGCACCAGGCCGTGCAGCACCGACAGGCCGGCCAGCGCGGGGATGCCGACGCGTATCAGCGGCAGATTGCCGCGGCGGGCCACCAGCAGCACGATCGGGATCAGCAGCACCACGCCGATCTCGAAGAAGAGCGGCAGGCCGAGCACCACGGCGACCAGGGCCATGGTCCAGGGCAGGGCCCGGGGGCCGGAGCGGGACAGGATGGTGTCCGCGATCTGGTTGGCGCCGCCGGAGTCGGCGAGCAGCTTGCCCAGCATGGCGCCCAGGGCGATCAGGACGCCGACGCTGGCCACGGTGGAGCCCAGGCCGGTGGTGAAGCTGCTCATCAGCTTGTCGAAGGGCACGCCGGCCACTGCGGCGAGGACCCCGGATCCCAGGGTGAGGGCCAGGAAGGGGTGCAGCTTCAGCCGGGTGATCAGCAGCACGATCACCGCGATGCCGATCAGCATGGCGGCGACGAGTCTGCCGGAGCTGCCGCTGTGGGGCAGGGTGTCCGCGGTGGCGGCCAGCAGGGAGGCCGTCCCGGGAGTGTGGAGGGCGATGGTCACTCGAGGTCTCCGTTGACGGGCCGTGGCACGGCGGCCACGGCCATCTCGATGAGGTGTTCCGTGTCCGGTCCGGCGTCGAGCGAGGCGCCGCTCTCGTCCGGGCCGAGCGGTTCCAGCGTCGCCAGCTGGGAGTCCAGCAGGGACGCGGGCATGAAGTGGCCGCTGCGGTGGCCTATGCGGTCCGCGATGAGGGCGCGGTCCGCGGTCAGGTGCAGGAAGAAGACGCCCGGGGAGGCGGCTCGCAGGGTGTCCCGGTAGCTCCGCTTCAGTGCCGAGCAGGTGACGACCCCGCCGGTCCCGGCCGCGTCGCGGTCGGCCAGCCAGCGGCCGATGGCCTCCAGCCACGGCTGCCGGTCGGTGTCGTCGAGCGGTGTCCCGGCCGACATCTTGGCGATGTTCGCCGGGGGGTGGAAGTCGTCCGCCTCGGCGAGGGGAACGTCCAGCCGTTCGGCGAGCAGCTGCGCCACAGTGGTCTTGCCGACCCCGGACACGCCCATCACCACGACGCACGGCCGCTGGTTCTCGGCACTGAGAGCCATCTTGATGCTCCTGACGGTGTTCGACCGGTGTGGGGGACGCCCATCCGGCTGCTGGGAACTATGGACCCAAAGGTATGACTTATTCAAGCGCTCGATATGCAATCGTCATATGAGTGCATCGCTCTACTCTGGTCCGATGGACATCCAGGGCCTGCACGGCCACCTGCTCGCCGGCCTCGGCCCCGCCATCGCCTCCGGTGAGATCCCCGAGGGCACCGTGCTGCGCATGGAGGAGCTGGAGGCGCGCTACGGCGTCTCGCGCACCGTGGTCCGGGAGGCGGTCCGGGTCCTGGAGGCCATGCGGATGGTGGCCTCCCGCCGCCGGGTCGGGATCACCGTCCAGCCCCGGTCCGGCTGGGACGTCTTCGACCCGCTGGTGATCCGCTGGCGGCTGGCCGGCGCCGACCGCCCGGCGCAGCTGCGCTCGCTCGGCGGCCTGCGGGCCGCCGTGGAGCCCGCCGCCGCCGCGCTCGCCGCCCGCAACGCCACCGACGACCAGCGTCGGCAGCTCAGCGCCCTCGCGGTGGAGCTGACCGTGACCGCGCGCGCCGGCGAACTGGAGGTCTTCCTGGGGCATGACATCGCCTTCCACCGCGTGGTGCTGGAGGCCTCCGGTAACGAGATGCTGGCCCACCTGGGCGAGGTGGTGGGAGCCGTCCTCACCGGCCGCACCGAGCACCATCTGATGCCGCACCACCCCGAGCCCTATGCGGTCGCCCGCCACCGCGAGGTGGCCGAGGCGGTCTGCGCGGGCGACCCGGAGCGGGCGGAGCGGGCCATGCGGGACATCGTGACCGGCGCCATGGAGGAGCTGGCGGAGCTGGAGCCCGGCGCCGGCGGCTGAGCCACCCGGCTGCGTCGCCCGGCTGCGTCACCCGGCTGCGTCACCTGTCCGGGTGGGGGAACGGATGCCCGGCGGCGTCCCCTTGTGGGTGAAACCGGGCCGCTGCGGGGCGGCATGACCCCTGGTCGGGGCGGATATCACGATGAACAGACCGGTTCGGCCAAAGTGTCAGCGGCTGTAATCATCCCCCCATGTCCGTGATGGAGGCCGCCCGCAGGGCGCCGGCCGAGCCCGTCCCCCAGCCGTCCGCCGCAGCGCAGTTGACGCCGCGCCAGATCCGCCTGGTGTTCGCCGGGCTGATGCTGGCGCTCTTCCTCGCCGCCCTCGACCAGACCATCGTCGCCACCGCACTGCCCCGGATCGTCGGGGAGCTCCACGGCCTGGACCGGATGTCCTGGGTGGTCACCGCCTATCTGCTGGCGTCCACCGTCGTCCTGCCGCTCTACGGCAAACTCGGCGACCTCCTCGGCCGCGACCGGGTCTTCCGCTTCGCCATCGCCGTCTTCATCGCCGGCTCCGCGCTCTCCGGCTGGTGCCACACCATCGACCAGCTGATCGCCTTCCGCGCGGTCCAGGGCATCGGCGGCGGCGGCCTGATGATCGGCGTCCAGGCGATCATCGCCGACATCGTCCCGCCCCGGGACCGCGGCCGCTACATGGGCCTGATCGGCGCCGTCTTCGGCATCTCCTCGGTCGCCGGGCCTTTGCTCGGCGGCTGGTTCACCGACGGACCCGGCTGGCGCTGGTGCTTCTGGGTCAACATCCCCATCGGCGTCCTCGCCCTGCTGGTCACCCTGGTCGTGCTGCGACTGCCCCGCCCGGCGATGCGTCCCCGGCTCGACCTCGGCGGCGCGGCACTGCTCGCCGCCGCCTCCACCTGCCTGGTGCTCGCCACCAGCTGGGGCGGCACCGAGTACGCCTGGGGATCCCCGGTCATCCTGGGACTGGCCGGCGCCACCGTCTGCTGCCTGCTGCTGTTCGCCCTGGTCGAGCGGTTCGCCGCAGAGCCGGTGGTGCCGCTGAGGCTCTTCCGCGACGGGGTCTTCAACGTCGCCGGCGCCATCGGTGTGGTCGTCGGTGTGGCGCTCTTCGGCGCCGCCAGCTATCTGCCCAGCTTTCTGCAGATGGTCGACGGAGCCAGTGCCACCGGCTCCGGACTGTTGATGCTGCCCATGATGGGCGGCATCGTGCTCGCCTCCATCGGTTCCGGCCAGCTGATCAGCCGCACCGGCCGCTACAAGCCCTACCCGCTGCTCGGCGGCCTGCTCTCCACCGCGGGCATGGCCATGCTGGGGCTGCTGCTGGACGCCGACACCCCGTACGCGGTCTCCGCCGCCGCCATGGCCGTGCTCGGCCTGGGCGTGGGCCTGGTGCTGCCCGTGCTCGTCCTGGCGGTGCAGAACTCCGTACCGCCGCGCGACATCGGCACCGCCACCTCCACCAACAACTACCTGCGGCAGATCGGCGGGTCGGTCGGCGCCGCGGTCTTCGGCGCCCTCTTCCACGCCCGCCTCACCGACGGCCTGGCCAGGTCCCTGCCGCCCGCGCGGCCCGGCGGCCCCGCCCTGCCGGACCCCGACTCCATCACCCCGGCCCTGGTCCGCGCCCTGCCGGCGCCGCTGCGCGACGGCTATGTGGCCGCGTACGCCGACGCCATGCCGCGGATCTTCCTCTACCTGGTGCCCGTGCTGGCGCTGGGCTTCGTCCTCGCCTTCCTGCTCAAGGAGAAACCCTTGGCCACGCATCCGGCCTCCGGGCCCGCCCCCGTCCCGGCAGACCTCGGGGTGCCGCCCCAGGCGGCGGAGACCTTCACCCCCGAGCCGGCGAGGACGGCCGCCTCCCCGGGCATCCCGCTGCGCGGGATCGTCCGCGAACCCGACCGGGGCGCGGTACCGGGCGCCGTCCTCACCCTGATCGACATGGACGGCCGCCAGGTCGCCCGGGCCGCCAGCGGCCCCGACGGGAGCTGGGCGCTGGCCGCGCCCCGCTCCGGCCACTATGTGCTGATCGCCGCGGCGGGCGGACACCAGCCGCAGGCGGTCACCGTCGCCGTGGGCAGCCGCCCGGTCGACCTGGACGTGGTGCTGGGCGGCACCGGACGGCTCACCGGAGCGGTCCGCTCCACCGAGGGCGCGCCGGTCCCCGGAGCCGCGGTGGTGCTCACCGACCCGCGCGGGGAGGTCGTCGCCACCGGGCACACCGACGGCGACGGCGCCTACGACTTCCGCGACCTGGTGGCGGGGGAGTACACCCTCGCGGTCAGCGCCCGCGCCTACCGGCCCACCGCGCTCACCGTCTCCATCGCCCCCAGCGGGGAGACCCGGCAGGACGTGGCGCTGGCCGGCAGCGGCACCCTGCGGGGCACCGTTCGCACCGAGGGCGGCCACCCGGTCGCCGACGCCAGGGTGACCCTGCTGGACTCCACCGGCACGGTGGTGGCCGCGGTCACCACCGGTGCGGACGGAACCTTCCGCTTCGGGGACCTCCAGCCCGGCGAGTACACCGTGATCGCCAGCGGCTATCCGCCGGTGGCCACCGCGCTCCGCCTCGAGGACGGCAACACCGAACGCGACCTCCACCTCTCCCACCGCCTCGACTGACGACCCACCGTCGGGCCCCGGCCCGGCATCCCGTCGCACCGCCGCCGACCAGCGCGGTGCGACGGGATGCCGGG